>PLGI01000155.1 GCA_003139775.1 Syntrophaceae bacterium | reverse complement strand
ACGCCGGACTGGCCTGTCATAGTTGACAGGTCGCTGTCACTTATGGCCGACATGGCCATGGCGGACAGAGGCAACATCAAACAAGCGATAAAGGCTATTGCCTTCAATATGTTCTTCATATCTTCTCCTTTTTTTCATTTAAATTGGTTAAAGGCGAAAATNNCTCCGGTGAGGACACTCCTTCCTCACCCCTTCCTCATTCCGCCGTGCATCACCTCCTTAATTTTGTATTCTGTATTCTGCGTCCTTTCCGCTTACTGAGGAAAGGACTTTTATTTTAGGGCGTTCTGGTGGCACTGCCCCAGTTGAACGAGTAGCCCATCTGGTTTCCAACTCCATTGCGTGACAGGGACAGGTAAAAACCGCCCCCGTTGGACGTGATCGTCGCCGCCCCGAGATTAGTACGGCTAATGTTCGTGACGCCGTTGTCGAGAGTGCCACTGAAACTATTGAAGTTAGCGCTGATCGGCCCGGTCAGACTTGTTGTCCCGATTTGCACATATTCCAGCTGGCGTGTCGCCGGATTGGTAATGTCGCCCGAAAATCCCGCCTTGATGTAAAGACCCTGGGCGACGAGATCAGTGCTGGACGTTCCCAGTGAGACGTTTGTCCAGTCGTTGTCCCAGGCTGTCGTACCTTTCAGGTAGTAGCCCATTTTCATCGATTGAATTTCCGTCCAGGTGCTCAGGGTGACGCCGCTGAAATTGAGCGCGACGAGTGAGTTGCCATTAGTATCGGTAGAAAGGGTGAATGTGGAGAAGCCTTGGGCGTAAATAACCGCCATCTCCCCGTCGGAAAGCTCATGCATGCCGGCGCAGAGCGATGGAGGCGCAATGGCCGCCCCTGCCAGAAGGACAAAACCTGCCAGGAAAATTCCGATCTTTCGTGAAGCCGCCTTATACATCCTTGGAGCCTCCTCTGCATTATTATTAACTGCGAGAGTAGAGTATCGAAAAACGGCGGGAAAGTAAATACCACTAAAGGGGTATTTCCCGCTTTTGGGGTGATTACCTAAGGGAAATTACTCCTTTAGTATGAGCGCGTTTAAGCTTTCTCGTCGCGTTTATACGCGAAGTGACAGTAATGGAATTATTCAGAATGCCGTCACTCATNNCGGTTGCGGATGCCTGTTTTTTCGAAGATGTTGCTGACATGCGACTTGACGGTTTTGGCGCTCAGGAAAAGTTTTTGGGCAATTTCTTCGTTGGTCATGCTTTCGCTGATGAGCGCCATGACCTCCATTTCCCGCCGTGAAACGGTTTTCATTTTGGCCAATTGATGGCTGTTGGGAGATGATTTGAGCAGGTGCTTTTCCTCGCATTCCCGGCGGAGGAGTTCATCGAAGACCCGGCCGATCAGGTGGGTGCTCAGCCATATCTCGCCCCGGGCGACGACGCGGATGCATTTGATAATGTCGGCGTCAAGATGCTCTCTCAGTAAAAAACCGCGCGCGCCTTCCTTCATCATGACTATCAAGTTTTCCTCGTTAAAGCGATCTCCGATGATGATGGCCCGCGTGAAGGCGCATTTTTTCGTATACTCCAGGATCGGCGGCAAAGACAGGGCTGCTGCATCACGCAGGATTTTCCCATCCACAATGATAATATCCGGCGGCGACCCGATCATTTTATTCAGGAACGCCGCGCCCTTGTCCAATTCATGGACAACATTCTGAATAATAATGAACCCGTGGACTATGAGATCTTTTTCGTCGCGCAGGCGATTCAGCAATCGCGTCTCGGATTCTTCATCAGTGCACATTATAGCCAGCTTGATCATCTGTTCTCCCTCCGTTTTTTCCGTCATTTGGCCGGTTGCCGGACAGAAGCCCATGCGCATCGGTGTATCTTATCGGACAGGGATTTCCTTAGCTTGGCCCACTTACGTAAATGGTGTGAGAATAACCAAATTTATAATTATGTCAAGAAATATTTATTATTGGCTTAATACGGGGAAAATGGGTCTGGAATATATTAATAATCTAGTGATAACAATGGTATATATGGTTAAAAATTCAGCAGGCTGAAAGATGAGTAAAAAAATATTCATATCGTGGATCGAATTACGGGTTCAGTCTATCCACCTGATAAACCCATCCCTTTCATAGCGTTGAAACGCTTTATCCAGCAATTGGGGATTTTTTCCTACTTCGTTAAAATATCGGTTTGCCGCATCAATTAAATCGTTACGAAAATTGCCGGCATTCAGAACAATAAAACCATTATGGCTTAAGGTAAGGTGCCTCTGGGGTTCATCAAAAGTCAGTTCATATAATTTGTCTTTGATCGTGAACAGATGAACCAGACCATTGCGCAGACTATCGTAAATACCCTTGGCATTGTATAGACCCCGCGGCCGAAAATACTCGTTGATGAAGCCGACATATGCCTGCCTGACCATTCCGATCTCCCTGTTTTCGCCCCACCAGAATCCGGAGAGATAGTCGATGCAGCAGGACATGAAGACAAAACCAATCAGCATGTCATCCATCTTGAAAGGAAACCTCTTGATGGGATCCAGGACAAGCAAATTGAAGTGAGGCTGAAAATCCTGAAACCAAATACGCTTCCCACCAGGGATGTTCAAATATTCAGAAGCTCTTTTCATGATCCCCTCTTCATTGCACTCCAATCCGGCTCTTTCCATTTTTTTCCTTATCGGTTGCCTTTTTCTGCGGTATTTTCCGGGCGTATTCGATCCCGCGACTTGGAATACCTCCGGCTCCAGCCGGACGGGGCTCCGCTCGACATATAGTCTTTCCTGATGTACTTGTCAAAAAAATTTTCGTTATATACCACACATTTCACCCCAACGAGTTCAATGTTGATGGAATGGGCAATGATTTTTAATTGCAAAAACGAAAAAAGGCTGTTATGAAAATTTGCATATTGTTTGTCACCACCACAGGTTGTCCGGTGCGTTAGCGATAGCGTAACGCTGCCGCGACATGTTGCAAAACCAGATATAACACCTTGATCTTGGGAGGGGTATGGTTTACGGGGAAGTTTCATACAAGAGTATTAGGAAATTGCATCGATGGATGAAAAGATAAACTACTGGCTGGACATCGCGGAGTATGACCTGACAACGGCAGAGGCCTTGCTGAAGGCCGGAAGGTATCTTTATGTCGGCTTCATGTGTCATCAGGCGATTGAAAAGACACTGAAGGCCCATTATCAGTTGCTAAAGGGAAAGTTGCCTCCGAAGACGCACAATATCCTTTTTTTACTCAAGGAAACAGCCTTATTTGATTCTTTATCGGACCGGCAGAAAGCTTTCACGGAGATGTTGCTGCCAATGAATATTGAAACCAGGTATCCGGAATACAAAGACAGGCTGTTCAAATCGCTGGATCATGAGAAATGCACCAAAATATTGCATGAAACACGGGAGATGCACGCATGGATAAAAGAGAAGCTAAAAGAAAAGCAATAAGTTATGTGAATGCAGCTCGGGACGTTGTGAAATTCGACAAGGCGGTGTTATTCGGTTCATATGCAAATGGCAAACCGGAGGAATACAGCGATATCGATATCGGTCTTTTCATGGACAGATTGGATGAAAATGTGGATTACCTGAAACTGATGTCCAGTCTTTACCATGTAGCGGTGGATATCGACATATTGATCGAACCTCACCTTTTCATCCGTGGTGAGGATAAATCCGGCTTTGGCGAAGAGATTGAGAAAAAAGGGGTCGTTATCGAAGATAATCGGTGAGGGAATAATGAGGAAAGAATTCCATTTCTACCTCCCCCTTTTTTAAAGGGGGATTGAGGGGGATTTGAAGGATGTGCATAAAATCCTCCCTAGCCCTCCTTTATCAAAGGAGGGAATATTGAGAGTATTAGAAAATTGCAGCGATGAATCATAGGAGAAATATATTATGAGTACAACAAGAGAGACGGGTCGGTTTTACCGGCATTTCGGTATGGGGTTGCTGTTTGCGGGTTTGTTTCTTTGCGCCGGGGTTTTGTCCGGCCTTGTCCCGGGATGGGGGCCAACGCCTGCCCTGGCTTCCGGAAAGGACAATGTTGTCGTCACGCCGGCATCTATCCCCGATCTGGTGGAAAGGCTCAGCCCGACGGTTGTCAATATCTCGACGGCCAGGATAGTCAAGGACCTTCTGGGGCGTGATTTTAATCAGAGGGGTCTGGGATCCGGTTTCATCATCTCCGAGGACGGCTATATCTTCACCAACAATCACGTCGTGGATAAGGCCGACAAGATTGAGGTGAAACTAGCCAATGGAAAGGAATACGACGCCGAGATCAAGGGCAGGGACGCTGCAACGGACCTGGCCCTCATTAAGATCACCTCGCCTGTGAAACTGCCGTATGCCCGTCTGGGAGATTCCGATCGATCCCGGATCGGCGAATGGGTATTCGCCATCGGGAATCCTCTCGGTCTCGACCACACCGTCACGGCTGGAATCATCAGCGCCAAGGGCCGGACGATCGGCGCCGGTCCCTATGACAATTTCATCCAGACGGACGCCTCGATCAATCCCGGAAACAGCGGCGGTCCCCTCTGCAATCTGGCCGGAGAAGTCGTGGGCATCAATACGGCCATCGTCGCCCAGGCGCAGGGGATCGGCTTTGCCATTCCCATCAATATGGCCAAGGAAATCCTCGAAGACCTAAAAACCAGCGGGAAAATAACCCGGGGCTGGCTGGGTCTGACCTCTCAGAATATCACGGACGACATGCGGCAGAACCTCAAGCTCAAGGATCGCCAGGGCACCCTGGTCGGCAACGTTTTCACGGGCGACGCGGCGGATCAGGCGGGAATCAAAATTGGCGACGTCATCCTGGAAGTTGCCGGCCAAACAGTCAACGACGACCGGGAACTGGGGCAGATCGTGGCGAAACTGCATGTCGGCAGCAAAGTTAACGTCAAGGTCTTCCGGAACGGCAAGGAGATAACCCTTCCCATCGTCATTGCGGAACGAAAAGACCCGCAGGAACAGGCCTCAGGCAGCCACGCGACCGAACAGTTCGGCATTACGGCCCAGGAGGTGACGCCGGAAATTGCCAAGTATTTAGGGATACCGGAAAAAACCGGCGTCATCATCACAAACGTCAAGGCGGGGGGATCGGCCGACGAAGCCGGCTTGAAACTCCGGGACATCATCCTGAAAGTCAATAATATCGAAATTTCCGGTTTAAAGGAGTATGAGGACGCCCTGACCGCTGGCGACAAAGGCGATTCCCTATTGATGCTGATTCGTCGCGGCAAAAACAATTTCTTCGTCACTCTGAAAAAAGGAAAGGAAGAAAAAAAATAGAAAACGACTAAGGCGTCATTTGGGCATGACGCTTATTCAAAAGCGTAGCCTCTACCTGGAGACTGTGTTGCAATAGGAGAAAATGTTATTCCATATCCTCCGCTGGCGGAGGTGTAACGTAGTGACGGAGGTGGATGTCTTTTAGCTTTTTCCCGTCACTGTCACTCGTTACTATTCACTGACTCTTCATCAACACGTCCCCCCTTCAATACCCAGCCGGGGGGACATGAAGCGTCAATCATTATTTGTTACTGCGGCACAGCCGCTTCGCGAAGATGCTGCGCAGATGGGTCATGACTGTCTTCGAGTTTAAGAAAGGCTGTTCGGCGATCTCTTTGTTGGCTTTGCCGTCGACTCCTCGACGTACTCTTATGTACGCCCTCCTTTTTGCCGCCTTGAGATCATCTTTGATCCTTTCCTAATGTACTTGTCAAAAAAATGTCGTTATGATGGGGCTGTTGAAAAACTCCATGATTACCACGTTTCACTCAAACGCGTTCAATACCGACTTTGCTACCGTCTTTTCTGGTGCAAATAATCGGGGCTTTCTGAAACTTCAAGCAGATCTATTACTTGACCAGTGACTTCCCCGTAAGCTTCCTGGAAATAGTGATGAAGAATATGACCGGGGAGTCAATGCGCATGCCCCGGGAAAAGTGGGTAAAGGAACAACAGATTGTCATTGTGCTCAGTGCGTGGCGCTCATCTGCACCTTCCCTGTTATGCTGGCAACCATGTTGGACATATAGATACTGCCGAGACTGTCGCCGGTTCCTGGCTGGGAGCCGAGCCGGATGGCGTCGATGGAAAAACGATCCACCTGCAGCGTCATTCCGGTCATGGTCACGTTAAGGCTGGTCAGCCCGACCTGCCCCGTTCCGTTCCCCGTGGTTACGACATCCACCGTCAGGGGGTCTGTGAACTGGGCGGCGCCTTTGAACACAATCCCGCACAGGCTGAGATAGCCTGCAGTGGTATTGGTTCCGGGACCCAGACCATCCGCGTCACCGTAGGACAGAGTGTCGAGTGTTATATTCCAGTTGAGCTTATCGATCTGAATAGATATGCCCGCCTGACCGACAACGTTGCTCAGCTGTTCTTCGGAGAGGGGTGTCATCCCGGCTGTTCCCATTTGAGGGATTATCATAAGTCCAATTGCCAACAGTAACGTCATGACGATATTTCTTCGCTTCATGTGAAATCTCCTTTCTGGAGAAAGCTATGCTTTCTTCAGGTAACCCGGCTATCCGCTTATCGAACGGACCCGTGGATTTCCGTCCCAGGATTGCTCCTGGTTTGGCATTGAGGAGGCAGACCCGGCTATCCATTGCCTGGCAATGGACCCGTGGCTTTCCGTCCCACGGTTACCCGTGGTTTGGCTTTTTGAAGGCAACCCGGCCATCCACCCTCCTACAAGTGGACCCGTGGCTTTCCGTCCCAGGATTACTCCTGGTTTGGTATTGAGGCAACCCGGCCATCCGGCCTTCAAAATCCGGACCCGTGGCTTTCCGTCCCAGGATTGCTCCTGGTTTGGCGCTTCCTGTCGTTCCTTTACCGTATGTGAGGCGCGATGGACGATGAAGATCCCATCGATCCTTTTTTCAAAGAGCCTGCAATAATATATATTATAACATATCAAGGGATGAAAAAGCAAACACTGTCGGCCATCCCGGTCGTTTTTCATGCATTATGAGCGATTATTCCGTCGATGCGTGTCAGGATGACTCCCTTCTCAAACGTTCAGGATGCCGTTTTCAAAAAAAGTAGGTCTGTTTTAACGATATGATGTAAATCGTCGCTTTCTCTTCATACGTCAGACCGGCAAAGGGGTTGTAGATCATATTCGTAAAGTCTGTGTTGTTGAAGTTCGTGCTTTGATTGTAGCTGACCTTGTAATCGGACGTTATATAGCTGAATGTAAGATCAAGCTGGTCGGGATTGAGCATCTGGTGCAGGAGGTCGGAAAGCTTCTTGATTTTCCGGGGCGGCGCCTGCTTGCTTTGGTCGAGGCCGATGCCGATGGAATAGATCCTCATGTCCCCCAGGGGAAGCAGACCGAAATGGTCAGGCGTATTGGAGGTTGGCCGGTACTCGTAACCAAGGCGCAGGGTGGCAGGGCCGGAAGGGTTAATCTCCAGGCCGTAGGTTAAATGCACTTCGTTCTTAAAGCCGTTTTGTATTACCATCGAATTGCTGCCGTATGAATAGCCCAGCATCCTGGCCATTCGCAGGAGTGGCATATCCCGGTCAAAGACTATTGTCGTGGTTTTCCAGGCCTCCCAATCGGTCCAGTTGGCGTCCACGAGGAATTTGATGAGAGGGTGGGGCTGGAACTTGATGCCAAATTGGGCATGTGCGGGGTAGACGACACTGATCGACATGTTTCCCGTATCCTGGCTCGCAACGTGGGTCGGCAGGTCGAACATGGCGGCGGCAATGATCGTCGTCGGCGACGAACCCATCCAGTTGATCATGCTCTGCACGCTGGGGCTATACTGCCACTCGTATCTACCTTTCATGTCGGCGGTGGCTTGGCTCTGATAGACGCCGCCGAAAGACACCCAACTGAAGGGATCCCAAAGAAATCCGACGTTGAAGGAGGTGTTCAGGTCGTCTTGGGCGAAGAATTTCAGACCGCCTAAGTCTTCATAGGGGCTGAGGCCGCCGCCGAACCAGGGTGCAGGCAACGTCAGCTCCGAGACAATCGGTATCTCCAGGCCTTTGGTGGATTGCCCGAGGGCACCCGTCAGGGCCACCATGTCGTTCGGGGCGCGCATCCGCGTTTGGAAATCCATGAAGGATAGTCCCAAGCCAAAGGACGCGCCGATGGCGAGGGTTTTTGTCACCCGGTAGGAGATGCCGGGTTCCAACACTATGCGGGCAAGGGATACAGTCTGGCCGAGGAAGCGCATGGGGTCGTCGGCATCGTTGTGTCTCCAGCCACCCGCGAAGGGCGTAACGATGGCGAAGCCGTAGGCAAAGGGCGAGTCCTTGTCGTGATGGACGATCCCGTTGGTAGGCGCTGCAATAAAGGGGAGTGTGCCCAGGAAGGGTAGTGCTATCACTGGCGAGGTGTTACTGCCACGGCCAGCCTCGGGATCAATGCCGTTATTGAACCAGCCTCCGAAGGGTGCCCACAGTTTGCCCGTGGCGGGGTCCTTCCCCTGGGTGAATTTCCCCTTGATATCTAAGATGGGAATGTAGTTCAGGCCCATGATGACTTCCGTCCCAGTGGTGCGATCCAACCCGGCGGGGTTGTAATGGACGGAGAAGGGCCCCTCGGGGTCTGCGGTGACGGAGTTGGCCAGCGACATGGCCCGCGTATCGATGGCCAGCTGCTCATTAATGCCAGCGGCCCCGTCACGGGGAAGGCACAGGAGTATCCAAAGGAGAATGATAAACCCATATCGTTTTCGTTTCATAGGTAATCCGATCATCTATGTCTTGCTCAAAAAGTGAAAGGCACACGGAATAATAAGAAAAAGTCCGGATCATCCTTCGTCAATCCGATACCCACGGAGAAAGACAGCGTCGTTTTCGGCGAAACGCGCCAGCCCACCCCGATGACGAGGTCTCCTGTACTGTAGGCCGGCGCTGTCGAATCCGCAGCGTTCGTGAAAGAATAGTCCGTACTCATATTGTATCCGTACTGAAACTGAATGTTCATCGATAGAGCGTAGGAGATGGCGTAGGCCAAGCCGATGGCGGCATTGAAACTCATGCCCGGCTTAACCTCATCCAGTATGGCGCCGTTTATGTTTTGGCTGAGGGCTGTGCGCGTAAAACGGTAGGTACCGCTGATGGCGCCGAAGATCATGGCCGGGTCGATGGATTTGCTCATGTTCATGCCCAAAGAGAAGGCGTAAAAGCCGTTACCCGTCGGCAGGTCCGTGTCGCGGTTGATCTCGTAGGGGCTCCGGCCCGTGGGGAGGGTGGCCGCCATTGTGATCGTCGTCGCGGGCCAATCGCCGCCGCTTTTGAAGGGCTGGTATTCCAGCTCCAGGGTTATATCGCCCATGTCGCTGGTGTCCAGGGCCGAGGCGCTTCCCGTCTTGTCATAGACATAGACGTAGGGGACACTGATGTCGGTGGTGATGTTGTTGCGCAGGCCGTACTGAACGTCAATGATGTTACGGATCGTATGGTTGGCGTGGGCCTCGATTTCCGTGGCGGAGATGATTGAGCTGGAGGAGATATACTCATAGCGCAGGCTGTAATCCAGTTCGATTTTTCCCTTCTGCATCATGGTGTAGTCCCGTCCCGCCGCCGTCAAAACGGATTTTTCCTGCTCCGCCTGCTCCTCCTTCGTAATGGTGAGCTTCTCGCGGGTGCGACCCTGCTCCCTCAGTTTGTCCACCTGATTTTGGAGGTCTTGGAGCTTCTGGAGAATCCCCTCCGGCTCATCCGTTGTCTGTTGTTTCTTGGCCGTTGCCGGGGTTTTATCGGATGCCGCAACAGACGCAGGCTCGGTGGTCTGGGTCTGTTGTTCCTCGGCCGTTGCCGGGGTTTTATCGGATGCCACAGCAGACGCAGGCCCGGTGGTCTGGGTCTGTTGATCCTGCGTCTGGGTCTGTGTTTGGGCCAAAACCGGTGCGATCATCAGCGAGGTGATAATCAAAATGATCATCAGGATTAAGCGTCTCTTCATGAAATGGTCTCCTTAGTTTACTTAAAAAAATCAATCGTACTTCGGATTATGTCATCCGCCAACTTTTTTACCGGACGTGCAATCTAATATTTGATTGGACGTGCAAACAATGGCTATTTGGGTACTCTGCCTGATTTTAATTTTCTACAAAAAAGTTTTCTTCGCAATAACCATCACCAGAATCACTCTAACCCAATGATCAATAAATAAAGGAACCTTAAGTCATTGTGATCCTCGCACCGTTGGCCGTGTGTTGAAGGCGCGGTCAATACGCATATTGTCCATCGTGACGGAGGAAGGCGGCCGAAAGTTGTCGAGGGCGCGGCGCGTGGCGTCCAGATCAATGAACCGCAGGTCATCTTCCTTGAGCATGAGGGCGCTGTTGACGATTTCGCCGTCGGTGACGACGAAAGCTACGTTGTGCTGCCACATCTTACGGAACTGCTCCACGGAGTAACTGACATCCCCCAGATAGGGATCGGCCAGAAAAACGTGATCCTGGACGATTCCCCGGAAGACGCAGAAATGCTGGTAGCCGAAGATTTCCATCGGCACGATGCAGGGCTTGCCCAGGGTCTTGAGGTCCGCAATGTCCGCCTTGTAGCCCGTGCCATGATAGCCCAGCTTTTCCACGAAGCGCTTCATGTCTAGGAGCGAGAAGGCCCGCAGCCGCTCGATCTGCTTCTTGTCGCCGTACTCGACGAGGCCCGCGATAACCTGTCTTTCCGTTAATTTTTCCCCGAGATAATAGTTGAGCAGGGTGGCCAGGGCGGCGGAGCCGCAGGAATAATCGAATTGTTGTTTGACGATGTGGGCGGCGGTAAATTCGGTGCGGGGTTTGATATTCTGACGGAGGGTGAGAGGAACGGCCTGCGTTCCCACGGCGAGACTCACCTCATTGGGCGGCACGCTATGGAGCGGATAAAACGGATTCAGCAAAGCAAGGACAATGAAAAAACCGAAAAAAACGGCCAAAAGAACTCCTTCGTTCACCCCCACTGTCATAGGATGGCGGTGATCTCTCCCCTCATTTATATGAAAAAGGAATTATGCGTTATTATTCAAAATGCGCTGAAATTATATAGAAAAATTGCGGACATGTAAATACTGCTAAAGAGGTATTTTTCCGCTTTGGGGGGGGAGACGATCCGGATAAGTAATACTTTGTATAACCGGTAATTTAAGCGCTCACACCAATAAGAAAGGACATTGGAAATGTATTTGTTCAATGCCATCTTGATACACGTTCAAAGGAATTTCATGCTACGCCCTGTCGTGCGTAATCAAGGCCGGATTGCACGACCTCCGGCACAGCGCCGCTACCTATATGCTCAAAACAAGATACCAATTTTTATTATCCAGTCAAAACGCATAAACACGTGCGTTTTATCCGTTAGACATAAAAAAGGCGGGTCCCTTATGACCCGCCTTTTTATTAATGGTTTAATTATTAGTTAACCATTATAACCGCTTCGTATTTACAATGTAATCTGTTTTGTTCTTATTTCTTGAGTGACACACCAACTATTTTTCCATTAGAAGCGGTTCCTCTCCTTCATTAATCAGCTTTGGCCTTTTGATAAAAACGCTATGCCGCAGCTTAATTACTTAAAGTAACCATACCCTAAAATGGGCTCATCTAACCGAAAACTTGACCTTTCAACCAAAATATTCTCTTTTTACAATTTTATTTATTGTACCACGTAATTCCTAAAAAATCAAGAAAAAAATCAATATACAGTGGTTATTGTAAATACTGCCACAATAAGTTGTATAGGGATCCTCCGGCAGAAGCCGGAGGATCCCTATAATAATGAGACTCGTTGAAAACGAACGAAGTGAAGTTTGAAGCGTTAGTCGAATTATCCCACATGCGAAGTCATGTGGGACAGAAAATATATTTGCAAGTCGAATCAATGACCTTCGCTGAAAATGAGTAAAACGAAATTTGAAGCGTAAATGGAATTGACAAAACTCAAATATTACAAACGCAGTACCGTAATATTTGTAAAATGAGTCCCAAGTTTCAGAAGCGTAGCGCACTGAAATTTGTTGGACGAATTATCCCTTGTGCAAAGCACATAGGGATATCCCGCTAAGCAGAGGATAACGCGACCTCCCGTAAATTACACCGCATTCATCCCCCGGCTGGAGCCGAGGGATTCCAAATCACGGGATTAAAGTCTTGCATCTTTGTTGAGGTTGACGATTTATTTGTTAAAGGAATTTACAAGGCAACGGTCAACCCAGGTATAGGTCAGGACATCTTATTCCGGTTCATATTTTTCATTCTGATGTATTTCTTAACTTCATTCATGAAAGAATATGATAAAATTTTTTCCTCTTTTATTCGAATCTTTAACTCATTATTATCAATACTTATTAATTGCCCCCAGCACTTTCCAAAAGTTGAATCATTTTCTTCTTCTTTTTGAAAATACCTAAAACACCTTTAGCATATGACATAGCGCTTTTTTTCTTCATATCTCGCCAATTGACGTCTGCCCCTTTTTCCAGCAGAAGCTTTGCTATAAACACGGAATCATTTTTTGCTGCAAGTATAAGGGGAGTTGTTCCGTCATCAGCAATGGCATTTACGTCAGCACCTTTTTCAATCAACAATCTCGCCATATCGTCAGATCCACAAGAAATTGCATAGTGTAAGCCTCTCCAACCATCAGATGTATTCTTATAATTGACATCTGCTCCTTTTTCAATGAGATGCTCGATTAATGAAGGATCTACATCCTTACAACAAACTGCCAGGTTTAAGGGTGCCAACCCAAAGGAATCAGCTGAATTTGCATTGGCCCCTTTTTTTAATAAAAGTTCCACTGCCTCAAATTTACAATCAAATAAAGACCAATATAATGGTGTTGCGCTCCATTTTCCTGAATTGGACTCATCAACTTTAGCACCTTTATTTAGAAGCTCCTTGATTGTGGCGACATCACCTTCCTTGGCCGCTGCAGTCAAGGGCGTCATGTGAGCACAACTGGTAAGTTGCAGTATAACTAATGGAAGCGCTATTAAACCAACCAACTTGGTGAGTTTAGACTTAGGTAGTATCATCTTTCTGCCCCCCGCTAAATTTAATTATTTAAAGATAAATTTTTCGGTTTCTTATGAATCTTTTAATGGATTTTCACTATTTTTCTTTACCTGTCAATATAAATCATTATCTTTGTATTACTTGCTCCCGAAACATATACCACTTGTCAAGATAGAGTTTCAGCTATTTTTGATTATTTCCGAGTGGAGCCTCCTTCGATAGGAGCCGGAGGCTCCCTATAATAATGAGACCCAAGCTTCAGAAACAAAGTGCATAACCTAAATAACCTAAAGGTCACCGTGGGGTCATCTGCGACTGAAGCTTGCAGATCGTAATGAGACTCAAACTTTAAAAGCGAAGCGCATTAAAGTTTGTTAGTCGAATTATCCAATAGCCAAAGGTTATTGGAAATTATCCCGCGAAGCAGAGGATAACGAGACTTCCCGCGAGGTACGGCGCATTCCTTCCCGGCTGAAGCCGGGGGATCTCAAGTTGCGGGATGGAAAGGTTATGTGAATTGGGGAAATATGAAAACAACATTCCAGGAAAAAGTGTTTGCTGACTTCACCAACTTAACAGAATCAATGCGGTTAAGGTTTATCGATTACTAATTGAATATGTGATAGACACTCTGCGAATTTCATATTCTGTTTCTGATGACAGGACTGGCAGAAATGCCGCCTCTTATCAATATTCTTGACAGTTTTGATCATCTCGGTTATTTTAAACCACAGCAAAAAATTAACGAAGGAGCACAATCATGCCGAAAATAAGAATAATGAGATATGCACTCATAGTATTTCTGCTTTTACCCTCGATCACTTTTGCAGCGACACGGGAAATAAAGGAATATAAAGTAATTAAGGGAGATTGCCTCTGGAATATTTCGAAGGCGGAATTGAACGATCCCTTCATGTGGCCCAAGATATGGGAAGAAAATAAATGGATAGCGAATCCACACTGGATCTATCCCGGTCAGATTATCAAGATTCCTCTATATCTTATTCAAAAGGAAAAGAGCGAGGAGGAAGCCGCGCCAACAACTGAAGTAGCAGCTCAAGAACCTGCAAAAGAGGAGGTAAAAAAAGAAGCCGTCCATATAAGGAAACATCCCATCATCAACCAGAGTTTTCTCATGGCAAGCGGCTACATCGCTGACACGATTCCCGGGGTCGGGCAGGTCAGCGATTCTCCTTCGGGACAACTCGTCTTTGGTAACGGCGATATCGTCTTTGTTGCTGTTGACCAGCCAGCCAAAGAAGGGGACAAGTTTTATGTGATAAAGGCCTCGGGCCCGATAAAGCATCCGATCACGGGGGGGAAAATAGGTTATGTCATCACGATCAGCGGGATAGCCGAGATAGTGAAAATTAAAAACGGTGAAACGATGGCGAAGATCACGAAATCCTTCAGAGAGATCAATAAAGATGATCGCCTCGATTCTTATTATGATATAGAATCTCTGATGACCACAGGACCTTTTCGCCGCCCGGATATCAACGGCATGATTGTCGCCACAGGCGAGCACTTTGAATTTCAGTCTATGTTAGACATCATTTATATCGATAAGGGATGCAAAGACGGTATCGAGGTAGGAGATATGTTCATGACCATCGCAGTCGATGCCCACGCAGTGCCGAACGGCGTGATACAGGTGATAAACTGCAGAGCCCATACAGCGACTGCGATAATCCAATACAGCAGTACACCTATTTCGCCCGGAAATATCTTCACAGAGTTGGAAAAACCAATCCTGCAGGAAAAATGATTATTAATTAGGGGCGCCCTATTTTTCTTGGGATAAGAAATAATGTCGCATCTTTACTAGTGGAGCCCCCTCCGGCAGGAGCCGGAAATAACGCGACCTCCTGCGGGTGCAGCCTGCCCTCGACCTGATCGGGGGGAGCATTCCTCCCCCCGCTGAAGCCGCGGGATTGACAATTGCCACTATGCGGCCCTATTCTTAATTTGTAATTGACATACCAGACCGCGTTTCTTATAATTTACTCACAAAGCAGCAATATCTGGCCTACTCAATAAAGGATTCAATCATCATATTTATACATGCGATATAGGTCATGAAAAAATGTCCGTATTGTGCTAAAGATATATAGAATGTGGCAATTAAGTGTAAATGCTTTGAATTAAGAACATTCTCAATGGAATAATTCAAAATGAAAAAAGATATATTACGTTATACAGATATTCACAAAGCGGCTGAACAAGGAAACTCAGATGCCCAGAACAATCCGGGTGTGATGGACCTGACTGGTCAAGGTGTTCCAACGGACGACGCCGAAGCCATAAAATGGTATCGTAAGGCGGCTAAGCAGGGAGATACAGACGCCATGTTCAATCTGGGTCTTATGTACGAAGAAGGCAAAGGTGTTCCACAGGACGATGCGAAAGCCGCGAAATGGTATCGCAAGGCGGCTGAGCAGGGACACGCAGATGCCATGTTCATACTGGGTATGATGAACAAAGAAAGCATAGGTGTTCCGCATAACGAGGCCGAAGCTGTAAAATGGTACCGTAAGGCGGCCCAGCAGGGAAATGCAGATGCCATGTTCAATTTGGGTATTCTGTACCAGGAAGGTGAAGGCGTTGAGCAGGATGATGATGAAGCCGTAAAGTGGTATCGTAAGGCGGCCCAGCAGGGACACGCAGAAGCCCAGAACACACTGGATATAATCAGCCAAGAACTCAATGACGTTCCGCCGGACGATGCTGAAGTCTCAAAGCGGTCTCTCAAAGCGGCCCAGCAGGAAGGTGCAGATGCTCAATTTGATATTGGCGAAATGTCCGTAAACGGTTTAAGCGTTCCGCAGGACGATGCGAAGACCGAGAAATCTTATCTCCAGGCAGCCCAACAGGGAGATGCAGAGGCCCAGACCATACTGGGTATGATGTACAAAGAAGGCAAAGGTGTTCCACGGGACGATGCCGAAGCCGTGAAATGGTTTCTTAAGGCAGCCCAGCAAGAAGACGCAAAGGCCCAGTTCAATCTGGGTATTATGTACCAGGAAGGTGAAGGCGTTCCGCAGGACGATGCCGAGGCTGCAAGATGGTTTTTAAAATCTGCTGAGCAGGGAATTGCAACTGCCCAGTTCAATCTTGGTGTGATGTACCAAGACGGTTTAGGCGTTCCACAGGACGATGCCGAGGCTGTAAAGTGGTATCGCAAGGCGGCCCAGCAGGGACAAGCAGACGCCCAGACCATAATGGCTATGATGTACAAAGAAGGCAAAGGCGTTCCGCAGGACGATGCGGAGGCCGTAAAGTGGTATCTCAAGGCGGCCCAGCAGGGAAACGCCGATGCTCAATTTGAGATTGGCGGGATGTACATAAACGGTTTAGGCGTTCCACAGGACGATGCCGAGGCTGCAAAGTGGTATCTTAAGGCGGCCCAACAGGGAAATGAACATGCCCAATATAATCTGGGTTTGATGTACCAAGACGGTTTAGGCGTTCCGCAAAACGATGCGGAGGCTGAAAAGTGGTATCGCAAGGCGGCCCAGCAGGGACAAGCGGGTGCCCAGACCATACTGGGTATGATGTACAAAGAAGGTTTAGGCGTTCCGCAGGACGATGCTGAAGCTATAAAGTGGTATCGCAAAGCGGCCCAGCAGGGAATTTCAAATGCCCAGTATAATCTGGGAGTGATGTACAGAAAGGGTGAAGGCGTTCCACAGGACGATGCCGAAGCCCTGAAATGGTTTCTTGAGGCAGCTGAGCAAGAAGACGCAAAGGCCCAGTATACTCTGGGAGTGATCTACCAAGACGGGTTAGGTGTTCCGCAGGACAATGCTGAGGCTGTAAAGTGGTATCGTAAGGCGGCCCAGCAGGAACAAGCAGATGCCCAGAATTGGCTTGGCGATTTATACCAAGACGGTATATTTGTTCCGCAGGACGATGATGAGGCTGAAAAGTGGTATCGTAAGGCGGCTAAACAAGGAGATGCAAAGGCACAATTAAAACTGGATGGGATGAAAGATAAATAATTGTAGACAACAAGATTTTATTTCATAATCATCAACATCTACGCTTTTCAAAGTTATAGA
>PLGI01000184.1 GCA_003139775.1 Syntrophaceae bacterium | reverse complement strand
GGATTGACGCTTATTCGAAACCTGCAAAAAAAGGCAGAGTAAATTGACCCTGCCTTTTTTGCATTCCGTAATAAGAACCATGGTTCTTAAATCCCATGAATCCGAATTTAGTTCTGAACTTTTCTTCTCAAACTTGCCAGACCAAGTTGCATTCTTTGGCTAACTTTGTTGGCTGCGTCGTCAACTTCCTCAAAGTATTATAACCTGTGATCTTTAGGTTATATGCCTGCGGGTCTTCTCCCCACCACTTTATTTTAACCTATTTTTTGTTGCTTTGCCTCCAGATCTTTCTTTTTTCGGCTTCTTTTATAAGTCCCTCCCTGAAATCAGGATGGGCAATGGAGATCAGTTTTTCCGCCCGGTACCAAGTCGGACATGTTTTCAGTGAAACCGCTCCATACTCGGTGACAATCAAATTGACCATCTGCCGGGTTACGGTTGTGATACTTCCGATATCAAAGTTCGGAACGATGCGGGATTCAATCGTGCCGTCTTTCTTCTTGTGAGTCGAAGGCAAGCAGATGAAGCTGCGACCGCCTTTGGACCAATAAGCACCCAGAACAAAGTCCGACATTCCGCCATTGCCAGATATTTGCTTGAACCCGGAACTCTCCGCATTGACCTGCCCGTAGAGGTCCACCTGCAGGGCCTGATTGATGGAAATCAGATTGTCGATCTGAGCCAGTCTCGTCGGGTGGTTGACGTACCCTACACTGCAGGAGGCAAGGGCCGGATTATGGTCAATCCAGTCGTAAAGCGGCTTTCCACCCAGAGCGAATGTGTAATTGATCTTTCCCTGATCGAAATCTTTCTTCATCCCGTTCATGACGCCCGCGTTCCACATATCATGATAAGCATCAACCAGCATTTCCGTCCAGCCGCCCAAGTCCTTTAAGTCGGACTGGCTGATCATTTTACCCAAGACGTTCGGCATCCCCCCAATGCCTAGCTGAATACAGTCGCCGTCTTTAATATACGCTAGGACATGCTCGGCTATCTTTTTGTCTGTTTCTGTCGGCGTGACCACCGGTAATTCAGCCAGCGGCCCATTGTTACCTTCGACGACCGCCTGAATCTGTGAAATATGGATTCTTTCCATGTTGCCGCCGTACGCGTAAGGAATATTATTATTCACTTCAAGAATTATATTTTTTGAATGGATGGCTTGCAAGTAGCAGCAGGAGTTGTGCAAGCCCCAGTTGAAGTATCCGTCTTTGTCCATGGGGCCAACCTGGCACATGAAATGATCGCGCAGTGGTGTGCCGATTTTAATCGGGTCATACTTGCCGTTTAATACATACAGTTCAGATTCACCGTATAAAGTTGGCTGGTAAAAAACGCCGTCGCACTGGTCCTGCATGATGCGGGTGAGTAAGCTGAAATGCTGGTCGTTGTATGTAAATACTTCGCCGTGCGGGTCCTTCATAATGATTTCCGGAACCGGAGGTACGGTCACTGCGGCCATGATTTTAATATCGTTTAACTCATCCTTGCGTGCGGCCAGCGCTTTGTCTAGTTCAACCGGCTTGCCGTTAAACATCGCCCAGTCAATCCAATCGCCTGATTTTACTTTTTTTACAGCTTCTTCTGCAGTACACAGTTTTTCCTTGTACATTTTTTGGACATCGCCCATTATCAATTCCTCCATTACTTCCTGAATTTTATTGTTATTCCCTTTTACGGGAAACACTTTTCTTTCAGATATTTTTAATCTCCGACATCAGATGTTCGAACTGCTCCACTTCAACCATCGGTGCAGAAATGAATGCACTTTCTGATATTTGGCCATGCTTTTTTTGAATAAATCGCCCCATTTGTTTGGTTGTCCTACGCGGAATTAACGTGTGTTTTTTTGTCATTTTTCATCTTGTTTTGTAAGATTTATAGTTATCAGGAAACCACCATTTAATTATTAACTCATTCAGTAGAAAATTAAACTGGAACATGTTCCACTAAATAACATCAAGGTAAGGCTATGTCAATAATTTATTGGAACATGTTCCAATAAATTATTGATATGAAAGTCCATTTGATGTAATGGTATGAAAAAGATAATGTAATTGGTAACGATTCCGGAATGTAGGAGCAAGATTTTATGAAGATACGAGAGAAAAAAAGCAGAGAGGTTAAGGAAAAGATTGTGACTGTTGCCCGGAATCTTGTCCTTAAACAAGGATATCAAAAAACCACCATCCGACAGATTATTGAAGCAGCCGACGTTAGCACCAGTACACTTTACCATTTTTTCCAAGATAAAGAAGATATATTCCTCTCTGTTGTCTTTGATATTTATATTAAAAGTATTCAATTAATTCATACAATGACAAATGAAGATGATGCCGTTTTTTTATACGCGCTAAACAGGGTAGTGGAATTAAAAGCAGCGGCTAAACATCGTATTTTAGCGCGGATATTTTTTGATGTATACAGTTCGTGGCGAATTCGCCAACGAGTGTTACAGGCGGATAACGAACGATGTAAGTTCATTTTCAAACCTTTTACAAAAAAATATAGTGAAGAGGATTATTATGTCAGAAGCTCAGCCCTTTGGGGAATGCGTTTGAGTTTTATCGCTGAGTGTGTTCACCTCGGAGCGGAGAATTTTGAAAAAAGATGGCCCTTCCTTGTTGAAACAGATCTCCAATTCTTCAACGTACCGAAGGCTGCTATCAAAATAAAGATCGAAAAGATCGCAACGATAATCAATGAGAAATCCTTTACTATATTCGGGCTTCTTACTATATAGCCCGAGTGTGCTGAGCAAACAACATATCAGAGAACATTTTTATCTGTCGATAATGTGTCATCAAACGTGAAATTTGTTTTTTTCCGATTGAAATGTTGCATCTCCATTGAGATTGACATTTTGTTTCTTACCGGAAGAAGTAAATAATAGTG
>PLGI01000114.1 GCA_003139775.1 Syntrophaceae bacterium | reverse complement strand
CAACATTTCTGTATTTATCATTTTTAGGTGTACTTGTATGACTTTTTGACCTGCTGCGCCTGACGATAATAAATCGGTTATTAAAATCAATGTCGCCCCACTGCAAGGCAATAACTTCACCAAGTCTCATACCAGTGCGGCATAAAGTTAAAAGCATCGGATAATGTTTCGGGTAATGCGTCAGGCAAGTCTCCAAGAGCAATTTTGTCTCTTCCCTGGTGAGTGGATCAATGTGGTATTTTTTTACTTTTGACCTTATTAGTTTTCTAATGATTTGCGCCGGATTTGAAGAGATCTTATTATCATCAACAGCAAGCTCTAAAACTCCACTTATTGCGTTTTTGATGTGCGTCGCGGTACTGGCTGCGTATCCTTCTTTAAGCTTCTTTTGTAATAACTTCTTCACCACGGCCTTGTTTATGTCAGTCACCGGAGTTTTTTCAAGATCCGGCAACACATGATTTTTAAGAATCCCAGTATAATCTGATATTGATATTCTTTTACAGGTGGCTGGTACGGTATTTTCAATCCATGTTTTGGCGTAATGACCAAAAGTAACATCTTCGTTCTTGCTTAATTTAAGATCGCCAAGAATTAACTTTGCTTCAATCTTTTTTGCAGCCTCAAGCGCAAACCTTTTGTCACGACCAATTTTTTTTGATCTACGCTGACCATGGTGTTCAATGAATATCCACCAATCGCCTGAGTCTTTTATTTTTTCTCTGACTTGTACGGACATAGACTATTTTATCTTCTTATCGATATACTTTATTAAATCGGAAATTTTAAAATCAGAGTCCTTTATTTTTTTAAGCAACAATATTTCTTCGTCGCTAGGTTCATATATTTTAGAAAACTTTGTGTTCTTGAAAAATGGTTCAACGTTCTCTCTTTGAACTGGTTCCCACTTTTTCAACATATCGTATTGTTCTTCGCTTATTGATTGAACAGAAATAGATAAGCTAATTTCAATTGATTCAGATTTTGCAATTTCAGAAATTTTAACGAGAGGATTTTCAAGACCTCCGCCCAGCATAATCATATCCGTGTCTTTCTTCCGTCGAAGCACGAATATATTATTTTTGTCGTCTTTTACAATAATTGCATATGTTGGTGTTTCAAACAATGATCGATCTAGATATTTTTTAAATCCAGACAACTCAGGTTTCAATAAAATAAGTTTAACATTTTTAGCGTGTTTTATAATGCTGTACAACGGTTCATAGCCTGGGAAACCCGGTACGAGGCCACGGGTAAGCATGAAAAGTTTATAAAAATTATCTTTATTAAACGGATATACAGAATTATCATTGATAATCCGCGTATTAATATTCAGTTTTTTGGTAATCGATTCAATATGTTCTTTTGATATTCCAAATCCTTTTTTCTCAAATTTATCAATTGCCGAGCGTGATAAATTAAATAAACCAGCAAAATTTTCCTGAGTATATCCACTGGATTCTCTAATTAATGCAATAAATTCATTTAGTTTCATAAAATTAACGCGTAAGCAAAAAAGTAGTTGCAAAAGGTAGCAATTAGAGTATAATGATACTTAATAATGACACTTTGAAATGATACCACAAATCATGAAGAAAACACAACATAATTTATTAATGAGGTATTAAAGCAGCATGAAATATTTTTGCTCATGCGACAACGATATTTAGGAGTTCAGCGGATGACGATGAAGAATGAAAAACAATTTTCACAAGGTTGGGCCAAAGTAAATAAAACGGCAACACACATTGGCATGAGTCCAAGGTCAGTCCGGAAACTTCTCAGGCAGGGATTGCCTTATTCTCGGTTGCCATCAGGAGCTATCCTAATTTCGCTCGATCAGGCTGATGAATATATAAAAAAATTTCAAGTCGTAAACGACGAACTTGATAGCGTAGTGAATGATGTCATCAAATCGATAAAATAATCTCTATAATCTGCTTAAAAATAATTATATAAATGACCTTATCGTCAAGAGAAAATAACGAAGAATTGTATGCAATAATTGAACGTGCCAAGACATTATCGTTAAACGATATTATCCGACAAACAAAGGTAAAAGAAATATCAGAAAAAGAGAATCACCCCCAAAATAATACCTCCCACAAAAATCCCCTTCAGAAACAATCAATATCTTCTTTTCTGCCAAATGAACTCACACGAATAAGTCCTTTTTTTGTCATGTCAAAATTTGAGATGGGGCATCGACCTTTGGAAAAGAGAGTATGTGAAAATTCATGGGGAAAAATGGAAATCCAGGGGGAGCGTTTATCAATTTTTGACGAAGGTATTTTGCTCGCAATTTTAAGACTCTCATTATTAAAGAAATCATCGAGTTTTTCTACGACGATTAATCAAATTCTGACAATTCTCGGTACTTCCCCCGGTCGAAACACCTACCATTCTGTTTGGTCGTCGATAAAAAGACTTGGGGCAACAACTATAAGCCTTTACGTCAAAGATGAAAAAAAAGAATCCTTCACTCATATTTTGGCTGGCGGAATTTGCGACGATAAATACAACATTACAATAAGCATAAATAGATTTTTCGGCGAAATGTTTTTGAAAGGGCTAATTACTAACATCGATATCGATTTTCGGTCCAATCTTAAGGGCGATATTTCAAAAGCATTGTACCGGTTCTATCGAAGTCAGCCAGCCAATTATGAAATACATCTTCAGAAATTATGTAACGCAATCAACCTCGATCAATCACAAAAGAAATTCAGACTCCGCGAAAAAATAAACAAAGCTTTAAATGAATTAAAAATGAATCATTTCCTTGCGGCCGGGATAATAAATGAAAAAGATCACGTCGTCACCAAAAAAGGTGAGGGAGTGAAAGTTTAGACAATTGAAGATGATTTCTTTGACAATTGGGGATGTTTTTAGATTATTTCATAACAATATAAACCACATACATGACATGAAGTATTTAAAAGATATTTTAGATATAAAAGATATGTAAGAGAAACATTGAATTATTCTTCGCTCAGGGATTTTTGAATCATGGTTTTGTTAATTTCCGACATTCTCAATTACATAATTACGGAACCAGGGCTGATGTTTGGCGGTTGACGTTAGGGTACTCGGGTTTTTACGGGACACCATATACAACGGTTACCCGTTGTGAAGACAGAATGAAATATATGATAAGTAATCGTAATCATTAACGTATTAACTAATTATTAACTAATTATTAACATATTAATGCGTTAATAGAATTTTATTAACGGTGCAAAACAGTAAGACAATAACATGTGTTAAATTGATGGTTTACGTATTTAAACAGGTTAATAATTATACATTAAACAGTAAAAAGGGGAAAAGGCATTATGGCAGTAAAAAGCTTGTCGATTTCCGATGAACTTTTAGAAAAAATTACACGCGAGGCTAAACAAAAAAACCTTTCTTTTTCCGAATTGGTTTGTCAGCGAATTTCTCAAAGTTATGTGCCGGTATCTTCACAAAAATCCGATCACAGCGCCGAAAAAATCCTGGCCAAGATTGATTCCCTCGATACAAATTTCAAACAAACCGTTAACGCTTTGAAGAAACAAAATCCACAGATAGATTTAGAAAATCAATTGAGTGATTGGCTTAATATTTTAGAAAGGAGAATCAAAGATAAGATCTCAGTGCTGGGATCATCCATAGAAAATCAGAATCAACTTTTTAAGGATTTGTATCCAAAAATCAAATACAAAAACTCATACGACTGGGGTGATACTCTTGTTTATATCGCAGATCACTTTATGAGTTATTCATGGATTCACTCCGGGAATATTCTTCTTTTACTACTTCTGATTTTTTTGGGCATAATTATCTTCTTAAATACAAAAGATTGGGATTGGACGAGTAAAGCATTATTAGCTCTAGCCGTAATTCCGGCATATTATTTTTTACTTCACCGGATACTAAAATGCCTCATCGTCCGTGGTGGCTGGCATCAAAAAGAATAGTAATTTTTCTTCAATTATTAAAAATCAATTTAAGAGGTCATACTTATGGGTCCGGTAAAAATAACAGCAACAGGAGCAAAAGAATATTACTATGAAAAAGATATTATCTATAATGCTGATGGCCAGCAGGATAATACGCGTTGGTATGGCGGCGGCCTGGAAGCATTGGGATTGAGTGCAGGTGAAAAAATCAGTGGGAATGATTTTGTAAATGTCGTCGAAGGAAAAGATTTAGACGGCAATCAAAAAGTTCAACTGTCTTATGAAAGTAAAGGCAGAACAGAGCATAGCGCCGGTGTTGATTTTGTTTTCTCCGATCCCAAATCAGTTTCCATTTTAGAACATATTGTCGGTGACGCCGGAATAAAAGAAGCCAGAATTATTGCTATTGAAACGGTAGTAAAACATATCGATGAAAACTATATCGCTTACCGGGAAACACATGATCACAAAACTGAAATTGTCAATGCTCCGGGATGCGGAATCTTTGCCACCTTTGCCCATTCGACCAGCCGGGAAAACGATCCTCAATCGCATACTCATGTCATCATCAGCAACATGGTGGAACGTCCCGATGGTGAATTCCGCGGATTGTGGAATAAAGAAATCTTCAAGCACCAAAAAGAAATTACCGCGGTTTATAATGCAGCCATGTCCAAATCTCTTGCCGAATTGGATTATGCCATTGAAAACAGAGGGAATGGCCTTTATGAAATCAGCGGCATGGAGAAAGATTTAATCAATCAATTTTCCAAGCGGCATGAAAATATTGAAAAGACCGAAGAACAATTAAGAGATGTTTTAACCTTTGCTAATGACGCCCAGATAAATAGAGCGGCTACTCTGGAAAGCCGCCCTAATAAGCGTTATTTATCTGTTGAAGCTCTAAAATCCGATTGGAATAAACAAATACAGGATTTGGGCTATTCCCCGGAAATAATATCCGGCAACGTCAGAGATGCGGCGCAGGAATTAAAAGTAAATAACCTTACGCCCCAAGACTATATAAATAATATCGTCCGTGATCTCATTACCAATGAATCCACATTTTCTCAATCCGAGCTTCTGCGGAATGTTCTGACTTTATCCATGGGGAAATATGATAAATCAGATTTTATTCCTGAAATGGAAAAGGCAAAAATAAATGACACTATCCGGGAGATATCGCCTGGTATATTTTCCACACCGGGAATGATGGAGATCGAACAAAAGATTCTCGATGATCTGAAGCAGGGGCAGGGGAAAATGAGTTCTCTTATGACCATTCCTGATTCCAATAATTTCCTTGATAATTATCAAACAAAAAACAACATCAATCTGACCGACGGGCAAAAAGAACTTTTTCAGACTGTAATGACTTCTCCAGATCAATTTATTATCTGTCAGGGGGATGCCGGTTCCGGCAAAACAACCGTATTTCAAGCCATAGCCGAGGCCGCTAAAAGTGCAGGAATAATTTTGGAAGGTTATTCCAAAACAGGCAAAGCAGTTCAGGAATTCATCGAAAAGACCGGGGCTAAAGGACAGACAGTTGACTCTTTCCTTCAGAACCCTAATGGAATTGTAAATGCCATCCGTGTAATCGACGAAGCGTCAATGCTGGGAAGCAAACAAACACTGGAAATGATCGAATCAGCTAAGCGGGATAACTGCCGGATGGTTTTGCTGGGCGATGTTAAACAATTACCGGCAATTGATGCCGGCCGTGCTTTTCAGGATGCCCAGGAGCTGGGTCAACTGCATGTTGTTACACTGGTGGAAAGTATCCGGCAAAAGACGGAATATACCAGACAACTGGTTGAGGCTATCAAAGATAAGGATATTGACCGTGCAGAGCAGATTCTGGAAGCGAACAACAGAATAACAGAAATAGCTGATCGTGATGAACGTTTAAACGCCGTTAAAGAAGCGTATCTGGAAAAAGGAGGTGTGGATAATGGCACTCATATAATTACGCCCACCAATGCCGACAGAAAGGCTTTAAATGAAATGATCAGGACAGAGATCAAGGAAGAGGGAAAACTTACTTCAGAACAAACTTTCACCATTCGGGAAATAGTCCGCATGAAAGAAATCGAAAAGCGATATGCCTACAATTATGAAGAGAATCAAATCTTATATGCTCAGAAATCATTCAATGGCATGAATCCCGGCATGGAAGCCAGAATCATCGGTATTGATCAAACAAACAACTTTTTGAATTGTCAGACAGTTGATGGCAAGGATTTATTCATTGATGTTGCCCAAAATGGCGACAAAATCAGAATCTTCAATGAAGCGCAAAGAGAATTTGCCGCAGGCGATCATATCGTCTTTCTGAAAAACGATAAATATTTACAGGTTCAAAACGGATTAACCGGGACAATACAAAACATTGATGAAAACGGCAATCTATCCATAGACATCAACGGCAAGGATATATCATTCAATATCAAGAATTATAATTATATTGATCATGCTTATGCAATAACGACGCATAAATCCCAGGGAGCATCTTACAACAACGATATATATTGTGCAAAATCAGACAATGTTGACCAGAAGCAGTTTTATGTTGCTGCCAGTCGTTCCAGGCATGATTTTGAAATATTTGTTGATGATAAGGAAAGGTTCTTTGAAAACGTAAAAACAGAACAGCAGAAATCATCGACTCTGGATTATATTCAGGATAACAAAAGGGAACAAGAATTAGAAAGTGAAATACGAATCGACGATAACGAATCCGATAACGAGATAAAACAAGACAAACAGCGAGAGCAATCTATGGAGCAGGAGAAACCACGCTTGCGGGAAATGGAGATGGAATTATAATTTCCGTAGCCACAATTATTTACGAGGAGAATAACAATTGGCTGAAAGGCCGGAGAGAAAAATTTATAATGTAAAAAAGTGTTTGCAGAAAACACTTTTTTACGCCCTTAATTGTACCAAGAGATTATTTGTTTTTATTGTAAGCAATAAGCGTGACCGATTTATTACCATCATCACACGCCTGAAAGTCTATTTCATAATTTAATTATCAATACTATTCATTATAAAACACGGGTCACAGCAAAACGATCATCCCTGTCAGCCAAGTGGAGTGCATGATCGGGCTCCAGCCGGGAACTGGCCACATTTCGGAGATGCCGTCGGCTAAGAGTCTCAGCCATCATCATCTGTTCAACCGTGGGCTGTGGATAGGGCTGACCGGGAACGGGAATATATCCCATGATGTGAAAGGGGATGTCTTTATCCACGGAGGCCAGCCAAGCGGCGACGCCTTCCACTTGATCGAGATCGACAAGTCCCGGAACATAAACCACATTCATCTTCAGATCCATTCCTACTTTGTGGGCGGCGGCCACATTTGCAAAGATTCTATTTCTTTCTTGTCCTGTGATAGTTCGGTGGAGATCCTCATCACAAGCCTTAAGGCCAACGTTGGCCCCGTCCAGGTAGGGCAGAGGAATTTTACTTCCGTTCGTATGTCCCAGACGGGTGCCGACATTGAGTTCCTCCTTGGCAAAACGGAGTATTTCGGGCAAATCCTTTGCCACTGTAGGTTCTCCGCCCATGAAATACAAGTTTTTGATCGGAAGTTGTCGGAGGGCTTCCTTGATTTCCGCTGTTTCCAAATACTGTTTCGGAGCCGGAAAAGCCAAACCGGGTTTCCCAGACGAACCGCTACGTAGTTTGTAGCTGCATGTCGAACAATGGAATGTGCATCCATAGTTGTGGACGGTTGCAAAACGATACTGTTCATTGTAGGTTATTTTGTAAAAAGCCATGATTTATTCCTTTCTTATGTTTCAGATTCCTCCGTATCGGACGGCGTTAATGATTGGTTTACTCAGGTATATGCCAATAAAGGCTCCTATTATTGATCCAACTATCCCCTGTACAGTCTGGATAAAAATATACCACGGCGCATAAAACTGATGCCAGATATAGGGGGCGGAAAAACAGTAAAAATAAATATAAACTGTAAGCCCTCGAAGAAACCCGGCCCCGAGCGCATTCTTCCTGGTACTCAGATAATTTCCTGTAATGATAAAATACAGTTCAAGGGCAAATGAGGCCAAAAGTGCATATGGCCACCACAGTGGTTTTATGCCACTGGAAATGATCTGGGACAGAAGGCTGTGCCCACAGATAATGAGGGTTGCCGTACCTGCCCGTGGAATCAAGCAGATGCCGATGAAGAGTGTAGCTGTATAGGGAATGGCAAAAAAGAATGTTTGTATTATGGGAATACGGCTCAGGCCGAATTTAAAGGGTAAAATAGTAATATAAAGCAGACTGCAAAACAGGGCTATGGTTGTCAAGTCCATTGTGCTGAAAGACGGGATTGCCTTGCGTGTCCAAAGAAGATGAAATACTATTCCACCAAGTATGGCAATGAAGATCACAGATCCGATATAGAGATTCATGGCAATATCTCCTGGCACAGGATAAGCATGAACATGCCCGCAGTGGAAAGGCCTAAGAAAGTCCAGTCCCGTGGAGAAAATGTAAGTTCTTTTAATTTAGTTCTTTCGCCGGTAAATGCGCGCACCTCAGCGGCAAGAGCAATGCGGCGGGCGTTCCTCAGACTGTCGATAATTAATGGTGGTAGGAGACGGTAAAAAGCCCGAAACCAGCCAATTATACCTTTGACCTTTAGTCCCCGCAGCCTTTGAGCCAGAAGGATGCGTCTTGCCTCATCTAACAGAGAAGGAATAAAGCGAATGCTGACCGTAATAACAAAACCGATTCGTTTCGGCATACCCATACTCTCCATGCCAAGCAATAGTTCAGAGGGATAGGTGGACATAACAATGACTGCGCTGAGAAGCATTGCTGAAAAAAGCCGAAGGCTCTGCAACGCTCCGTAAATGATGCCCTCGCGGTATAGAGAGATTCCTCCGGTTATATTTCCCAGAAATCCCGAATCAGGTGATAATATTGTAACGATAATGGTACGCGGTTCAAGGGAGTAAAAGAATCCCTGGGATATCATGGTAAAAACCAAGGCGGTGATCATGATAATAAACATTGCCTTGACGGTACTTTTTGCCGGACGCAGAATTCCAAAGAGAATTAAAACGGAGAAAAAAAGCAGGAACAATTCTGACGGGTTCTTCAGTACAACTATAAGAATGGCGACCATAAAGCCCAGGAGAATCTTTGTCCGGGGATCAAGCCGATGCATGAAGGTTTCCTTATCCAGATATTTCATCGTTGATGGTCCTGCCTTTGTGCATAGTTATTTTGCGCCCCGCCAGAGAAGCGGCACGTTCGTTATGGGTTGAAAAGACAACCGTTCCTCCACGGTCGGTATAGTCATAAAGAAGAGCAATAAGTTTATGCCATGTTTTATTGTCTAGCCCTGTTGTCGGTTCATCAAGAATGATGATTTCTGGTTCCATCGCCATAATGGAGATTACAGCTAGGATTTGTCGTTGTCCCCGCGAGATGGTCTGCGGATGGTTTAGCCTTTTGGCTTTCAGACCGGCGATTTCCAGATATCGTTCCACATCTGTTTTCTTGCCCAGGCAACCTGGACCGAAGGCAATTTCTTTTTCCACTGTGGCAGCGAAAAGTTGTTCATCGGGGTTCTGAAAAAGGAAACCTACGCGGCCCACCAGATGTTCCAATGCCGGTTTATGAATATTTAAAATCGTGATTTCTCCTTGATTGGGTTGCAAGAGTCCGCTCATAATCTTCAAAAGCGTTGTCTTCCCGGAGCCGTTATCGCCACAGAATGCAACAATTTCCCCTTTTCCGATCATGATATCAATGTTGTCTAAAACATTTATTTTCCGGTCATAGCCGAAGCAGACTTGCTGCATGGAGATTACTGATGATGACGACAGCACTGCTGCTTCTCTAGTCGGCAGGACGGTTTTTGCCGATGCAGTATTTTCTGCGATCTTCCCATCCTCCATATTAATAACCCTATCCATCAGAGGGAGATAATCTTCATACTGATGCTCGACCAAAATAACTGTTTTGCCCTTATCCTTAAGTCCCTTGATAATTTTGAAAAAATCTTTTCGACCCTCGCCATCCAAATCTGTTGTTGGTTCATCAAAGAGGAAAACATTGGGTTGCATTGCATAGATGGAACTGACGGCCAGGCGTTGTTTGTACCCTCCGGAAAGCTTGAATGTTTCCTTGCATCGCATATCCCATAAACCCATGAAATGCAGGGCTTCATTCCGGCGGCTAATGATCTCTTCTCTAGGTAGGCACAGATTTTCACAGCCAAAAGCCACATCATCTTCCACCCGCATCATAAAAATTTGACTTTCCGGGTTTTGAAATACTGTTCCTACTGTACGGGCGATTTCGCGCAGTGGTTTTTCCAACGGTGTGAAGCCATTCAACCTGACCGAGCCGCAAGATGAGCCGGCAAAGACATGGGGAATAAGACCGTTCAGACAATAAAGAAGGGTCGTTTTGCCTGATCCTGAGGCGCCACGGATCAAAACAGCTTCGCCAGGTTCGATCCGCAGGTTGATATCCTGCAAGGTCGGATCATCCGCGCCTGGATAGGTATAACTGAAGGAGTCCACAGTAATCATATCAAGTAAATCTCACCGGTATTATTAAAGTCTTGTGCACCATATTTATTCAATTCAATTAAAATTTCACTTCCAGCCCGCCAAACCATGATCTGCCGGGCGCTAAGTAGGATGAAAAATAAGTTTCGTTAGTAATATTATCGACAGAAAAAGATATCGTGGCGAATTTGGTAATTTTATATGAGACCTTTGCGTCTGCTGTTAAAAAAGGATCATAGGACCCAAATACATTATTCACTGTATCTGTGTTGGTATCTGTCGAGTAGCGCTTGCTTATATATCTGCCTGTAAGAGAAGCGGAAAACGGTCCTACTTCGCACTCCGCTCCTGCATTAATCATTGTATCCGGCATAAAGGTTAATCGTTTATCTACTGATGCAGGATTTGCACTGTTTTCTTTTATCCTGGCATCCGTGTAAGTGTAATTTGCAAATAGCCTTACATATTTATCAAAGCGCTGCTCGATTTCCAACACGACTCCTTTGCTTTCAGCTTTACCCGCATTCATGTATTTATACTGTCCTGTGGAAACTGTTGTGTTATAAATAAGGTCCTTCATATAGTTTTCAAAATACGTGGCACTGAACTTTGCGCCCCTCCAGAGTCCTTGGGTAATTTCCGCATCCCATGACTGCACTGTTTCAGGTTTCAAATCAGGATTGCCATTATAGGTGTTGGAACCCGACACATAAGTAGTGAAGAGTTCATAAACCGTAGGTCCTCTGAATGATTGCCCGGCAGACGTTCTAAGTGTGGTATTGTCAAAAGGCTTATATACAACCGCGAGTTTAGGATTGAATGAGGAATCGCTTCTGGAGTCATAAGTAGTGGCAAAAGCCCCAGTGCCGAACTGATTGGCGTAACCATCGTAAGTTTCCCACCAGTCCTCCCTGAACCCGATGTAGGCGGTAAGCTTATTCAGAATCAATATCTCATCCTGGGCAAAGACAGCGTATGTCTTGTCCTTGCCGCCATAATTATTCGTAAGTGTGGTTGTGGAGGTCTCATCCCCCCATTCACTCAGGCTTGATTTTTCCGTGTTTGCCACGGCTGTTTTAAATGACCCTCCAAGGGTAAGGATATTTCTGGTGAAAATGGGCAGTGTGACTTGAAGGTCAGTATTATAATTTTGATTAGGGGTGCTGGAAACCGTGCCGCCGGAGCCTCCCGCTATTAAGGTGCCTGCTTGAGTATACCAGTTTTTTACTTCATCATTAAGACCGAAGGAAAGCTTTGCCTTTGCAATTCCGATCTCGGTTTCAAAATTCACGTTGTATTGATTTACCTCTTTTGCGCCAGACCCGGTATACGAAACAAACGTGCTTTGATTGACGCCGGTGTAAGAATAGACAGGATTACCCGATGCGTCCTGCAAGTAGGTATGTGGATCATCATAATTATACTTATAGCGGACCCTTGCAAATGATGCATTTATTTTCGAAACATTTGAAAAATCATACTGCGCCTTTATACCGATGTTTTCGTCCCACCAGGTGTTGTCTCCCTTATCTCCGATCAGGTAGCGGGGTTTTCCTGTGGTATCCGTGGTATATGACCAGCCTGTAATACCGGCAGTTGGCTGTGTCGACACAACATTAAGGTATTTCGAGAAGCCGTTTGTCGACTTATACCCATAGTCAAAGAGAAGGCTGAATTTGTCGGCGAGTTTGTCGCCGTAAGACACATAATATTTTTGAAGATCATCCAAGCTTTGTCCTCTGTTCCAGCTTGAGCCGTAACCGCTTTCTAAAGTGAATTCCCTCTTTTCCGGCATCTTTGTTATTATATTTACTACACCACCCATGGCATTGCCGCCGTAGAGACTGGAAAAGGGACCCTGAACAACTTCTATTTTTTCTATGTTTTCCGTCGATAATCCCGTGAAGCTGACTGAACCGTCATAACCATTATTCAGCGTTACGCCATCCTTTAAAATCAACGTCCTCTTCTGATCGGGAATGCCGTGCAGTAAAATCGACGATTGAGTATCCGTTAAAGACTGCCGCCTGTTAAACACTCCCGGCAGTGTATCTAACGCTTCGTCAACTGTCTTTATATTCCTTGTTTCCATTTCCTTTTCCGTCACCACATTCACGATTCCCGGTGCCGTCTCCACGTCTTTTTCCGTCCTTGTTGCAGTAACGACAACCTCTTTCATTCTTATTACATTCTTCTCTTCGGTGTTGGTTGGGCTTTTTTCTTCCACTTTTGTTACATTTTTATCTTCAGTGTTGGTCGTGTCCTTTTCTTCCGCAAAAGAAGTTAAAGAAAATACAATTAAAAATAATACAATTAAATACCTTTTCCGCATTCGTTTCCCTCCTGTTGTTTACATCCCACCTCCTTTATGTTATAAATCATAGTGGAAGGGTGATGTTATTTGTGTTGTTACCCTTCTTTTGAGGCAGGGGTTCCTGGCCAAAGGTAATACCCTGCCTCTTTATTTTTTTTATGTTTCTTTAATTCCATAATTAATAATGTTTTTGAGTTGCGCCATTCCCATTTTCTCCTTATTGCAACTGAAATCGAACAGGAAGGAGGGCTTTGGTCAATATTCTTTCACCATTACGATAACCCGGCGCATAGGTTGATTTTTTGACTGCTTCTACTGCCGCTTCCGTGAAGCCAAATCCGGCAGGTTCAACCACCTCTATCTTCTGCAACTTTCCATCTGTATCGATTAAAAGCTTTAGCAATACTTTTCCTTCTTTCCCTAGTCTCCTAGCCAATGTCGGATAAACAGGTATTTCCTGGTGGATGAATGCTGGAGATCCATTATCTCCGAATTTGGATTCGACAACGCCTGTTTGAATATTTCCTTTAGAAGTGCCAGAGAGGTTTTCTTGATAAATACCATGATCACCAACGCTTTTTTCAGGCAAGACCGTCGTGTTCTGGTTTTGAGTTGCGAAAGGCTTTTCGTCCGGCAAGGTTTTCTCAGCAATAATTATTTCGCTATTCTTCTGAACACTGGTTTCTTGTGGTATGTCTTTGTGTACTGGCTTTAAGGCCATTGTCTTAATATTATCTTTGAGGACTATAGCGTCAGGTTTACTTAACTTGGCCGCGCTCATCTTTCGACTATCTGTTGAAAATTCAGATGGATTATAAAAACGAATTTGAATTGTTTGGGGTTGATGCATTACTTTCGTAGCGGGTATCATCAGAAAGATGAGAATGAGTCCCAAATGAATTGTCAATGAGATAAATATTGCTATAGGCTGTGCATTCAGAACAGACGAATAAGGAGAAGAAATGGTTGCTTTATTCATTGTCTGTTTGTTCTACCTTTAGTAAATTGAATAAAAATTATTTTATAAATCAATGCCGTCCAGAAGGGTTTCCTAGATCTAATTCTTGGGGAAATTGGCAAAAGGGACCCCCTGGACAGCATTATTTAGTGCTATGATAACAATAATCGTAATATTGCTAACTAGCAGTAACACGAATATATAAAACATATTACGAAATAGTCAAGGAATATTTAGCAGAATATATTGTTAATTTGGTATTCAATAAAGGACTTTGGAATTTCACCCGCACCTTTATATCCAAAGTCTTTGATGCTTATAAATGAATCGATTCTAATAATTATGGGAAGAAGTACTTACCGAGTTTACTTAGTTTCAGTAATTGGCAGTTGTCATAATTGATGATTACAGACCGAAGGATAATAGAAAGAAACAATTTGGAACTTTCCTTTAGCTTTAGATACGCCGAGCATGCACTCGTCTCCTTAGCGGATTAGAAAGTTGAAGAATATATTATATAACGCCCTTTGATTATCAGGGTAAATAGTTTCCCTTGGTAGCCATCATGAATCCCGTGTGTTTCACGTTCTTGATGGACTTTAATTTCTGATATAGTTCTTCTATCTCCTTCGATTTACCCTTGGTTACAATAATTTCAAAACAATTATGATGATCTAGATGAATATGCTGTGTGGAGAGAATACAGGCATGATAATCATGCTGGACATCTAATACTTTGGTGACCAGTTCGCGTGTATGGTGATCATAAACGAGCGTTATCGCACCGGTTACCTCCTTATTTTCCGTCCATTCTTTTTTGACCAGTTCTTCCCGGATTAAATCGCGGATAGCTTCGGATCGGTTTGTATATTTTTGCCTTTTGATATGACGATCAAATTTATTTAAAAGGTCGTCTTCCAGCGAAACACCAAAACGAACTAATTCTGACATATATTTCCTCCCGTTGATTTATTGTTGCAAAAATATAATAAGAATACGATAAAGGTCAAGGGAATAGTGTTTATTGCGGATTGAAAGAAAGCATGTCCATGAAAAATCTTAAATAATCAGTTTCAGAAAGGCATCCACATTTTTCTTGAGTGGAAAAAGAAACTCTCAGTCCTTGCGTATTTCTACCCGTTATTAATGATCTGTTCCGGTGGTTGAAATTGGTGATTTGCAATTGAGACAGCGTAAAAAAGTGATTTGAGCAACAAGCCATGGACAGGCGAAGGTTACACAACCTTCTTCTTTAAAACGAAAAGGGCAGCTAAAAGAAACAGACTTCTCCAGAAGCCGGTGATTCATTCTCCAACTAAATGTAAAGATTTTAATCCTCACAAAATTGTAAATCAAGAAAATTATGCTAACAGAAAAATTATGCCCACCCAGGTTTGCGGTTATTAATATGTAACAACTGTTTAAAAACCTATGTGATTGCTGGACGCCAAAAAAGTGCTTCGCATTCCGGCGTCTAATCGTCCGCTCCGGGACGCTTCACGCCTTCAATTGCTCACACCTATTTGGCTGAATCACATATAAATAATTGTTCCACATTAATGACTAATCAGCCCACCCTGATAATTTTTAATATAACCTTATTTTATGTATCAATGAAGCATTGAAAAAATAAGTTGAATTTTGTTAAAAATAATGTATAGTATTTTTAACAAAATATATCTGATAATAAGTATGCAAAGTATTGATAATAAATTAATATCTATGATTTATGGACGCGGTAGGGGTTTTGTATTTACGCCAAATTTATTTTCCTCTCTTGGCAATCCCCAAGCCATCGGTATGGCACTTATCCGGCTTTGCCGTAAAGGCACAATACGCCGTTTGGCACGTGGCCTTTACGATTACCCTCGCATAAACGATCAACTTGGGCTTCTGTCTCCTTCTATAGATGATGTAGCTCACGCTTTGAAAGGTCGGGATGCTACACGTATGCAACCTTCCGGTGCATACGCTGCCAATCTTCTTGGACTTTCTGATCAGGTTCCCATGAAGGTCGTATTTCTTACGGATGGCCCATCAAAACATATTAAGTTGGACAAACAGGAAATCATCCTTAAGCGTACAACCCCTCGTAATATGGCCACTGCCGGACGAATTAGTGGCCTTGTGACACAAGCTTTAAGGCATCTTGGCCAAAGGCTTATAGATCAATCTGTTATTCAGAATCTCAAGAAAAAAATTAGTGACGATGACAAAAGACAGCTTATAAAAGACCTTCAATATGCTCCCGCTTGGATCGCTGATATCATGCGGAACATTGCCAAGCCTAACGGTGATTGAATAGTGAATACTTTCATCAAAAAATCTAATGACGAGATGCGCCTCTACTTCGAACAGGCACAGTCACGGCTTCGTTTATCGCCGGCAAGCATCGAAAAAGATTTTTGGGTTTGCTGGACATTATGGAAACTGTTTTCTCTCCCGGAATGGGGCAGCCAATTGGTTTTCAAAGGCGGTACGTCTCTATCCAAAGGCTGGGGTTTGATTGAGCGTTTTTCCGAAGATATTGATATCGTGATCAATCGTGATTTCTTGGGTTTTGGTGGAGACAAAAGTCCTGAAAAGGAGCCAAGTAAGAAAAAGCGAAGAAAGCGTCTTGAGGGGCTTAAAGAAGCGTGCCGCTCACGTATACATGCGGAGCTAAAGCCTATGCTCGAACAATGCTTCCTTGATGCAATGCCTGCTGATAAAAAATGGTCTCTGAATATTGCAACACTGGAAGAAGATCCAGACGAGCAAACGTTGCTATTTGAATATCCGGGAACTTTGAGCGGCAGCTCACCCTACTTGCATCCCCGAGTGAAGATTGAGCTGGGGGCTAGATCAGACACGTGGCCCAATGAATCCCCACTTATTAAAGCGTATCTTGCAGATGCGTTTCCTGCCATTCTTGCCTTTGACAAATTTCCCGTCATGGCGGTTGCCCCAGAGAGAACCTTTTGGGAAAAAGCTATGCTTTTACATGAAGAAACTTTCCGCCCTGTTTCGAAACACAGAAAAGCGCGTCTTGCACGGCACTACTATGACCTATGGTGTCTCATCAAAAAAGGCATTGCTAAACGAGCCATACAGAATCCCGACCTGTTCACTGGTATCGCCGAACATCGTGCCGTATTTTTCAATCAAAATTGGATGGATTATAATACTCTCAGGCAAGGCTCACTTTGCCTCATGCCACGAGAAGACCAAATTTCAACATGGCAGCAGGATTACAACGCAATGCGCGGAGAGATGTTTTTTGGGGATGTGCCCGACTTCGATGAAATACTCAAAGCTGTAAGTTCTTTTGAAAAGGAATTCAACCGAGGGTAAAATATCGCAGAGCAGCTCGATTAAATTACCCCTTACTGGTATGAATAAATCTTCCTGTGAAAAGCGTGGAATTTGGGTGTAAATAGAGTGCAAAATTAATCAAATTTTACCCAACTTCAAATTTGTAAGTTATTGAATTTATTACATATAATATTAGAAATAGGCCTCTCACGCCGGAAACCGGGGTTCAACTCCCCGTGGGACTACCA
>PLGI01000009.1 GCA_003139775.1 Syntrophaceae bacterium | reverse complement strand
GTCATAAACACTTTAAACATATGTTTATATTGCTGAATTATCCTATTTTTTGCCTGCTGTTTTAAATGGTTATTAAATAATTATTAATCACTTAATATTTAATAATATCATATATTTAATCAATTTTTGCTCTTTGATCACGGCTTATTCGGCTGCAAAAACCTCTCTTTCCTGTAAACATCATATGTATATATTTTCATTAGTAAATTTACCTATTTTTTATTCGCTGTGTAAACAAATTGTAAACGCTTAATACTTAATCATATCAAATACTAATAATAGTTTTTTGTACCGTTTGTAAACTTTATGCAGAATTTTTCTGCGTAGGGTCTCCTGTAGAAAACCCGTGTACTCTTCCATTAACCACTTACCGGGGTTTTTCATTTCAAAACCACAGATAGGCGATTATTGAATTTTCATTTAATTGACTTTGTTTGTACTGGAATCGGTGGCCGATTTCGCCGGAATAGGCAAAGTATGTCAAAAAGCTTTGTCTAAAAGCTTTTCCTTCTCCGTTTGTTTTTCTGCCAAGTCTTTTCTTCGTGCAACCCATTCTTTTAAATCAAGCGCTTCATATAAATATGAAATTGAACATTCGTGTTCATTATTGGTAAAACCTATATGTATCTCGTCACGGGTGTTTATGTTAATTTTCCAAGTCAAATAATTATTGATAAGAACATCTTTTTCGGGGTTCCCATATTTCTTTTTAAGCATTAAAAAATAGTCTTCCGCTGCTTTTTTTGAGTTTAGATTTTTTGAGTTTAGATTATATGTGATAGATTTAAGTTTATCATCAACAAACTCGAAATCTGCCGTATATACCCCATCAATTCCAATTTTATTTACATAATAAATATTAAAACTTTTCACTTTAAACCATTCCCATTTATTAGAGTTTGCTATCTGTATAAAATCGTTAGATGTTGAATATCCAAGAGTAATATCCAATAATTTTAATTTTTCTTTAGCAGGTGGCTTTATAGATATATCTGTATATAAAGTTGGAGAGACGGAAAATGTACATTTGCTAGTGTTTTTTTCACAGGTTAATTTGTAATCTTGATACAGTGACACCCATTTCCAAAAATATTTTCCAAAATCCAGTATGAGTTCCTTTGATGGTTCAAAGCCAATACTTTTACTGTAATATGACACTTCAGAAGAAAAATCGGTTGGCTTCGACCGAATAATTAAATATGTTAATTTATCATTTTCAAAAACTAATGATACCAATCTATCATTGTGCTTGACATCAAAAAAACATTCCTCACTTTCGCCGCAAACCCCAAATTCTGAGCATTCTTCTTTGCTAGGTTTTATATGTTCGCATTCCAAATCGTTTGGTTTAATTTTTAGTTGTTGCGGTGAACTCCCCCATTCAATTCCATCAACAGGGAACCCTTTTAGTTTTATGGTGAAGTCATTATCGGCTGCAAATATTACTGAAGGAAATATTCCTATGAGAATAACGAATAGTAAAATTTTTTTCATATTATACTCTTTAAGTATTTTAATGTTTTGGAATAAATATTGTTTGAATTACTTTTTTTATGCGCTTCTAAAATTAATTTGTCAATAGGGGTGACAAAGGAATGACAAACCTATGACAAAGGGGTGACATAAGTTTATTTCTTGAATCTGGGGTTTTGTGAGAATCCCCTCGCGCGTGTATCGTGTCCATAAACTCGGATATATCTCTATTCCCTCGCGCGTATGTTGCCTTTTTAATAGTGTCAGAAATCTAAAGGTAAAAATGTTAAGGTTTGACAAGTTTTTATTTGCTTTTGAACTTCAACATTTTTTAACATTGGATGTGAGGTTTTGTAAGGTTCTTGACTATTTCTTTTACCTACGAAGTTTTATCATCAATCTAATATTATCCATAATTATCACTATTTGAAAGCATTGTCGGAATGCTTTACAGATTAAGAATGCCATATGTTGTTAATATAATATGAGAAACATCAAAACAAGCCTATTTCCTGCATTTCAAGTGTCGGAATAGTTTACAATTTGTAATTTTGAATGGGGCAATAGAGGCTTCGTTTCATTAAAAAGAAAATATTCTTAATATGTGTAAAAACTTATTTAACAATGGTTAGCGACGATAATTTCATGGTTTCATTTAGTTAAAATTGTCTCAAGGAACGATTTATGCACATAAAATACGGTACATAAGTAATTCATCGTTCCAGACTACATTATGAGGTAGGTATTTATATGAAAAAAATAATTATTCTCTCCATGTTTTTTCTCTCATTTCTCTCTAATTCTGCTTTGGCAGTTCCCTACGTTCAAACAATTAGCAGCAGTTATCAGATAAATGGGGATGCTTACGTAGAGCCTATTTCTGATTTTCCTGGGTATAGTTTTTATTATAATAATTCGGCTTCTTTCCCAATAACGGCATCCGCCACATCCATATCCCCAGCTGGCCTTTCAATGGCTCAGAGTTATACAGGGCTATATACAGCATCTGTATATGCGTGTGCCCAGGGTGACCTCCCTACAGGGGGTGAGTCTATGGCCTACGCCAATGCTATTGCGAGTTGGACGTTTCAGCCTACTAGCAATATTAATAACTTTAGTATCTATGAATATAATAATACGGGCTTCGCTAGAGCTACTTTTACTTTGACAAATGCATTGGGTGGGTCACTTTCGGGGAGTTGGAATATGAGTAACGTATATCCTGACGTTGTACAACCATATCTTGCGGGCGGGATTACGACACCTATGTTCCTTTCCGAGTATGATTTTAGTGGTATATTGTACTCAGTGCAAGCATATGTCTTAAACTTTAATGTTCACGCAGATGCTGACTTCGATGAAGATTACGCAGGACTATGGACCAACCTCTCCGTCCCCGAACCCGCCACCATGCTGCTTCTTGGACTTGGTCTGATGGGCGTGTTAGGCATCCGGAGGAAGATTCAGAAATAAACCCTATACAGCGGGTTTCTTAAACCGTGGTTCTTACCACGGGATAGAAAGGCAGGGTCAATTGGCTCTGTCTTTTTTATAGCGTTGGTAACCTCAGGTTTTCCACTTTCGTCATCCCCGCGTACATGGCGCTGAGAGCATTTGTGGTCATGGTCCTTCATACCCTACCCATCGAAATAGATTCCTAACCGCTTACCCATTATTACATTCATACGATAGTTGGTGCGATTCTCTTCCTGACGCAGACGGCCAAAAGTCTTCCAGTGCATCCCCTTCGGCTTCTGCCATATCGGTATAAAAAGATCCATATCAGCCCCCAGGCGTTCTCTAATTTTCCTTTGCTTCCGCATCAGTCTGTCACTCATCGTTTCTTGCTGGCTACCATAGGCTAGATCGTAACAGTGACGGCAAAGGAATAGTTTCCCTGCTCCATACAGGAGAGCGACCCTCTTTCCGCATCGGGGACAACGAAACCATGTCCGATGGCCCCCATAATTACAGGGTGTCCGGTCGAAGATGATGCTTTGTTCAACAGGTTGCCACTCGCCACCATTTATCCGGTATCGATAGTTCAGTACCATACCCTCTTCTACCATACTGTAGGTGATTAATCCTGTTTGTTCTCCCCGATTTGACCAGATTAAGTTCCCCATAGTCCCTGCCCGGAGATACCCTTGTCGCTTCATCCAACGTATATCAATCCGGCGTTGGCTTTCTGTTGTGGTCTTCCCACCCCAACTACTCCGTCTCCCCGATCCATAACCACCCATAGTTATCCCTTTATTTTTTTATCGAAATCATTAGGCAAATTTAACAACTTTATGACGCAAAATCGCTTTAAGTCTAGTCAAGCATTAAGCTTTTCCCGATTTAATTTGTACCTTTTGTGTGTAACAACGTTTTCTTTGTTCCGGCGTACTCATGCGTCGATACCTCCTGTCGTAGCCATAACATCCGCTTGTGCTTGTCAGCGATACACAAGCCCCATGCCATTAAACAATATACTTTGAATGCAAACAAAAAACGCATACACATGGCTATCATGTAAATACATACGGAAACGTTGCTCTAAAATGCAGTTATTAGTCTTTATCAATCTATTGCCTCAAATATTTAATTTAATAATCAGTTATGCCTAATTTTTATGGTTACGGTTTCGTTGCTCTAAATAGGCTTCTATGGTTACGGTTTCGTATGCGTGTATGGTTACGGTTTCGTATGTTGATATTGTCTTTGCTTGCGATTTTGAAATCCTTTTTTCAATACATCTGGCCGCGCGGAAAACACTTTTTCTTTTTTCCAAAGTAAATATTGATTAGATAAACTGTAAATGCTTTGGTCTTTCTGACAGCCCCCGCCATGATGTTCTATCTTAATAAATCCTTTAGCCAGAAGGTCATCAAATCCGCGCGTTGCTCTAGGTTGAGTTATGCCTAGCTTTTCTAATTCAATATAACTTAACTTCAACTCTTTATCATTTACGCATATCCGGGATTTATTTGTTTGCTTAAAGTCCCGCTTGCCTAGAATGTAAATTAGCATTTGCGGCGCGACACTGCCTAATGCAATAAACGCCGGAGACTCAAACAATTCTCTTTCAACAAAAGTCCCTTTTCCTCTGCCAATATGTTTTGGTTTGGGAAATTCATATTTTGATTTATGCGTTGCCAGATATTCTCTCTTATGATTTTCAAGCCGATCATCTGGAGTCATATTATCTAAATTTTCCATGAACCCTTAACCTACTCCCTTGCCTTGTAGTATTATGTTGCTAGAACCCTATTTTTACAATGCGCTAGAGCGAAATAAGAGGATGTTTAATGCCGTGCCGCCCGCATCCGTTCCATATGATCTTTAGGCATGATTCTTTTAACAGTTCGTTTTTCCCGGTTCGCGTTATACGGCTGGAATGGAAACAATGAACAATGCGGTATTTTGCAATCAACTTTCCCGTCACAATAGAACCCGGCGCAGTCGTAACACTTCGCATAAACCGCTTGCTTTAAAGTTAGTCTCTGGCCGGATAAATGTTTAAGCAATTCATTTTTCCCCCGTGCTGTCTTTCCATGTTGCCGGATGTTCTTAATTCGATCATTCATGCCGCCACCACATCAAAGGTAATGCGCCGCCCTTCCATGTATGCGATCACATCTTCGCTTTTGTAACGGATTGAACGCCCGCCGATTTTCAAATAAGGCAATCCCTTGCGCATAAATCTTTCATTGCGTAATGTTGAAACCGCGCGGCCTGTTATCGCGGCCACTTCTTTTTCATTGAGATAAGGTTTTTCTAAAATTTGATTTTCTGACATTTTGATTTTCCCCTTTCAAAGTGATTTACAGTTACGGGAAATAAAAAACCCGCAATCTGTATTCTTTGCGGGTATATTTATGACACGAAAAGTATGTATAAGCTACTGATTTAACAACGTTTTTACGCAGTATCGCCCTTCTTGCGCATAATCGCCGTTTTTTCATCTCTTATTTCTTGAAGGTATTTTAAAACGGTCCTTTCAGTAACATCAAATTCTTTTTGTGCACGTAAACGGCAGTCTTTTATTTTCATGATTTTCATCCATTCTTTCAATTCCGCTTTGCGCTTCTCTTTTGTCGTTGTTCTTTGTTTAACGTTATCTTTATTTTGTTTCATAATTTCCAGTTTAGCAGTCCAATAGCCAAGTGTTTCCCATGCTCTTCCAGTTATAAGATATTCTAAAATATTATATTCCCTTTTCTCATCATCCGTCATTTTAACCCCACTATTTTCATTAAAGAATAATAGTGTTAAGCAATGTCTTAAAAACATATTTAAAGATCGCTGATCATGTATGTTTTCCAGTCTTAGATTTCCAAACTCATCGGCTGAAACTTCTGTAAATGATTTGTTTTCGAACCAATGGCCTTCAACAGGCATTTCTATTAAGTTGATGTCTTCTTTAAGGCTCTCATTAAGCACGCGCAACTGATGATGAAGGGATTCTTTTCGAATTGTAATTTCACCATATTTTTCTAATGCATCTAGGCATGAGGTTAGACGGTTTGTTAATTCAATTAGTCTAATGTTACGCAAGATTTTCAGATCACTTTGATTAGAAAATTTAGAATCAGAAATTTTAGAAAGTATGGCGTGTACTGTTTTTATTGAATCATCTTGCTTAACAGGATTTGATTTTTTGCCTTTGGTTTTTTCCATTGCTTACCCTCTCAAGACCCCTATGGTTTAGCCGGGGAAACGGAAAGGGGTTCTTCCGCTTATCGGCTGGCCTGCCTATCCCCGGACTATTCTTTTTATAATGCCAGAAAACTCCCCTTTTTTATAATGTCCAGAAACTCATTATTTATGCCTTTTCTTCTTTGTGTATTTTAATCACGTTTTTATTTGTTGCCGCGTCTATAATCTGCCCGGCCAATGTTGAAGCGTCCCTCAATGCCGCATCTCTCAAATGCGCATACCTTTGAGTCATTAGCGGGGATTTATGCGTTAATAGCTTTTGTATTGTATATAAATCAACTTTGCCGGATGATGCAAGCATTGAAGCGTAAGAATGCCTTAAACCATGCAAGGCGCGAAAGTCATCCGGGATACCCGCCGCCTGTTTGATAGGATTAACGCGCCGCCTTATATCTGTAAAAGGTTCACCGTCTGGCCGTAAAAAAACATTTTCTTTTCCCTCTGTCTTAGGGTGATTTTCTAAGACCTTCCGCGCCTGTTCATTCAATGGGATTTTCTGACTGACACCGCCCTTTGGATTTCTTATAGCGATAAAACCGCGCTGAAAATCTATGTCATTCCATTTCAGCTTGAACATTTCCCCGCGCCTCATTCCTGTATATAGAGCAAGGCGCATAATGTTGGCCGCCTCAATATCCGTTGAATTCTCAATGGCGGTTAATAGGTTCTTTAATTGTTCGGGGTTTAAATCTTCGGTTTTTTGATTATCAACCTTAACGGTTTCAACTATGAAATTAAGGTTCTGGCATAATTGCCGGGATACACCAAAACTGACAATGCGCTTTAGTAATCCAAAAACGTGTTTTACGGTTTGCGGTTTTAAAGTCTTTAGCAATCTAATGCGCAAACGATCAGCTTCCAGCCGGATAATCTTATGCGGTTCTTTATTGCCAAAGTCAGGCATTAGGTATTTTTCAAATCTTCCCCTGTCTGTATTGATTGCTTTAGAATCTGCCTTGTTTGCTTCGTATTCTTGCCATAGCTTGTCAAGTGTCCACTTCCCGGCCTCTTCCAGCTTAGTGGCCTTTATTTCTTCGCGCCGGGCATTGTTGGAAGGTTCTTTTCCCTTTGAACGTTCGGCGCGGATACCCGCCGCCTTTGCCGCTGTCATATCATCCGCGAATTGACGACCAGCTTTTTCTTCGATCTTTTTGCCATTGAGATAATAAACAATATAGAAAACTTTTTCTTTCCCTTTGGCTATGTAATAAACACCCGGATATTTCGTCTTTATTCGGTCTTGCTTTGGCATTTTTCATTTCCCCCTTGTCTTTGTATGCCGGAAACATTTTCCCCTACACTATCCCCTACATTCATTTTAGATATAGCAAATAAAAAAAGTAAGTCAAGGTAAATCTTATAAGCCTTGATAGCATTGATTTTGCTGTGATTAGATTATTGAGGGTAAAAGAAAGTAAAACAAGATAAATGTTAAAATTCGGCCTCTCACGCCGGAAACCGGGGTTCAACTCCCCGTGGGACTACCAAATAAATCAATTACTTACAAATTCAGCTATTCTCAACTACCCTTGGTGTGTCCCTAGGTGTGTCCTTTTTTTCTAAAAGCCTTAATCCAACAGCCAGATCATCATCGATTTTCTTTAAATAAATTTCCGTTGTCGTCTGCGACTGGTGCCTCAATAACCGCTGAAGCTTCTTAATGCTGACTCGATGAATATCGTTTAAGACCGAAGGACCAAACTTTCTAAAAATCTTGAAACCAAATGGTTTGACACCAGCCCTTTTACACAGACCTTTCATAAACCTGTTTCGATGGGTAATTTTCTCTCCGCTTTCGGAATCAGTAAATACATAAGGCGATTTCTCATTGCGATGATCCCACTGCCACTTTAACGCCCTGTGTAGTTCTGAATCTTCCGGTAAAGGGAAATAGTCAACTTGCTTATCGCTGTGTAATCTCTTTCGTGTCCATAAGCGATACCACTGTTTTTCAAAGTTGATGTCTTCCCATGTCCAGTTAAAAATCTCCCCTCTACGGGCAAATGTGAAGTAATAGCACTGCAACATTACCCTGTCTTGACCACTGCAAGCCATCATAACTTTGTCAATATCTTCTGCCGGGGGAATGTATTCAATTTTTCGTTCTTCAGGAAGTCGGTCAATATTTACCACCGGATTGTGATTGATACCTTTAATCTTCCTAAACCAATTGAACATTGCCAACAGATTTTTCCGGTCTCTATTCCAAGCGTTATCTGAAACCTTATGCGCTCTATTCTCTAAATGTTTTAAAACCATAGTTGGAGTAATGTCGTTTACATTAAGATTACCCCATTTTTTGAGAATATTGGCACACAGCTTCTTCTTTTCGCCATAAGTTGAAGATGAGAACCGGCGCTTGCAAAAATCAAGATACTCATTTGAAACAGTCAACAAGTCCATGTCTGTTTCTGTCTTTTCCAGTTTCGGGCTTTCCAGCTCTTTCCATTTTTCTACTTCCCAGTTCTTCGCTTCCGTTTTCGTCTGAAACAGATGCGTGAACCTTTCGGTGTTTCTCTTTACCACCCCCCTCCATCTCTTTTTCTTTTTGACGAAATAGGGCATCGATATCCTCCTTTCTGAACCGCAGGGTTCTGCCAATTTTTAACCCCCCCAGTTTCTCCCAGCGAGAGTAAACTGTGCGCGGTGAAATCTGAAGATATCCAGCCACCTGTTTGGAAGTCATTATGGCGTGATTTAACCCTATGTCAATATTTAAATTGTTCATGACAATTATCCGCTTGAATATTAATAATTTTTCTTTGGAACAAACTTTTTCAACTTATAAATATAGTCGGCTTTTATATTATTCTCTTTGAAATATCGTTGATGAATCTCTTCTTCAATCGCATTTATCAACTCCCCTTTGGGCACTTTTTTTTCGTAACACTTCTCATAGTATTTTTTCAGAGTATTCAAATCAGCTTCCTTGAGAATCTTAATATTTTCTTGACTCCATGAATTTTGAGAAAGCTCTATTACTTTTATTTCTATGTATATTTTATCAATCTCATCCTGAATCTGTTTCATGATTTCTTGATTACGCAATACGATAGTCCAACAGCCATAGTATCTTTCCCAAAGAATGGAATATTCACATTTTAAATATTCCATTTGTTCTTCAGTTGCTTGTAAGTTTTTCAAATATATCGTTGACATCTGGTTTAACCTCGTTTGAAATTGATATTCCTACTTCGATTGATTTCTTTCGAGCATCTTCACGAAATTCATTTCTATCCAATATTGATAGAATTCTACTACTGACTTTCATCAAGCAACTTTCCGGTTCATAATCTTTCAGTATAGCCGCACAGGATATAAGCTGATTAATAATTCTTGAGATATGCCACTTGATGAATATTGCTTTTTTCTTCTCATATTTTCTTTTTGTGCCTTCTTCAGAACCAAAGTATTCAACACACGATTGAATCTTTTTCCAAAACTCATGAATTTTACGCCTTGTCTGATTTTCATCATCACGACACCGGAGAGAAAACCATTCACCGGTTACATACTTCCACAAATCAGCTTTTTGATTTCGGAGATCATTGATAGAATTAATTCGATATTGTTTTAAAACCGGTCTTCTAATTTGAAATTCAATCCGCCACACATCTTTAGAATCATCAACAAACCAGATGAGAAGCCATCTTTCCTCAGTTCCTTTTTTCTTGATTTCTTTTTCCTTGTCATAAATTCGCAACTGAATAGGTGAGCTTTTATTGCCAGCATAGAATGTCTCTAATAAATCTCCGTTCATGAACTGTGATGTATGCTGTGCTTTTCCCACCATATGGCTTCTCAAAAATTCTAAATTCAATCCCCCGGGAATTCTATAATCCGCATACAGATCACACCGGCTGATTTTATGTTGAATAACAGAACCCCCTAAAGATTCGACGTCCTGATTAACCAGTTCAATCAATTCAATTTCTGATAATTCCCAGTGAATAGCTTCTGAAGTAAAAGAAACGTAAACATTAGGGCTTTGTTTTGTTGATTTAGATATGGCTATAAAACAATGATATTCAGGAAATTTGACGTGATAACGATAATTGGGAGCTTTACCGCCAGCATAAAACATATGCGGTCGCACACCGGATTTATTAATAAGCTTTCCTTCTGTTCCTTGAGCATCTGATTTATGATCATCAAATTCTTTCTTTAGCTCATCCCAATTTGAACCCCATTCAACATAAAAACCAACATCAAGGCTATCTATGCCACATGTCCCGGGTGGCCACCCAAAATCCCCCACCTGTGGCCACTTGAAAATCCCCCACGCGACGGTTGTTTTTGAAGTCTGAAAAGCAGGCTTTGTAAAACGACTTCACAAGCGGTCAGCAGAACGTTACAAACTCCCATTTATCAACAGAACATGGGAGGATGAGAAAGGATGAACGTTTTGCAACCGAACAAGAAAACAGCGATAATTACACTACTTGCCAATGGAGTCAGTCAGCGCGAGATCAAGCGCAAAGTGCGCGTGGA
>PLGI01000156.1 GCA_003139775.1 Syntrophaceae bacterium | reverse complement strand
TGATCGGACTTTAACCGATAAGTCATACGTTTACACGGCATACATCCGTAATAAACACTATCCAAACCATACGACAAACGTCTGGCCGAACTATCCACATCTCATCAAAGTATCCCTCAATATGCTGAGGTTCCACCGCATATTGAGGCCAAATGAATTATTTTATACACTCCCATTTTTTCCTCTTATTAATCTAACCACCTACTATTAAAGGATGAATCCAAACTTCTGATTCCCATTCGGTTATTGGCCTACTATTTGCTATTACTATTTATATGATGTTTACAAGCTTCAGAAAAGTAGGACTTTTTTGAAGCCGTAGTCGGCAGATTAGCATTAGCGCGTGCAAGCGCTAAAATTAAACTTAAAGGGAGACAGATTATGAAAAGAAAGGCTTATCAAGTTGTTTTTCCAGTTACACTCGTTGTTGTGATGGTGGTGTTTATATCCGCTATCTTTTTCGCAAATGCAAATCCTTCTTTTGCAGCCTCAGGCAAAGATAAATCTTCGGCAATTGCTGGAATTGATGTTGTCAAGCATACTGAGGCCCAGATCAAACAGCTTAAAGGCGCGCTAAAGATTACCGAGGAACAAGAAGAATTATGGGATAATCTTGCTTCGGTGATGCGGGAAAATGCGAAAGATATGGACGCCTTTATCAAGGACAATGCTGAAAACACTAAAAGCATGAACGCTGTCGAGCATATGAAACTCCACAGTCAAATTACTGAAGCCCATTTAGCTCAGTTGAAGAAATTGATCCCGCCTTTCGAAGCGTTCTATGCCAGTATGTCGGATCAACAGAAGCAGACTACCGATATAATATTCCGGACAGGGAAATATGGAAAGTCCAAGAGAAAATAATTGGCAATGTTGTACAAATATAGATTGACGCCAAACAGGTAATTGGAATTGATCCAAGAATGGAGGAACTTTATGAAAAAATCAAGCACATGGGATTTTAGATCCATAGTGGGCAAAATTATGATAGGGCTTGTTTTAGTCTTAATGATTGGCAGTATAAGCGTGGTGACGGCATTCGCCAAAGGTAACCATTCCAGGGGGCGTGGTGGGCATGGGCGTGGGCATGGGCATGGGTATAGCTACGGCTATGGCTACGGCGGGGGAGGCTATTATCCGCCGCCGGTCATTTATGCACCGCCGCCGCCGCCGGGCATCGGTATCTTTTTCCCACCCATCGTTATTCGTCCTTGAGGGGAATTACTTTGCGTAGGCTGCCCAGTGTTCAACCTGAGTTGATCTGGGCGGCTGTCGCAATTAATGCCGATTGTTATGTCCACCTTCCTTCAAAGTATCCCTCAACATGCTAAGGTTTCACCAAATATGGAGGGCAAAAAAATCATTTTATACTTTTCTGCTGTTCTTTGCTATTAGTATAAGACGCTGTTATCAAAGAATAATAAAAACTTTTTGATTCTGCTTCCGCTATTGGCAGGCTATTTGCTGTTCCAGCATATTATACTTTTTAATCTTGCCCCAAGGCAAGTTCTTATTATTTTTGGTGGAAGGGGATAAGTAGCAGAAGATTAATAATAAGCAATTGTAAATTTAATAACTTTGAAAGGAGGTTATATGAAAAGATTTAAGGTTCAGCTAACTTGTCTTGCATTTATGATGTTAATTCTGAGTGTTTTTTTAATTACAGGATGCGGGGGTAGTGATGAGGCCGCGCTGCTAACAGCCCAATACGATAATGTTCTCCCCGGCGCATGTACTGAAGCGGGACCAAAGGTGATTTTGTCAAATCCCACTAATAACGACGAAGGTGTGTCGGTCAGCACTGCTGGTGTCGCGAACGGCGGCAAATCGATCACAGTTAACTTTAGTGAAGCGATGGATCCGACAACGATCGTAGTAACCGATTCCGGAAACCCAGAGGTGCTCACGTTTACGCTCAGGGATAATGACCACCCCCTAGTCAACATAGAAGGTACCGTCGCCATGAGTTTGTCAAACACGGTTGCGACCTTTACGACAATAGCAGCTCTCAATGGCGATAGCTGGTATACGGCGACTATTACCACGTATGCCAAGAGCGTCGGGGGCACATCACTTGGCTGTAGCTATCAATGGCAATTTAAGACAGGACTTGCTGAAACTGTAGATCAGGCGTCGGTAAACCTTGGGACGGCCGGCGATTTTGTTATTCTATCAAAAACAGGAATCACAGAAGCTACGCCAGCTTCAACTCATATTACTGGAAATATTGGAACGAGTCCAATCACCGGTGCAGCTATTACGTTAGCTTGTTCAGAAATGGTGACAGGGACAATATACACAGTCGATGCGACTGGCCCTGCATGCAGGGTTGTAGACCCGACCAGACTAACCACGGCTATAAGCGACATGGAAACTGCGTACACCGATGCCGCCGGACGGACAATACCAGATTTTACTAACCTGTATGCTGGAATTCTTGACGGGCAAACCCTTGTACCCGGACTCTATAAATACACTACTGGCGTTACAATAGGCTCAACACCAGGCGCAAATGTTACTCTCTCGGGCGGTGCCAACGATGTCTGGATCTTCCAGATATCGGGAGATCTCACTTTGGCCAACGGTAGTAGCGTTAAGTTGATAGGCGGTGCACTGGCCAAGAACGTCTTTTGGCAAGTTGGCGGTCCAACTGGTGCTATCCTTGGCACCACCTCTACGTTTGAGGGAAATATATTGAGTGCCAAGCAGGTTACCATAGCAAGCGGCGCAGTACTGAATGGCAGAGCACTGGCACAGACTCAGGTTACATTAAACGGCAATACCATTACTGTGCCAGCTCCGTAAGGCATGAAATAGTGCGAAAGTAAGATATGATTATAGGATTAAGGGAACAGGTTGTTTTAATAATTCAGCCTGTTCCCTTAAGAGATTTACTCCAACGCAGCAAAGGCAAACATGAGAGTTCTTTTTGAAAGCATCGTTGCACCTTTCGAATAAGCG
>PLGI01000173.1 GCA_003139775.1 Syntrophaceae bacterium | reverse complement strand
TCATTTATAACATGGCATCAATGCGGTTATTGGAAAAACAATACTACTCTCTTTAGCCATGCTTTGCAGATAACAAATAATAACGCTCTGGCGCATAACCTTCTTGCATCCTCGCTGGCTGAAGAAAATAAAATCAATGAGGTTATTTATCATTGCAACGCGGCAATACGTTTAAGTCCTTATTATGCCGATGCATACAACAACCGGGGAAACGCTTACGCTAAACTTGGCCAGAACCAACGATCCATCGAAGACTATAATAAAGCGATCGCCCTGAAATCGGGTTACGCAGATGCCTACAACAACAGAGGAGGTGCCTACTTTAAACTCGGTCAGTATCAACTTGCCGTTGAGAACTTTAATGAGGCCTTATTCCTGAAACCGGATTATGCCGATGCCTACAACAACAGAGGGGGTGCCTACTTTAAACTCGGTCAGTATCAACTTGCCATTGAGAACTTTAATGACGCCATACTCCTGAAACCGGATTATGCCGATGCCTACAACAACCTGGCAATAGTTTATTTTCAACAGGGTTATAAAGAACTTGGCTGTTTTGATGCGCGAAAAGCGTGCGCACTGGGAGTTTGCAAAATACTAGAAGCTGTTAAAGTCAAGGGATATTGCCGTTGATTTTTTAACATTATTCTTTTTAAGTAGTAATTCTTAACTATAATGAGTGTTCTCAACTGCAGAGTAGTAATTGTAATTTTTTGCAATAATTCTTACAAAATTACCGTTGTAAAATTTTTTTTATTGCTTTATTTTTTACTCTGGAACATAGTGCAAATTAAAAACAAACGTTAATAAACAGACATTGAGAAAAACATAATGCTTTCCGAAGAAAATAATTTTGCGCTGCCTATTAACATAAAATACTCCGAATCAAAAAAATATATTTTCACGTTTATTGCACTTCTAGCAGCTTTATTTTTAATTTACTCCAATAGTTTCAATGGCGATTGGCATTTTGATGACTATTCCAATATTGTTTACAATCCACATATTAAAATAAAATCATTTTCCTGGCCGGAAATAAAACGTTGTATATACGACATTGATCAGCAAAGATTATGGCGGCCATTGTCTATCTTGAGTTTTGCCTTGAATTATAAATTTGGCGGAACGGCAGTATTGGGATTTCATGTGATTAATTTTAGCATCCATTACCTGGCGGCTGTTTTTCTTTTTCTATTTATTTACAACACACTCAAACTACCAAGGTTGAAGGATCAATATGAAAATATAGCTTACCCGGTGGCTCTCCTGGCTACGTTTTTCTGGGCATTAAATCCCGTTCACGTAACTTCTGTTACCTACATTGTGCAAAGATATGCTTCCATAACTGGACTATTTTACATCATGTCCATGTATTTTTACCTGAAAGGTTGTACAACTGCAAAATCAACTTATTCAATTTCTTTTTTTATCCTGTGCTTTACTGCCGGTTTGGCTGCTGTGCTTTCCAAAGAAAATGCAGCCATGCTTCCGGTCAGCATTTTATTATTTGATTTATTTTTTATTCAGGGCGCCACCAAAGAAAACATAAAAAAATATATCAAGATTTCCGCTGTGCCTTTTTTGCTGATTTTAATTATCGGATTTATTTATACGAGCGGTTTTTCCAATGCTTTCGGCGGCTATGAACTTCGCGACTTCTCCATGACGCAAAGGCTTTTAACCGAACCTCGCGTCATCTTATTTTATCTTTCCCTGTTGTTGTATCCGATAAGCTCCCGCTTAACTTTTCTTTATGATTTTGAAGTTTCCCGATCTCTGTTGCAACCGTGGACCACAATTCCGTCAATTTTATTGATATTGTTTCTGATCGGCTTTGCCTTTTATATTGCCCGAAAGCGTCCGTTAATTTCTTTCTGTATTATTTTTTATTTTTTAAACCATTTAATAGAGGGTTCCATTTTTAATTTGGAATTGATATACGACTACCGCAATTACCTGCCATCAATGTTTTTGTTTGTTCCTTTCGCAGAGTTCATAATTTACATTATTGATTACTTCTCCTATAAAAAAATCATCCAGTTTATTGTTGCTTTGGGCATAGTGATAATATTAATTGGCGAAGGTGACATTACCTACAGCCGCAATAAAATAGTTTCTGACGATTTTCTCTTATGGTTTGATAACATTAATAAGTCTCCCGGATTGAGCCGACCACATACCAGTATTGGCAGAATCTATTATAATTATAATGAAAAAGAAAAGGCGCTTCAGGAATATAAAAAAGCGATGATTTTAAATAATTTTGGTGGAAGTAATGTATCTTTAGCGATTCAAGAATATAATTTAGGTCTCTTTTATTTTGAAGAAATGCAAGATGATCTGGCCATGGACTACTTTAGAAAATCTTCTGAAATAATTCCTAAATATATCCCGAATTATATATACATAGCGAATATAAAACTTCGTCATAATAAAATCAAAGAGGCAAAACAAATTATCAACGATAAATTAACAAAATATCCTGACAATTCCGAACTATTAGTATTATACAGTTTTATCCTATTGAAAGGTGGCCGGATTAATGACGCTCAATCTTTCGCCAGAAAATGCCTGGCAAAAAATTCAAATTCGCTGCTGGCGCTCGAAACTATGGCCGAAACCTGCCGCATAAAAAATAATTATGCCGGCGCCATCTATTACTGGAAATCCGTCCGGACGCTTTATTCACAAAATGCTTTTGCTAATCTGGCGCTAATTGACTTATATAAAAAAACTAAAAACACAAAGATGCTTAATCAGGAAATTCGTCTCTTATTGTATTTGCAGGGTTCTTTAAAATTAAGTGAATATATTCAGCAATTAAAAAGGGATGAGAAGTTAATTGTTTACCTTCCTAAAATTGAGAACTATTCATTTATCACTGGGAAATGCTCCTACGTTAATTGAATAACGTGTAAAATAATAGATGGAAGATATTTCCTGGGAAATCAGTTTTCCCCATGATGATGCTTTGACAAAAAAATTATTTTTAGAGATTCAGAATGTGATGCAAAAATGGACGATTCCATTAGCCAAATATGTTTTGACAATTTCACCACTTGCTATAATGTATGAAAGCAAGTTCAATTTAACGTCTATATGAAAATTATTTCATTTACACAGATTATTTTACTGTCTCGACTATTAGAGTAATCGACTATGTCATCAAAAAATAATTTAATTACTGCAGCATGCATTTTCGTCTTCGGAATTCTCCTGGTACTTTATCTGCTAACGGTGAACAATTTTTCTCAATTCCCCGAAAATACAGATTTTTACAAATTCTATAAATCAGCCAGATTCTTTGCTGAAGGAAAAAGTATTTATACACCGGTACCTTTTAAACCACCTGATGACTATCTCAGTAGATTATCAGAAAAAGCCAAAGCGACGATGAAAACGTCCCATCCCAACTTGAACTCACCTTTCCACACCTTATTCATCCTGCCATTGGGAACATTACCATTCCACATAGCATTTTGGGTCTGGTCAATATTTTCACTTTGCTTGTCACTGATGGCTGTTGGTTTAATAGCGTACACTCAGCCATTTCGTGATTATGAAATGCTAAAGAGCGGTTTCATTAACCAGAACAAAATGGTTCACACTTCCATTTCCACCAGAATCAAAACAGGCGGTAACCTGGGGAATAATCGAATTTTCTCTGACAAAGGATTATTAGATACACAGGCCATTTATGTACTGATCTTATGGATTATCATTTTATGCTATTTTCCTACCTGGATGAGTATTGTAAGCGGCCAATTCGGACTTTTCCTGCTGGGATCAATAGTATTAATCTGGTTGAGTGCAAGGAAAGAAAAATATCAGCTCGCTGGAATCATCCTGGGAATCGCTCTGAGTGTTAAGATTTTTCTGGGGATATTCTTGATCTTTTTTGCAGTGCAACGACGCTGGAGAGTTCTCTTTTGGGCGGTGTCGATTTTCATTTTCTGTAACATCATTTCCTTAATCACGTTTGGATTATCCACTTATAAACAGTACCTGGAATTACTTACAAGGTCTCATCTATATATCAATGCAAGTTGGAATGCATCCTTTATCGCATTTTTTACACGCATCTTCGGGGGAGCTGAAAATATTCCCTGGATCAAACTTCCCCTGCTTGCCTATTGTTTGGCTTATAGCCTTTCGTTCTTATTAACTCTGTGGCTTATCCGGACTGCATGGCCACAGCCGCGGGAACTTTCGCCACTTGTTCGATTTGATATTGGCTACGCTCTAACCATTGTTGCGATGCTACTCATTTCTCCGTTCGGGTGGATGTATTACTTTCCTGCCTTGATTATTCCTTTACTTGTGGTATGGCATATCTCGTCAGTTCTCAAAGCCGGTAATTTATATAAGTCCCTGCTTATAGGAGCTTGGATATTGAGTTGTATACCAACTCAACTCATTAATTCTGAAGAAACCGCCATGAATCAACCAACTATCTGGTTCATCACGTCTGGATACTACTTTTATGCATTGATAATTTTTTGCAGTCTTCTCTTAGTCATTTCTTATCGACTCAGCATTGAAAAATCAGCAAAAAAATAGCGTGAAATGATTCACGCTATTTTCTCCTAAAAGTTTTTTTATCCAGTTTATGTAGGATAATACCAAGTTCCACTAGTGGAAGGTATACTATTATTTTTTACCGTCGTTACAGTGATTAAAATATCAGTACCATTAGGCGCCGCCACCGCTGTAAGTACAAAATCAGAACCAACACTAGAGTTTGCAGCAATAGAAGCCTGAACAGCCGCAGGTGTAGTCGCTCCAGCGCCTGACAACATTTGTGAGGCATAATAATTACTTGAGCGCGCTTTTAATTCTGCAATTGACGCCTGTGCTGCGGCAATTCTTGATTGGTCCATCATACTAATGTAC
>PLGI01000052.1 GCA_003139775.1 Syntrophaceae bacterium | reverse complement strand
TTCAAATCCCGGCTTCGGCACCACTAAAAAATCAAGGGTTTAGGAGCTTACTGCAAATGCTTCTAAACCTTTTTTATTGCTCTCTTCTAACGGTTTCCTAACGGACAGAAAAGAATCTTTAAAAGCTCAACTGCATACATCTGTATCTGAGCGATCTTAATTCCTTCAAGTTGATAATCACCCCATTGTGGAATTAGATGCTTGTTCAAGATAATGTTGTAAAGGGCAACGTAAAAGGTTTTAATTTCATTTCTGCATAACCTTTAAGCCATATCTTTGCATATGAGGATATTTTGAATTTAATCCGATTAATAATAACTTCTTTGTAAATCTTATTTTTCAAATTATTAATTTTATGGTATATTATAACAAGTATTGATTGAAATGGCATAATTCTAACTTAACAAGAGGAGTGTACTATGGAAATGACTGTTATTAGTTTGGTTGTCGGTCTTCTGCTGGTGGTCGTGCTAGGAATGCAAATCCAACTGAGTGCCCTCAGTAGAAAAATCGATGAAAAAGATGACAGCATGAGTAAAAAAATGGATCAATTGCTAAAAGAAAAAGAAAAAAAATAATCTAAAATTAAGCAACACACAATTTTAGATTCTTCGCACCTACGAAGGACCTTGCGGGATTTGTTTTCTCTCGTGAATTACAACCGACTTCAGGATTGTTGTTATCGCATTATGTTCAAATTTTGAAAGAACAACCTCTATAATTTATTGATTGGTAACCACTAGGCTAACCACCAATTAGCTTTCCAGGAAATATATGATTGAAAATCTGGTCAACAATTTATCTTTATATCTGCAGGGCTCGGTGTTTTTAGCCTTTCTGACCGCGTATCTGGGCGGCCTTGTAATCAGCTTTACTCCCTGCACTTATCCTTTGATTCCGGTAACCATAGGATTTATTGGAGCTCAAGGCTCATCATCCAGGCTTCGCGGATTTTTTCTTTCGCTGTTTTATGTCGGCGGAATCGCGTTTACTTATTCCATTTTAGGCGGGGCAGCTGCTTTATCGGGCAGGCTTTTCGGACAAATGCAAACGACCCCCTGGACATACTTCATTATGGCAAACCTTTGCCTTTTTATGGGTCTGGCCATGCTCGACGTTTTCAGTATTTCCCTGCCCGTTCCGCAAAAGCTTATGAAGCTAACCGGCAATGGAAATAAAAAAGGTTTTTGGGACAGTTTCTTAATAGGCACTGTATCAGGTGTTGTTATCGGCCCTTGCACCGCTCCTGCTCTGGCAGTTTTACTGGGATATGTGGCGGTAAAAACGAATCTTTTACTGGGCATGAGTCTGCTTTTTGTTTTTGCCTTCGGTATGGGCACATTGCTGATTATAGTCGGCACGTTTGCCGGGGTTATTGCCTCTTTACCGAAATCGGGAAAATGGATGACGAAAATAAAAACTATTTTCGGGTTGATATTAATTGGCGCGGCTGAATATTTCCTGTATACTGCGGGCGTTTTATCAATATAAAAAACGGGGTTTTGATGAATAAAAAAATATTGTTAGTTTTGATGATCTTACTGATCTGTATTTTATTTGCTCTGTCATTGGGACAATGCAAATCTAATGCGCCATCTAAACAAGAAACGATTGCGGCGCCGGATTTTTCACTAAATGATATTCAGGGAAAAACATTTAAACTAAGCAGTCAACGGGGAAATCCGGTGGTAATGTTTTTCGGTGCCACCTGGTGTCCCGCCTGCCGTGGTGAAATGCCTTTCTATAAAGCCCTTTATGAAAAATACGCAGGACGCGGATTGAAATTTCTTTATATCGATATAAACGAATCTTCCAAAAGAGTGGCGCGTTTTGCCAAAGAAAATTCATTCCCCTATCTTGTTCTGGTGGACGCAGACGGCAGTGTTGCCAACGACTACAACATTATCGGAGTGCCAACATTAATTCTCGTAGATAAGAGAGGAAATATCACCGATATAAGCCACCGGGTATCTGATTTGCCGCTGGATGCGATTTTCCCAGCTAAAAAATAAACCCGTAAAATTATGATGAGGAAAAAGCAATGATAGAAAAAAACTGGCTGCAAAATTTCACTAAATCAGAGAAGGACTCATGGATCGGCGGTATTTGCGGCGGTTTAGGCGAATACACACCTCTTCCTTCCTGGGCATGGCGCCTGTTGTTCGTTTTATTCGTCGCTATAACTTACGGTATGGGATTATTCATATACATTTTACTTTGGATCTTTGTCCCGACTAAATCAAAAACAGAGGATTAGCAATGAAGTTAAAAAATGATATTTATGTTTATGAATGGACAAATGCCTATGAGAATAACTGCAACAGCTACTTTATCGGCGGCAATGTGCAGGCATTAATTGATCCGGGGCTGACCGGTTATGTGCCCGATTTGCTTAATCGGATGTCTGCCGACGGCATCAAGAAAGAAGATATTCGTTACGTTATCAACACCCATTCGCACCCCGACCATTTTCAGGGCTCGGAAGTTTTTGATCAGGAAAAAGTCAAGGTCGGCATGCATACAAAAGAAATAGAATTTTTAAAAGGAGTAGGCGGCGAGTTGTATAGTCTGTTCGGAATCAACGTTCCGCGGATAAATGTAAATTTTCCGTTGGAAGAGGGCGATATAGTTTTAGGAGACCGGACATTTAAAATAATTCTTACCCCCGGACATTCCCCCGGTTCTATCGGCCTTTACTGGCCGGAACAAAAAGCGTTATTCTGTGGCGATGTTATTTTCGACCAAAGCGTGGGCCGTACCGATTTTCCCGGCGGCAACGGCGCTCTTTTAAAGAAAAGCATAATTTCTTTTTCTAAACTTGATCTGGAACTGATTCTTCCCGGACACATGGGCATCGTATCCGGCAGAGACAACATTCAGAATAATTTTAATTTAATCATTCAGGGTATATTCCCTTATATTTAATGCCACTTTGATTTTAAAGGATAACGAGGCGGCAAGGAGGAGGCTCCGCAGGCGTATTACTAACAGAGTGACCTTTAGGTTATACGTTGAGGAAGCTGACGACGAAGCCAACAAAGTTAGCCAAAGAAAGCGCAGAGGCATAGAATCTGTCTGCCGGAGAATAAGCATCTATGGCCAATGAAGTAAACAAAGTAATTTACTCCATGATCGGAGTAAGTAAAATTTATGAAAAAAAGCCAGTGCTCAAAGATATTTATTTGTCTTATTTTTACGGAGCGAAAATCGGCGTTATCGGTTTAAACGGTTCGGGCAAAAGCTCTCTTTTAAAAATTCTTTCCGGCGTAGATACAGATTACCTGGGCAAAACAATCCTTTCCGCTGGTTATACAGTGGGCTATCTGGAGCAGGAACCGCGTCTGGACGAAAACAAAACTGTGCGGCAAATTGTGGAACAAGGTGTGCAAAGCACCATGGACCTGATCCACGAATATAATAAAATAAATGAAAAGTTTGCCGAGCCGATGTCGGATGACGAGATGACGAAACTCTGCGACAGGCAGGGCGCTGTGCAGGAAAAACTCGACGCGCTGGACGCCTGGGATATAGATTCGCGGCTGGAAATGGCCATGGACGCTCTGCGCTGCCCGCCCGGTGATACATCGGTTAAAGTCCTTTCCGGCGGGGAAAGACGCCGCGTCGCCTTGTGTCGTTTGCTTTTGCAAAAACCGGATATATTGCTTCTGGATGAACCGACCAACCACTTGGATGCCGAATCTGTTGCCTGGCTGGAACATCACCTGCAAAAATATGAAGGCACCATCATTGCCGTTACTCACGACCGCTATTTTCTGGATAATGTTGCCGGTTGGATTCTGGAACTCGACCGCGGTCAGGGTATTCCCTGGCAGGGTAACTATTCTTCCTGGCTCACGCAAAAACAAAATCGTCTAAAAACCGAAGAAAAAGTGGAAGGGGAAAGAATCAAAACCTTGGAGCGTGAACTGGAATGGATTCGCATGTCGCCAAAAGGACGACACGCCAAATCCAAGGCGCGCATTAACGCCTATGAAGAGATGCTGGGACAAAATCAGGAAAAAGAATCAAAGACACATGAAATTTTTATCGCACCCGGACCGCGTCTGGGCGATCTGGTAATCGAGGCGCAAAATGTCAACAAAGCTTACGGGGATAATCTGTTGGTGGAAGGCATGACTTTTATGCTGCCTCCCGGCGGCATCGTCGGTATCATCGGTCCCAACGGGGCGGGTAAAACAACTCTTTTCAGAATGATCACCAGTCAGGAAACGCTGGATTCAGGCACAATCCGGATCGGTGATACAGTGAAGCTTGCCTATATTGACCAGAGCCGCGACGCGCTCGATCCGAATAAAACCATCTGGGAGATGATTTCCGATGGACAGGATATTATTCCCATCGGGAATAGATCAATCAATTCCCGCGCGTATGTTTCGCGATTTAATTTTTCCGGCACCGATCAGCAGAAGAAGGTAGGAACACTCTCCGGAGGTGAACGCAACCGCGTTCATCTGGCACGCATGCTCAAGGAAGGCGCCAATGTTCTCCTGCTGGATGAACCAACGAACGATTTGGATGTCAACACTCTGCGGGCTCTGGAAGACGCACTGGAGAATTTTGCCGGCTGTGTTGTTGTCATCAGCCACGACCGCTGGTTTTTAGATCGTATCTGCACACACATTCTGGCGTTTGAAGGCGAAAGTAAGACTCTCTGGTTTGACGGCAACTATTCCGAATATGAAGAAGACCGCAAGAGAAGATTAGGCGCCGCCGCCAGCCAGCCCCACCGCATAAAATATCGCCAGTTGACACGCAGATAAATGGCATGAAGACTAAAGTGTCGTCAAAGCATATCTATATTTATCGAAAGGCAATTAATGTACCCTTAGCAGAACTTGACCTGACAGTGAGTGTAAAGATAATCGATAACTTCCTCAAATTGTCAATAATGACAATCATACAACCTTTCGATCATAAACATTTAAAATACTGCT
>PLGI01000158.1 GCA_003139775.1 Syntrophaceae bacterium | reverse complement strand
GGAGTGGAAATCTGGCAGGAATTGCGCGGAGAATCGGTTTATCCTGTGACACCAGAAAAAAAAGCTCTTATGCTTCAATCAGCAAAACAAAAACATTTGCGCCGCCAACTTCCAATGCCGAATATCTGTTCGCTCATCTTATGCGTAATATGGAATCGGCATATATTAAGGCCAGACGCTATTCATTGGCTCCAAATGAAATAGTTGTCTTTCTCAAGAAAAATGATTTCAATACAGTCGGAAACGAAGCAAAACTATCCCGTCCCTGTGCTTTCCCGCTTGAATTTTCTGGTGTCATTCATGATCTCTTTACTTCCTGTTATTGTCCGAAAGATATTTACCGTGCTACCGGAGTTGTCCTGCTTGATCTGGAGCCTGATACAAACATCCAATACTCTCTTTTTGATGATCCACTGCAAGCGGAGAAGATAAAAATCCTGTATGATGTGGCAGATGAATTAGGACAAAAATTTGGCAAACACACTTTGCATCTTGGAAGCTCTCATCCAATTGACAAACTGGGCAAGGGCCGTAGAGGAACTCCCACCGTCAGGGAACAAACACAGTTTAAAGGAGAAACACAACGGCGTCATCTATGCTTGCCGCTATTGCACGTCAAAACATAATTAAATAGTAATTGACTATACCTGCACCGATCCTTCCAGTAATTCTCGGATAACTGGTTTTATATACATATCAGTAAGGTCAAACTGTTGCAGCGCATCAGATGGTTTTTTGCTTTCCTAATATATGCTTTCTCTTCCACCAACCTCCTTTGTAGTACAGCCAGTTCAATCCGACGGCCAGTGCGCTGCTGAAAAGCATTGCCATCCAGATACCGTCCTGTTTAAAACCGAAGGGACCGGCCAACAGGTAGGCAAGAGGAATACGAATGACGATCAGAGCAATGAACGAAAGAACCAGCAAGGCCATTGTGTCACCTGCGCTGCGGAGGACGCCCTGTATGACAAAAGTGACGGCAAAGCAGGGAAAGATAAATGCCATCCAATGATAATATCTGCTGACAAGATTCAGCACATTTGCATGTTCGGCCGATTCCTTGAGGAAAATAGAACCAATGTGATCAGGGAAAATCGCCAGTACAGCAGTACAAGTAAGGGCAATAGCCAGCCCGAAATACACCGATATCCGCAGGGTCTGGAAAACGCGGTCTATTTTCTGCGCCCCCAGATTCTGACCGGCAATGGAGGTCGCCGCCATCCCGATGGACATGAGAGGAATAGCTGCCAGCATGTCAATCTGCATGCCGATGCCGAAGGCTGCGGTAACATCTGTGCCGAAACTGTTGACCAGAGATAAGATGAATACCCCGGCCAGTGAGATCACCATCATCTGCAGCGATGCGGGCACGCCGATAACGAAAACCTCCCGGATGATGTGCCAATCCAGACTGTAGTCCCAGCTATGCATATTAATGTAAGGATTATGCCGCAGAAGGTAAATATAGCCGATGATACAGGTCGTCACGGACGCCAGTGCCGTTCCCCATGCTGCACCAGCCACGCCTAAAGGTGGCAGAGGGCCGATACCGCGAATGAACAGCGGGACGAAAACAATGTTAAATACCGTAAGCAGGATGAGGATTTTCACCACTGTTATGGCGTCACCCAAACCACGCAGCATGCCCGTCATCCAGTTAATAAAGAACTGAAATACCAGCGTGGCCATAATGATGGTCAGATAAGACAGTGCCATATCCCTAATTTCCTGCGGTGCATGTACCCATTCGAGCAAATGGCGACGTAGTAAAAGGGCGATGATGGAGATAAGCAGGCAGAACAGCATAGAGGTGAAAAAGGAATTGGCTAGGATCTTTCGTAGCAGAGCAGTATCCTTGCGGCCGAATGCCTGTGCAATAAGGACATTAGTGGCCATACCCAGGCCTATAAGAAATGAGGGCATTAACATTATGATCGGCAGAGAAGCGGATACAGCGGCCACGGCTGTGTGACCTAGGAGCCGACCTACCCAGATCATGTTGATGATACCGTAAACGGACAGTAGCAGGTTACCAAACATTAGCGGAGTGCTGAAATTAATAACCTGTTTGCCAATATTGCCTTCAGTGAAATCTTGCATGGGGTTTTTACTTCTCAACAGACACACATTCTTTTAATAGACCTGCTTGTTTATAGCGTTGGTCAATGAAATTGTTTTGGGCCATCGTCATGATGATGCTCCTTGGTTATTCTTTAAGCAATCTTGCCAGTTTAATGTCAATTTTTATTTGCGTTGATTATTAATGTTTTTTCCCGGCAGAGGCAAGATAAATCGTGAATTCCTCCAGCAGACTGAGTATCCCGTTTGATGTTCAAATTTGACAATAGTCGATTTCTTGTGACATAGAAGAAGCATGAGCCAGCAACTCGAACAACTCTCAGGACAGATAGAACGGATCACCTTTACCAACGAAGACAATGGTTTTACTATAGCCAAAATCAAGGTTTATGGTCGGCGTGATCTGGTAACGGTCATAGGGGCTATTGTCAATCCCACTCCCGGTGAAATCATCAAAATGAAAGGTGAGTGGGGTAATCATCCTCAATATGGTGAGCAGTTCAAGATAGTTTTCTGCGAAACAACCACTCCCGCCACCGTTCATGGAATAGAAAAATACCTTGGTTCAGGACTGATTAAGGGTATTGGTCCTGTGATGGCTAAACGCATTGTCAAAATGTTCAAAGAGAAAACGCTTGATGTTATTGAGAATGAAATTGACAAACTTGCAGATGTTGAAGGTATCGGTCAAAAGCGCATCGGCATGATCAGGAAAGCGTGGGAAGAACAGAAGGAAATCAGAACGGTCATGATATTTCTTCAAGACCATGGTGTCAGCTCCGGATATGCGGCAAAGATCTACAAACAATATGGAAACGGATCAATCAAGGTTGTTCAGGATAATCCCTATCAGTTAGCGACTGATATTTTCGGGATTGGTTTTATAACTGCTGATAAAATTGCTGAAAAACTTGGATTTGCCAAAGATTCAGACTTAAGGGCAGCAGCGGGTATTCTCTATGTCCTCCATGAACTGACCGATGATGGTCATGTCTATTATCCCTATGAACGACTAATTGAAAAATGCAAGGAGATGCTGGAGATTGACAGGGAAATCATTGTGAAAGCAATGGGAACAGTTTCTGTGGATAAACAGATCGTCATTGAAGACATCAACCAGGATATAGCCGAATTTAAAGAGAATAATAAAGCTGTTTACCTCTCCGGTTATCATATCGCGGAAAAGAACCTTGCCGCCCGTCTTAAAACCCTTATAAATACTCCGCAGTCAATCAAAAAGATAGATTCAGCAAAAGCAATTGAATGGGTACAGGAAAAACTGTCAATAACTCTTGCCGAGAAACAAATTGATGCTGTCCAACGATCAGCAGAAAATAAGGTCATGGTGATTACCGGAGGGCCAGGAACAGGCAAAACGACCATTATTAATGCCATTCTCAAAATCTTTGCCGCTAAACAAACAAAGATCATGCTTGCTGCTCCTACCGGCCGAGCAGCTAAAAGAATGTCAGAAACTACCGGACATGAAGCTAAAACTATACATAGAATGCTGGAATTCAATATGAGGAAAGGTGGATTTAAAAAAAATGAAGAATCCCCTCTCGATTGTCAGCTATTAATTGTTGATGAAGCGTCCATGATAGATACACTTTTAATGCATCATCTTCTAAAAGCAATTCCACCTACTTCAACATTTATTATGGTTGGTGATGTCAACCAGCTTCCATCAGTGGGCGCCGGTAATGTTCTCAAAGACATCATTGATGCCGGTATTGCGCCAGTTGTCCAGTTGAATGAGATTTTCCGGCAGGCGAAGGAAAGCTCCATTATCGTCAATGCACATAAAATCAACGAAGGTATCATTCCCAACCTGAAATCAAATCAGGAAAAACTGAATGACTTCTATTTTATTGAACAGGAAGAGCCAGGGAAAGTATTGGAAATGATCATAGACCTTGTCAAGAAAAGAATTCCAAAACGATTCGGCTTTGATTCTGTCAATGACATCCAGGTGCTGACTCCCATGCACAGAGGAACAGCTGGTGCCGGCAATCTCAACTTAGAGCTTCAGAAAGCCCTGAATCCCGGAGAGGAAGGGGTACTGCGCGGTGGACGACTTTTCAAAGTCAAGGACAAGGTGATGCAGATTGTGAACAACTATGACAAAGAGGTCTATAATGGCGACATCGGTCGTATTTCTTCTATTGATGAAGAGGCAAAGGAAGTAACAGTGATCATTGACGATAGAGAAGTCACCTATGATTATTCAGACCTTGATGAAATTGTTCATGCCTATGCTGTTTCTATCCATAAATCCCAAGGCTCTGAATACCCTGTAGTAGTGATACCGATTCTAACCCAGCATTATGTATTGCTTCAACGGAACCTGCTTTATACCGGAGTGACCAGAGGAAAGAAACTTGTTGTGATAGTGGGAACGAAGAAAGCGATGGCAATTGCTGTAAAGAATAACAAGACTGAGAAGAGATATACTCTGCTGCAACAGAGGTTAATCGGGAATTGATGCAATGACATACCACTAAAAGTTTATGATGTAGAAAATTTCTGGAAATAGGATTAATATTATTTTTATGGACGATAACGATACATTAACCGACCTTGAAGAATTGGTGGAAAGACTCGGGATGAAGATCCGGTATGAACCCGTTTATGTTAGTGGTAGTGGATATTGCCGGATAAAAGAACAAGAATTTGTGATTATCAATAAAAAGGCAACACCCAGAGAAAAGATTCATATTTTAATTGATGCAGTTAAACGGCGTGATCTGACTGATGTAGATATATTGCCGTCACTCAGGGAGCTTTTGGATAAGTAAGATGAAAAATAATGATGCCGGCAAAAATGCAGATTACGAACAGATACAGGTTGAATGCTACAGCGGCTATAAGTCCAATGAACGGCCAATAGCTTTTACATTCCAAAATCGCCGCCGGGAAATATCAGAAATAGTTGATCGTTGGTATGAAGGTGGCGTCAAACCAGATGATCCCGTGATTAATTATTTTAAGATTAAGACGAATGACGGCACTATTTTTATTCTCCGGTATTTGGCTAATTCAGATAATTGGTTGATCCGTATCTGATGTGCCATTATCAACGATAGAATAAAGCTGCTTCAATGACCACCCTCAACAAAGAAGTCACTAGCAACTGCTACTTCTTCTTATAAACATTCAATCCTATTTTAATGTCTTCCTTCTCAGGAACAGAAATATTCCCTTCCGTTGATGAAATGATAATGGTCTTGCCTGATGACGAAGGACCAAATTCTTTGGTTAGATCAACCTTGATAGTCAGGATATTATCTTCAACCGTCATATCTACGTTTTTCATATTATTTATTCCCCCTTTTTTGATTATATTTATATTATATTAGCTCAATGACTACGTTAACATTAATTAAATGAATTTAATATTTACCATACTATAAATTGAAATCATAATACTCTCTTGACGATTCCATCGTCGACTTTAACTCACAATAAACTTTGCTGAATTACTTTACATGATAATACCTGCCTATCAATAATTTTATCGCCTGATTTTACCTCCCCAAGTAGCAACGGAGAATGAGGGTTATGAAGTGCGTGATTAAGTTTCACTTTATCTGCACTGGAATTTGCGTAGCAGTATAGGCAACCATGAGGACAAGTATTATAATCTCCCACATCTATACTGGCAACACACCCGCACTCTGCTCTTTGAGTTTTGTCCTTTTCAATTTGCAGAGCAAAACCACAAACTTCTTCAATAAGTTTGTCATCAATACATTTCCCATGCTTGATGCCATGCGATAAAAGATCTATCTTTTCAGCACAGCTGACTAATTCAATATTATATCTAGAAGCTGACAAACTCAATGCGCGAGCCAGATCAATCATCATTTCAGCAGTAATATCGGTAACAGCAAGAGGGGCAATGTTGCGAACTGTTTTTTTGTATAAATCTAAAAAGCTTATTACGCACCGGTGAGTTTTGCCAACAAGTTGTTTAGCAATATTTTCAAAAGAGGCTATATGATATTTCATATCAATTTTATCGGTAAGAATTATCGGATCATATCTCCAGATAATTCGATTCTTACCAATTTTCTGAGAAAGCTTATTAAAAACATCAACAGCTTCCTCACTAGTTGGTACATTTGGCTCTAAAAGTTGACCATAGGCAGTAATTGTAAATTGAAAATAGTAGTTATATCTATCAAGAAGATGAAGCCGGCCAAGCATTCTCATGGGATTTCTTGACCAAAACACAATGCAATCTACAACGTGCGGAGACAAGGAAATGCGACTGATTTGATGAGAATTAATTGGATTTCTTACCAGCACGTAACCATCATTAATTCGGTTGAAAAACCAGTCGGAGAAGAATGCAGGTATGTCAGTCCTTCTGCTTGCACTGATTATCATGGGTTCTCCCTTTGTTAACTCTTATTGACAGATATCCAGTATCCAGTTCATGCAAGACATAAGAAACATGGGAAAGGCTATCAGGAACAATATCCCGAAACGAATCCTTACTTCCCGGGATTTGATTGCTGTCGATATTAATCTATCTGCCTTCATACCTTGTCTATTTTATTTTCTGCGGTCGATAGTCGTTAATGCTGATCACGTTATTTTTCTTTTGCATATTAAATGGTGAATCTCCGTCTTCAGTAAAATACAATTTTCGGAATTCAGTTTTGGGATTACTGTAGTTTAAGTATGACATCGGAGTTTTATTGAGCATAAAAGAAACATCAAACGGCGACTTTTGGCCTTCACTTAGATAAACCATCGCCTGAAATATAAGATCGTTCATTGATCCTAAAACTCGCCGATTAACTATTTTAGAAAAGAATATTCTCTGACTCTCTTGCTCAATGACATTTTCATATACGACCTTATTCCCGTCCACTATCATAAACTCTTCCATACAGGACAATACTTCTCGAACAAACTGCTTGTCATTGGTAATCCCCCGCCCACTCAGGATCAATGAGTATAATGATGCAGTGTTTGTCAGTATGATATATTGGGTGTGCTGCACTGTGAACAGATGTGCATTCCAGTCTAATAGGGGATTTCTGTTCTCATCGTATGGAATAGCCGGCAAAGGAGCAAGTCCGATTTTTTTAGCCAGTTTTAATGTGAGCCGTAAGATCATTGTTTTAAACTGCCCCAATGTTATATCTACTAACAAGCCATTTTAGACCTTCTTAGGTTCTGCCGCCTTTTTCTCCTTGAAAGAGTCGTAAAGCCATACACCTGTCCAACGTGACAGTACGTAATTCACTCTGTAGGATAGAAAGAAATACAAGCACCAAATGGAAGAAGTGATCAGGGCATAAATGCTAAACGGTACGTTGTCACGAAAATGATAATAATTAATGGCAACACTTGCCGCACATATTATGACCGATGCCAAAAGTATATAGTGCACCACCTTTACGTTCTTTTCGTTTCGTTGTGACTTAACCAATAGACGCGTAGCGAAAATCGCTTCTATTGCCTTTACTAAAAACACTGGAACAACGCTTAATACAAATAATGTACATAACGTCTTATCTTTCCAACCGGTCGGCTGCAAAATATCGATCATCACAAAACTCAACAACACCGTGATTAGAACATTGCAGTACAGTTGCAAATAGTAATAAAATAGCCATCCACCAATAGACATGCGTCTTGTTATGTACGCTACTCCTAGCGCAATAGCCAGCGGGGCACCGTAAGTAACACTGGAGTTCATAGAAGCGGCATACGCAGGAAATGGAAACATGCTGACAACAAGTACGAGTCCAAAGAACAACAACACTTTTTTCGAATTAAGTTTTCCCGCCATTTATTATCGTCCCTCATATTTTCCGGAAAACTGATAAGAAAAGAACCCTTAACCAACCGAGACCCTTTTTTTAATTCTTTGTCTAACTTTGTCCCAGGATTTTGTGATCAAGAAGCTTTCTTCCATATTATCTGCCATTCGAACGAATTTTGGCCATGGGATAGAAAAGGAAAGTACTTCTGAAGAAACACAAGGCCGGGCAGAGACATCAAACATACCCAATACCGCACAAGGTCGTTTGGATTGGAGTTCATGGTAAGGATAATAAACTATAGAACCGCAACCGGCACCAAAAGGAGCAATGACTCCATTGGGTTCCGTTTCATCATAATTTGCTAAAGTAAAAAGACCTGAAAGGACATCTGGGGGAGCAAAAAAAATGATCACTAATGGTTCATCACTTTCTTCCATGGAGTCCCACCGTTTGAACACAATATATTTTGCAGGCGCTTTAAACAGTGTCTGTTGTTTCATGATCTCTTTAACAAGTTCTGGCGATTTCTTATATCTTTCACCCTCAAGTTTTCCCGGAATACCGTAAGAAAGAAAATATTCAAAATTGGGTGCCTGACTATCCTCAAAACCAAGATATCGTCTTCCACCACCACAGCCAATAGTATTGACATCAAAACATCTCGTATTGCCCTTACTTACACTTGCTAAATCAGCGATGATACAGCGATGTCCCTTCGGGGGCTTTAACATGCTTTTTTCTTCTTTTACGTCGGTGTAGTAAAATCCGATGGGTAAATCAGCTCCGGGAAAATATTTGTTCCATTTCTGTTCGAATTCATTCTTGAATTTCTTTTCCATAATGACCCTCCTTCACCATTAAAATGTAATTATATCAGAAAACATAATCTAATAATAATTGACTATACCTGCACCGGTCCTTCCAATAATTCCCGGATAACTGGTTTCACATACATATCAGTAAGGTCAAACTGTTGCAGCGACGTGATCATAACTTGAATTTTTTCTTTCACTGTAGCTTTAGAATTAAGAATAATAACATGTTTCCCTTCGACACGACACAGACCTCCGGGACTGAAAGATTCCTCAATGTTTATATTTTCATCACGAACTAATATTTCCAGTTTTTCAGCCAATTCTTCAAGGTAACTTAAAATAACTTCGTCATTCATCATACAGCTGAAACACTTTGTATTTCATTTTTTTATATATTTCTTACTATACACATCATACTTTCTTTTCTTAATTGTTATCATATCTGAGTCTTCATCAGTTCACCATATTTTTTCATATATCGTTAAACCGTTTAATCATTTCATTGAAACAAATAGAAGAAAACGGTCATTTTAAACAGTTACCGCAAAAGATAGCTGTTGTTAATTCATAATAAATATCAA
>PLGI01000179.1:6544-7410 GCA_003139775.1 Syntrophaceae bacterium | reverse complement strand
TCCATACCTTCCCACCAGATATCACCTTTGTCGGTCAGGGCGCAGTTAGTAAAAATGACGTTTTTCTTGATTGATTCCATCGCCATGGGATTGGAATCGTAAGACGTCCCCGGCGCCACACCAAAAAATCCGGCTTCGGGATTTATCGCGTAAAGACGGCCATCAGGACCAATCTTCATCCACGCAATATCGTCGCCGACGCATTCACATTTCCATCCTTCAATTGTCGGCTGAAGCATAGCCAGATTAGTCTTGCCACAAGCAGAGGGAAAGGCTGCGGCAATGTGATACTGTTTGCCCGCGGGATTGGTCAGCCGCAGAATCAGCATATGCTCCGCCATCCAGCCTTCACGCCTCGCCATCGCCGAAGCAATACGCAAAGCCAGACATTTCTTACCCAGCAGTGCATTGCCGCCATAACCGGAGCCGTAAGACCAGATCAAATTTTCATCAGGGAAATGGCTGATGTATTTTTTCTCGATTGGAGCGCAGGGCCAGGAAACATCCTTTTGTCCCGGGGCCAGCGGAGCACCGATGGAATGCAGGCAGGGAATAAACTCCCCTTTCTTCCCCAGTTTCCTGAGAACTTTTTTCCCCACGCGGGTCATGATGTGCATGTTGCAAACCACGTAAGGGCTGTCTGTTATTTCTATGCCGATTTTGGCAATCGGCGAATCAATCGGCCCCATGGAGAATGGAATCACATACATCGTGCGCCCTTTCATGCTTCCCTCATAAAGGGACTTCATCGTCGCCTTTAATTCATCAGGTGCGACCCAATTATTTGTAGGGCCAGCCTCGCTCTGCAAGGGAGTGCTGATATAGGTTCGGTTTTCCACTCGCGCGACATCGGAAGGATCGGAACG
>PLGI01000179.1:0-6522 GCA_003139775.1 Syntrophaceae bacterium | reverse complement strand
TTTCTCGTTTTTTACAGTTATTTCCATAAAATGATTTTCCTTATTTATTGAATTAATCTGAGCGCCGGACTTTGCAATCCGGTACTCTCTGGTTAATCCCGCGACATGAACCATTGAAGTCGCGGGAGGTCGCGTATTTTAGTGAGCCTGCGGCTCTTATAACCTAAAGGTCCTCTTTGACTGGAGGAGGCTCCACTTACTTGCGTGACTTTTTCGCTTTTGCTTTCGCGTTTGTTTTTACTTTTACCTTGGGCTTTGCCGCTACCTTTGTTTTTGCTTTAGACTTTGGCAAACTCTTTTTCTCGTTGACCACGGCCTGAGCGGCAGCCAGACGCGCTATCGGTATGCGATAGGGTGAACAGCTGACATAATCCATGCCCACGCGGTGGCAGAACATAACACTGGAAGGCTCGCCGCCGTGCTCACCGCAAATGCCGACCTTCAGTCCCGGACGCGCCTTGCGTCCCCGTTCAACGCCAAGCTGGATCAGCTGGCCGACGCCTTCCTGATCAAGAATCTGGAAGGGATCAACGGGAATAATTTTCTTCTCTACATATTCGGGCACAAAAGCGCCGATATCGTCACGACTGAAGCCGTAAGTCATCTGGGTGAGATCGTTCGTTCCAAAGCTGAAAAATTCCGCTTCTTCGGCAATCTTGTCGGCCAACAGCGCTGCGCGCGGAATTTCGATCATTGTTCCCACCATATACGGTATTTTCTTCAGTCCGTATTTTGCCAGCACTTCCGGATAAATCTTTTTCACCAAAGACGCCTGATTTTTGAATTCGGCCACGTCGCAAACGACTGGAATCATGATTTCGGGAAGCGCCTTTTTGCCTTCTTTTATAAGCTCCGCCGCTCCTTCAAGAATGGCGCGGATCTGCATCTCGCTTACTTCGGGATAGGTNNTCAGGATTCTCCGGCACGAATTCATGCAGAGGCGGATCCAGAAGACGAATGGTCACCGGCCTTCCAGCCATGACTTCCATTGTCTTTTTAATGTCGTTTTTGACAAATGGGAATAAATCGCTCAATGCCGCGCGGCGCTGTTCCTCATTGTCCGAAAGAATCATCTTGCGCAGATAAAACAACGGCTTTTCGCTGTTTTCGCCGTAGAACATATGCTCTGTGCGGAATAAACCCAAGCCTTCAGCGCCGAACTGCACGGCCTTGGCGGCGTCTTTCGGCGTTTCGGCATTGGTGCGGATTTTCAGACGCCGGATAGAATCGCAAAGTTTCATGAAAGTCGCGAAATTTATATCATCCTCGGCACCGCTGATCATTGGCAGGGCTCCCTTATATGCGCGTCCCTTGGTTCCGTTGAGAGTGATAATTTCACCTTCACGCACCGTTTTTCCGTCAACCGTCATTATCTTCTGCCCAATATCAACATGCAGAGAGCCAGCGCCAACAATACAGCACTTGCCCCAGCCGCGGGCGACCAGTGCCGCGTGAGAAGTCATACCGCCGCGCGCCGTAAGGACTCCTTCCGCCGCGCGCATGCCTTCCACATCTTCGGGATTGGTTTCCTCACGAACAAGGATGACTTTCTTGCCTTCTTTCTTCCATTCAACTGCAACTTCCGACGTGAAGGCAACCTGTCCCACAGCTCCTCCGGGACCGGCAGGCAAACCTTTTACCAGAAAATCACCTGAAGCTTCGGCTTTCGGGTCAACCGTCGGATGAAGCATTTCATCAAGCTGGGCGGGTGTCACGCGAGAAACAGCTTCCACGGCACTGATCATCTTCTTTTTATACATTTCCACGGCCATGCGCACTGCGGCGGGACCATTGCGCTTGCCATTGCGCGTCTGAAGCATCCAGACACGGCCGTCCTGAATGGTAAATTCCAGATCCTGCATATCCTTGAAGTGAGCTTCCAGCTTATTGCGAATCCCCTTGATCTGAGTGTAGGCTTTAGGCATGGCCATCTCCAGGCTGGGATGTCCTTCAGTATCGTCCGTCTGGCGGGTTTCTTCATTTATCGGATTGGGTGTGCGGATTCCCGCGACAACATCTTCACCTTGCGCGTTGGACAGCCACTCGCCGTAAAATTTGTTCTCGCCTGTGGCCGGATTCCGGGTGAAGGCCACGCCTGTGGCCGAATTGTCACCCATATTGCCAAATACCATGGCCTGTACGTTGACCGCAGTGCCCCATTCATCGGGTATTCCTTCAATCCGCCGATAAGATATCGCACGTTTTCCATTCCAGCTTTTAAAAACAGCGCCAATCGCGCCCCATAACTGCTCCATGGCGTCATCGGGAAATGGTTTGCCAATAACCTGCTGCACTTTGGCTTTGTAAATTTCGGCAAGCTCGGCAAGATCCTTCTCCGTTAGATCAACATCCAGTTTGGCGTTGCGGCGCGCTTTCATTGCCGCCAACTCACGCTCCAGTTGCTGGCGCACGCCCATGCCTTCTTCCGGTTCGAGGCCTTCGGCCTTTTCCATAACAACATCCGAATACATCTGAATCAAGCGACGATAAGAATCCCAGACGAAGCGGGGATTTTTTGTTTTCTCAATCATTCCAGCAATAGTCTTCGAGGTAAGACCGATGTTCAGAACGGTTTCCATCATGCCGGGCATACTGCTGCGCGCTCCGGAACGAGCGGAACAAAGCAAAGGATTTTTCGGATCACCAAATTTCATCCCCGAATCCTTCTCCATTTTCTGCAACGCTTTTAGAACCTGCTCTTTTAATCCTTGAGGATAATGGCCTTTATTTTCGTAGAAGGCCGTGCAAACTTCCGTTGTAATGGTAAAACCCGGCGGAATAGGAATTTTAAGATGCGCCATTTCCGCAAGTCCAACTCCCTTGCCTCCCAAAATATTCTTGCTTTTTCCATATCCTTCCGAGAAAGAGTATACATATTTAGCCATGACTTCGCTTTTAAACCTCCTTAAAATTGATTCCAAAACATTATTTTTAGCGTTGTAATATCGGCTAAGACTATACTTGTTGTCAAGATAAAATTGTGTATAGATGGTGCATAACTAGCGCTTTATCCAAATCGTTAAGAAGTCCTTTAAAATCAAAAGCATGAGCCCCAAAGCACGCTTTGGGGCTCATAACCGTGAATCGATGACAACTATTTAATATTTTTAATTATACTTCAGGAAAGGGAACCCATTAACATAATTATTTCTACCGCAATTTAGTATATTATTCATATAGTCGGCCTGGTACAAAATTGTTTTATCCGGAAGATAATTTTTGTAATAAAGAAAGCGCTCAGAGATACTGGAAGATTATTTTTTTAGAGGAAGCCGACGACGCTGCCAACAAAGTTAGCCAAAGGAAGCGCATTGGTATAAGATCAAGAATTATCAGATACAACTTTATTCAGCATTGTTTCTATGGCACTCTGTACTTTAGCAACGGACAATTCGTCAAGACACTTGCTTCGGCCGTTTCCATCGCAACCTTTTTTGTGGCAGGGAGAGCAATCCATATCCGGCAAGACAACCTGATTTCTATCTCCTGGCGGCGCCCAATCGCGCCAATCGGATGGGCCATAGATTGTAATTGTCGGAGTGCCAACTGCCGCAGCGATATGTGGCGCCGCGCTATCTACTCCAATATGCACGCGGCTCATTTGCAAAAGAGCCGCCATTTCCCGGAGTGTAGTTTTACCGGCCAGATTATATATTGGAGAATTACTTTCAGCGGCCAACTCATCAGCCAGCTTTCTCTCCGCTATCGAGCCGGTAATTATCACCGGCATTTTATATTTCTGCCAAACAAAAGAAGCAAGCTGCCGCCACTTATCCATATCCCATTCCTTATACGACCAGCGCGAGAAAGGATTGATACTGACCCAGCCATGTGTTGCTTCGACTTTTTCTTCGGTTAACAATGCGGATATTTTATCTTTTAATTTCTCGGCAACAAATATTTGCGGAGTTGAAGTTGTTTCTTTGATTGCGAATCCGCGAATAATTTTGAAAGATTGCTCGGCTGCTCCTAATATTCTTTCTTTTACGGGAGGCGGATCAACAAGGTGAGTGAACGCCCGGTTACGCCAAAACAACCCGGAACAGTACAGCGCCGCTCTCATTTTCGCTCCGCTTAGGAAAGAAATAAAAGCCCCGCGATCATCAGCGCGCAGGTCAAAGAGCAAATCAAATTTTTCCCGGCGCAGATTTTTTAATAACTGCAATCCTTTGAATAAACTTTGCTGATCGACTTGAAATATCTTGTCTATATGGGGATCGTCCAAAAGCAAATCTCCATTGGGATTTCTCACCAGCACCGAAAGGCCGGCTTGTGGAAATGCGGCTTTCAGAGCCCAAAACGCAGGAATTGCCCAGACGACATCGCCGATATCGCCTAATTGAATAACTAATATTTTCCTGACGGGAATATTTATTTTATGCTGAGCGGAAATTAACATTTTTATTGTGAAACTCCGATTCCGAAAGCATAGCGTAGCGGAATTGGTTAGTTGTAATGAGACCCAAGCTTCAGAAACAGAGTGAACTGAAGCTTGCAGGTCGAATTATCCCGCGAAGCGGAGGGTATAATACTCCGCAGCTTGCTGCGGAATGTTTTCAAAGTTTGCCTTGGGGTTCATACCCGTGATTTAGGTTGAATTAAAATCGTTGCGAATTTGTAATTATCTTAAAGAACGGATTCATTTTCCTGCGGTGTATATTCGGGAACTATTTCTTTAAGTTTTATTTTAATGCCTTTGGCGTCGTGTCGAGCCGCTATCTTCGCCAACTCGTCAAGTTCATGATACAGATGTTTTTTGGCTTCCTGCGGATTTTTTGCGCCATTGAAGTGGCTGTTAGAACGCAGGACCATGACCTTTTCATGGCCGGTCGGCAGAATATCTTCTCCCACCGTGATCAGTTCTTCATATAGTTTTTCACCTTCACGCAGGCCGGTATAAACAATTTTGATGTCCACATCCGGCTCCTTTCCCGAAAGGCGGATTAAGTCCCGCGCCATATCGGCTATTTTCACGGGCGTTCCCATTCTCAAAATAAAGATTTCGCCGCCCTCCCCCATCGTACCGGCCTGCAAGATCATCTGCGACGCTTCGGGTATAGTCATGAAAAAGCGGTTTACTTCCGGATGCGTGACTGTCACCGGCCCTCCCTGCTCGATTTGACGGCGGAAAAGAGGAATGACAGAACCGGACGAACCCACCACATTGCCAAACCGGACGGCCATAAACCGTGTGCCGTTTCCCTGCTGGCATTGCATAATCAATTCCGTCACCCGTTTGCTGGCACCCATGACGTTGGTCGGACGAACGGCCTTATCGGTAGAAACCAGAACAAATCGATCTACATGATGTTTGACGGCCATTTCCATCACCACACGGCTGCCGATAATATTATTGAAAACGGCCTGCCAGGGATTTTTCTCCAGCATGGGCACATGCTTATAAGCCGCCGCGTGAAACACAACTTCGGGTTTATATTTTTCAAAAACATTATTCATTAAAGTTTCATCCTGCACCCGTCCCAGAATGGTTTCACAGTGGCGGCAGTAATTTTCGTTTTGCATTTCCATCTGAATATTGAACAGATTGGATTCACTTGAGTCCAGCAAGATGATACTGCGAGGCTGATATTTCACGACCTGCCTGCATAACTCAGAGCCGATTGAGCCGCCGCATCCGGTAATGAGAATTGTTTTACCGTCAAGATAATTGCGGATGCCTTTAATATTCAGGTGGATGGGCGACCGCCCTAGAAGATCTTCGTAACTGATGTCCCGGAGTAATTTTACGCTGACCCGGCCGTCAATCAGCTCGCCGATACCGGGCAATATTTTATAAGAAATATTGCATTTCTGGCAAGCTTCCACAATGTGCCTAATTTGATCGCCATTGGCAGAAGGAACCGCAATGAGTATTTGCTGAATATTTTCCTTTGTTAAAATTTTAGGCAAGCGCTCAACAGTGCCCAATACCCGTATTCCATGAATTGTCCGGCCCTGTTTTTCCATATCGTCATCAATAAAGCCAACAACATCATAATGCAATGCGTTGTTCTCCCTGATTTCCCGTAAAATTTTTTCTCCTGCGTCGCCGGCGCCAATGATTAATACTTTTGTTAGCGTTGTATTGACCAATGGATAAACATCTGCCCCCCAGTTCACAAGCGCCGCATAGAAAGAACGAATAAATATACGCACTCCTCCGGCCAGAAAGAAAGTGATAATACCGTCGGCAACAAATACGCCACGGGAAAATCCTTCAAACCTGTTGATGGCCAGAATAATCACCATAATCAGTACCGTCGATAAAAAACAGGCCCGGACCAACAGCCAGAAATCCCGCACGCTGGTGTAACGCCACATACCGCGGTATAACCCGACAGAAAGGAAGATAATAAATTTCAGCGGAACCATCCAGAAAAGCAAGCCATAGATTTGTTCAATGTCAATCCGGGCAAAAGAAAATTCAAAGCGAATCAGATATGATAGAAAAAGGGCAACGATAAAGACGAAAACATCCGTCAATATCATCGTATAGAATTTCGGATTTTTAAGTTGAGGATT
>PLGI01000104.1 GCA_003139775.1 Syntrophaceae bacterium | reverse complement strand
CGGCATACCCTACAAGTCCGCAACCTTCATTTTGGAATTGAGGTGATGATTACTTGAAATGCACAAACAATTACGGGTATGAACCCCAAAGCAAGCTTTGGGAAAAGTTTTCGCAGCAAGCTGCGAGGTATTATACCCGTGATTAAATTTCCTTTAGACATTTGATGATATATCGAATGTTATCCGATATCATCGCCTGATTATACCAAGTTGCTTTCAAAACCCCGCTGTGCGGGATAGTTCGACCAACCAGTTTCAGATTCTGAAACTGGGGTCTCACTAAATAAAATATGAATTTATGAAAGCTTACTTGGTATTATGCCCGGTAAATCAACCTTTAATGAGACTCGCTGAAAACGAACGAAGTGAAGTTTGTCCCTGCCACCTAAAGGTGGCGGGATAATTCGCTCTAAAATTTTCCGATCACTACGTTTCGGAAAATCAGGACTCATTAAAGCGCTAGTCGAATTAGTGAGTCCCAAGTTTCAGAAGCGCAGCGCACTGAAATTTGTTGGACGAACTATCCCTTGTGCAAAGCACAGAGGAATATCCCATGTGCGAAGCCAAGCAGGGCTAATGTTTGATAGCTAATTGGTACTATTATCATCTCATACTCAGCAGTTTCCTTGCTACCACCACGCGTTGAATCTCGTTGGTGCCTTCGTAAATCTGACATATTTTCGCGTCCCGCATGTGGCGTTCCGCCGGATATTCCTTTACATAACCGTAACCGCCGAAGATCTGCACGCATTCGATCGCCGCTTTCATCGCAACATCCGAGGCATAGTATTTGGACATGGCCGATTCTTTTTCGAAATCCTTACCGTTGTCTTCCAGCCAGGCCGCCCGCAAAAGCAGCAGTTCCGCTGCGTCCAGTTCGGTGGCCATATCCGCCAACTTGAACTGAATGGCCTGATTAGCAGAGATGGGTTTTCCAAACTGAACCCGTTCTTTGGCATACGCAATGGAGTCTTCCAGACAGGCGCGACCGATCCCGCAGGCCTGCGCGCCAATGCCGATGCGCCCGGCGTTAAGACCAGCCATCATCTGCTGGAACCCCTGCCCCTGCTTGCCCAGCAAATTGGCCGCCGGAACTTCCGCGTCCTCAAAAACAAGTTCGGACGTGCCGGAAGCGAGTATTCCGAGTTTCTCTTCGATCTTGCCCATTTTAAAGCCCGGTGTTTCCTTTAAATCCACAATCAGATTGATGACGCCTTTGTAACCCAACGCTGAGTCAGTGGTTGCCGCCAAAACGCAGTAGCGTGCGACAGGGCCGTTGGTGATAAACATCTTGGCACCGTTGACGATATACTTGTCGCCTTTAAGCTCCGCCTTGCAGCGCAGTGCCGCCGCGTCGGAACCAGCGCCGGCTTCCGTGAGCCCATAACATCCTTCCACAAGGCCTCCCGCGACAGGTGTAAGGAATTTCAGTTTCTGCTCATGAGTTCCGAAGGTCTTAACAGGGTGGCCATAGAGCGTATTGTTGACGGACACGATTACACCGCAACTCGCACAGGCTTTGGAAATCTCGATCATGGCCATGACATAGGTAACATTGTCCATGCCCGCTCCGCCGTATTCGGTGGGGACGGACACGCCCATGATACCCATTTCGCCCAGCTTCCGGCAAATCTCCTCGGGATGGCGATGCGTATGGTCCAGTTCCGCCGCAACCGGTTTAATTTCCGTCTCGGCAAATTTCCGGACCATGTCCCGAACCATTAATTGTTCTTCTGTGGGTGCAAAATTCATTTATTTTCTCCTATCATTAGATTATTTATATCAGCTTGCCTTTGCGACCTGCCTCAAATATTTGTACCATTAGCAGAACTTCATATGATTAACTTCTTATCCAACTTCGGCCTAACTGTCAAACCAATATTTTTCATTAAATCTATATGAGTTTATACTTGCCAGCCGCCAGTAAACGAAACTCCACCTGTTCTCTATTTATCAAAATTATCGTTTACTTTTCTATATTTGAGTTCGGCAAGCTTTCCTTTATTCCAACTGGAAATTTTACTGAAATATTTTGTAAGCCGGGCGATTCCTTCCACTTCCGCAGAACCGCAATAAATACAATTTTCATTCAATCCCTTAGCCGTTTTTTCACAGGAGAGACAAAACGTAAATTCCGGATTAAAATCAATCTGGCGGTTGGTGGAATTGTAAAACACTTCCTTAATAAACCTGCTTAGTTTTTCTTTGCCCGGATTAGAGCCCCCCAACTGCACGTGCGTAAATACTTCGCCTTCTAAATACCTATGGAAAAGACCTTCCTGAATTACTTTTTGCAGAGGCGTGATGTCCGCGGAAACATTCAGGTGAGTCGAGTTTGTATAATAGATCGCTCCTTCGGCGATGTCGCCTTTAACATAACGTCCGGCGGCGGGAGAAAAATATTTTAAATCAAGCCTGGCGAAACGATACGCTGTGGTTTCCGCCAGTGATTGTCCCAGCACAAACTTTATCTTTAGTTCCTTACTTCGACGTTCGGCCTCACGCTTTATATAACCCACAATTTTCAGACCAAACTCAAGCGCCGCAGGCGTTTGATGCAGTTCGTTGCCTTGATGGATTTGCACAAGCTCATTGAGTCCCACCATACCGATAATGTAGTAGGCCATGTTCATTCTTAAAAAGGGGAACCCATCGTGATTCATGGCCAGCACCGCGAGAGGTCCCTGCTCAGCGTAGGAAAGAAGCTTTTCAAGAAAATCTTTTTTTTGTACATGAGCCTTTGCGGCTTTTTCTATAAATTCGCTAAGCATGGCAAACAGTTTTTTTTCATCACCTTCGGCCTTATAACCAAGCCGCGGCAAATTCAAGGTCACGCTTTGGATGGCGGCAGAGCGCATTAGCCAGGGTTTATCCAGTTCTCCAATGAAGGAGGCCTCGTGGCGAAAAGCGGCATTACAGCAGGCGAAGGAAGGTTCGTCTTCGTCTCTGTCGAAAATAAAACAAGTATTGCCTTTGAGATCCGCCACCTCGCAAGCATACTGCAAAAATTCCTGAGAGTCCTCATTCTTCCAGAAAGTTCCCGCTATATGTAACAGCGGACGGGGAAGAATAAACGGTTTCCCTTTAGCATCGCCATTTTTAAACACTTCCAGTATTGCCCAGGCAAAGCGCTGCGCATCGCGAGTATAATTTCCATAAGCTTTTCCTGTTGGTTTGCCTCCGGCTCCGATAGCGGGAAGGTTCATCCAATGCTGCGGCATTTCATAATATATATGTATATCGGTATATAGAGCCTGTCCACCACGTGTGGCGGAGAGCTGCGAGAATTCATATACTAGCATTTGCGCAAACTGTTTGACTTCTTTATCGGTCATGGCCGCAAGGTAAGGCGCGAAGGAAATGTTGAGCGCGTCCCAACTGATTGTGCTGGCGAAATGTCCCTGCAAAACCGCACTGAAACGCACCATATGCGCCAGAAGAACTTCGGCATATTTGGCGGGATTCGCTGAATTGATTGCCTGAGGCAGCTTTAGCCCGTTTATTTTCAGATATTCCAGAGATTGACAGCAACTGTAAGGACGATCAATGTAACCCAAACCATGAATGTGAATGTCGCCTGTGGCATGCGCTTCACCGATATCGGCGGAAAAAACATCATGAAGAGAAAAATCTTTTTTAATGCCTTCGGCAAAGATAAGATTTGTGCCTTCGGGAGAATGGGGAATATTGGCGTCTTGTTTATTTTGATGTAAAATTAATTGCCGCACATCATAAAGAGGAAATCCCAGACGGCCGTGCAGTCTTCGTTCTTTTTCCAGACCTCTTTCAATGAGTCTGACATTAACAAATTCGCGGATCAGCGCCGTTGTGAGCACATTAATTCCCGAAGAAATAATCTGCTTTTCCACTTCTTTCGCTATTTCCGACGCCACCTGATCATCAATATCTGCTTCGCGCATTAAGGCGTCCACAATGCGCTGGCGGTTCCAACGGATAATTTCTTCCCCTGAAGTGCGGACAAAAAGAGTCAAATCTGTAGTTTCGGGATTTTCCATCATATTAAACATTCGTCGGCATTGATATTTCTATACTGTTCAGAACTTTTTCCGCAGCCATGGAGAGATCTTCATCATACTCGTGGTTCAGTGAAAACACCCTGAAATGCATAACTCGCGCGGGAATGAAGCGGTAAATTTCCTGCAGCGGCTCCAATGACGTTATTCCCGTAACAGGATTAAAAATATTTATTTTTTTACCGGGTTCCGCGATAGGATTAAGCGGACGCGGGTCCTGCGTCGCCAAATCAACTTTAAAAGAAATCCCTTTTAGTTTTCGGGGCAATTGTTCCTTGATTCTTTCCTCATAATCCTTAACACGGCTAAATCCTGTGCCCCGATGAACTTGATCAATGGAAATTTCCGTGGAAAAGGACATCTTCCATTTAACTTCCCGAGCATGCAATTTTTTCCATTCATTGGCCAGTTTTTTCTTTTGAGAATCTTTCTGCCCAAGCCAGCTTTGCACTTCATTGAATAAAGACCATTCATCACAATACAAGTAGGCATTCAAGTTATTCAGAGGATTACCGGGGAAAATCAGCTTCATCGTATCGTGAAATATTTCCTGCAGATGCAAATCCAGGGCGCGCGTGGTGCGGTGAAAGTAAACGTTGCCGTATAAATTTATCCGGGCGTTGAGAAAACGTCCCAGCGCCGATATGCCTGATTGATGCAAAGTAAGGCCGTCTCTGGTAAAAAAAGTGTAGTGACGCAGGCGGGGGATATCGACCATATCGAGGGAAAAGCCCGTCATATAAGCGTCGCGCTGAACATAATCGAGATTATCAACAGTGTAAATTCCCGAAAACAATTGCCGCAGTAACTGCAACCAGCGCGGCTGCTTGTCTTTTTCCGCAGCCTCGGGCATCTTGATTAAATATGCTATCTGGCGGGGATCCAAAACTTCGCCACGCGCAAACGCGCCGGAAGGGCTGCGCCCGATGAGGGAAATAATTTCTCCAAGTTTATTAACAATAATCTTCTGTCCGATTATCTCGTGCGTCAAACCCCAATCGCTTAAAAAATGCTGATCAAAGAAATGCCCGTAAGGTCCGTGCCCAATGTCATGCAGCAGTCCGGCTAAACGCAGCAGTTCCTCTATATAATTTAAAGACGGCGTATTTTTACAAACATTACTCAAACTGGGATAAAGGTGTTTGGCGAATTCACCGGCAACATGCATTGTGCCGAGAGAATGCTGAAAGCGCGAATGTTCCGCCGCCGGATAAACCCAGCGCGCGCTTTGCAGTTGATAAATTCTCCTTAACCTTTGCATCCAGGGGGAATCAATCAGGTTTTTTTCCGTTGTTTCCGTTACAGAGTTATCTTCCGGCACAGTAAAGAGGATATATTGATGAATCGGATCGGCAATAAGCGCCATCCCTTTATAAATATTGTGATCTGTGGAATTAATCTTTTTCATGGCGGATTTTGTATAATATCTTCAGCAAAAAATCAATTTTAATCATTCATTTGTACTTGACTATTAATTTCTTGTCCCTTATGATTTTTTTGCGTTAGAAAAACTTTAATTCCACTAATCATACCTTTTCGCTTTCAAAGGATAACGAGGCGGTAAGGAAGAGGCGACGAGGCGTATTGTACATATGTTGAGGAAGCCGATGATGCAGCCAACAAAGTTAGCCAAAGACCGGAAGCACATCCCGCAGGGGAGCGCATAGTAAATAAGGTTCTTACCTTACCGGTAATTACCGCCTGCAAGGTGGTAACTTACAAGCGAATCGGTATAAGCACATTTCCGGGGAGCAGATTAAAATGGGAACAAATAATGTAATCTTTTTAGAAGTTATCGAATGGTTTGATGAATCGGGCAAAGAAATCGTGCATAGAATTCCGGAAACTGGTTCCGGTGATATTAAGTTTGGCGCTCAACTTACCGTAAGAGAAAGCCAAAACGCTGTCTTTTTTTACAATGGCAAAGCATGTGGCGCTTTCGGTGCGGGACGCCACACATTAGAGACAGCCAACATTCCGCTGCTCACTAAAATTTTATCCCTGCCCTGGGGCATGATGAGCCCTCTGCGCGCGGAAGTTTATTTCATCAATATGAAGGTTTTTACCGATTTAAAATGGGGCACACGCGATCCGGTTGCTTTCCGCGACAAGGAATTAGGATTGATTCGCCTGCGCGCTTTCGGCGTTTTTAATATCCGCGTTATTCAGCCGCTGTTGCTGATCAATTCATTAGTGGGAACACAGGGAATTTTCAGCACTGAAGAAATTGGAGAGTATATTAATAGCATCATAGTTTCCCGTTTTAACGATTACATGGGAGAGAAGATAGACACAATTTTTAATCTTCCGGGAAAATACAATGAGTTTGCCGATGGATTAAAATTATTACTGCAAAACGATTTGAACAAATTCGGCTTAGCGCTCACCGAGTTATACATTAATTCCATTACCCCGCCGCCGGAAGTGCAAAAAGCGATAGATGATAAAAGCCGGCTGGGTGTTTTTGATGATCTCAACAAACTTCTAAAAATGAAAACGGCTATGGCGGTGGAAACTGCCGCTCAGTCGCAGTCGGAAGCGGGCGCGGGTTTGGGAATGGGAATGGGCGTTATGATTCCCGGAATGCTCGCGGAAGCTTTTAAAGGCTCGGCGGCGGCAGCGGAAACTTATCCCTGTCCTGAATGCAAACAGGCTATTGGTAAAGACTCCCGATTTTGTCCCGCTTGCGGCCACCAGATTCTGACTGTCAACAAGTGTGCTCATTGCGGAGAAAATTTACCTATTAATGCCAGGTTTTGCGTAAATTGCGGTACGGCAGTAACGGTAAAACCATCGATTAAAAAATGCTCCAAGTGCGGTTTGGAAAATTTACCGGAGTCAATTTATTGTAATCAATGTGGTGAACGGCTCTAACTTTCAGATTGAACAGCAATGTCCTCAATGCGGCGCGCCGATACTTATCGACGAAACGGATCGCATTCTTTCGTGTAAATTCTGTCGAACGCGGGTATATCTAGCGACAGAAGATCATTTACGTTTTTATATTCCACCGGCAAAAGGCATTCCTGAAACTATCTACTTCATTCCTTATTGGCGTCTTAAGGGACTTTCTTACACCCTTGAAGAAACGAACATCTCTTATAAGTATTTTGACGCCAATTTTCTCTCTTTCGATTTGAGTTCACTTCCCTATTCTTTAGGCCTGCGGCCGCAGGCGCTGAAATTAAAATTTGTGGGAGGTAATGGCGGTATAGGAAAATTCATCGCATCTTCTTACAATAAACGCGAAGCGCTGCTGAATAATTTCCGGACACATACCAGCAGACCCCACCAGCAGGAAATATTTATCGGAGAAACCGTAAGCGTTATTTATACGCCAATTTATTGCGCCAATGGCTGTATCTATGATGCCGTTTTGAAAACTCCTCTTTTCCCCAAAATAGCGGATGCGGAAATCGAGCCGGTTCTTGCCTCCGCTCAGGTTGAAAAATGGCAGATAAAATTCATTCCCCTGCTTTGTCCAAATTGCGGCGCGAATTTGCCCGGAGAAAAAGACGCGTTGATTGTTTTTTGCCCTAATTGTAATTCCGCCTGGAATCCATCGGATAAAGACTTTACTAAAATTAATTTTTCCATCTGGCGGGAAGAAAGAGCGGATGTGATTTATCTGCCTTTCTGGCAGATGAAAGTAAAAGTTACCGGTATCCAACTCGAAACTTATAACGATTTGATTAAAGTGGCCAACCTGCCCAAAGCTCCCACGGAAGCGTGGAAACATACGCCTTTTTATTTTTGGACGCCGGCTTTTAAAATCAATCCCTCTTTATTTTTGCGCTGGTGTAGACAATTGACTGTAATGCCGGCCCCGGTGGATTTATCTACGGATTTTTCAGCAAAAAATATCTATCCGGTAACACTGCCGGTAACTGAAGCCGCGGAGAGTTTTCTCATTACCTTAACCAGTCTAATGGTTGATAAAAGACGCCTTCTGGATTTATCATCTTCGCTTAAATTTACTCTGGAAGATTCTTCTCTTGTTCTCCATCCTTTTGCAACCAGCACCAAAGAAGAATTGATTCACACAAAACTCGGATTCACTATGGATAGGAACGCGCTGAATTTAGGCGCGGACCTATAATACCATTCAAACCGACCGACAAGCAGTGACGTTTCACCTATATTTTGTAGCCAATATTTAGTTGACATCCAAGGCAGTTCTTATTATAAACTTTCTTCAAGAAGCACTGTCTTAGCAAAAAAGGTTGATTTGATATTATCTTCTATTTAGAGAGAGGTGATAAAAATGCGTAAATACATTTCAGTAAGTTTAATTCTATTTTTATTAATTTTGTGTTGTATGGTTAATCCGGTTTTCGCGGCAGATAGCGGCAAGAAAAAAGGATGCGATGCAATTTCCCCGCCGGAAATTCAGGATATTCTGAAAAACATAAAAGCTAATAATGCGAAAGTATTATATATAAAAAAATCTCCACTGGCCGGGATATGTGAAGTTGCCGTAGAAATAGGGGGGCAGCCGAATATTTTTTATTTTGATATTGCCAAGACCCATCTATTTTTTGGCAACCTTGTGGAAATGAAGACCATGACGAATCGCACAGCCCAGTCGGTCGCGGAAATCCAAGATAAAAAGCGGATTGATATCTCCAAAATATCTTTAACTGCAGCCCTTGTCCTGGGAGATTTAAAAGCAGAAAAAAAGGTTATTATTTTTACCGATCCTGACTGTCCATACTGTAGCAGCCTTCACAATGTAATGAAACAAATTATCGCCACGAGAAAAGATATTGCCTTCTATATTAAAATGTATCCTTTGGAATTCCATAAAGATGCATACTGGAAATCCAAGAGCATAGTCTGCAATAATTCCCTGCAATTGCTTCAAGATTGCTTTGATAAAAAGGAAATAGCAAAAACGGATTGCAAAACAGAGGAAGTTGACAATAATATAAAACTGGCTAAATCCCTGGGCATTACTGGAACACCGGCAATTATTCTTCCGGACGGCAGATTGCGCATAGGCGCGATGCCGGAAGCGGAATTGATTAAGTTGATTGATGGCAAGTAGAATATGGGGGATGTTTCTAATTAATTGACAACATCTTATACCAATTATAAATCAAAGCGCTATTTTTGTTGGCGTCGTTGTCGGCTTCCTCAACGTATGTACAATACGTCTCGTCGCCTCCGCCTAGCCGCCTCAATATCATCTTTGATTTAGAAATGGTATTATACCCCTCACCAATCCTTTATTATAGTGCTTTGACTTATTTAGGCGGCATGCGCAGGGCTCCGTCCAACCTGATACAGCAGCCGTTGAGCATGGTGTTTTCAATGATGTGCATAGCAAGCCTGGCAAACTCACCGGGCTTGCCCAGGCGTTTGGGAAAAGGAACAGTCTTCGCCAAATCTTCTTTAACTGCTGGCGGCAAACCGGCCATCATTGGCGTTTCAAAAAGTCCCGGGGCAATGGTTGCCACCCTTATTCCATAATCAGCACATTCGCGGGCGATAGGCAGCGTCATACCCACTACACCGGCCTTGGAAGCGCTATAGGCCGCTTGACCTATCTGTCCATCAAACGCGGCGACTGATGCTGTATTGATGATTACGCCTTTTTCGCCTTCTTCATTGGGCGTGTTATTAACCATTTGCTCGACTGCCAGCCTGATCACATTGAGCGTTCCTATAAGATTAATTTGTACTACTTTATTGAAGGCATCCAACGGCAAAGGACCCTTCCTGCCTATAATCTTTCCCGGATTAGCAATCCCCGCGCAATTAATGACTACGTTTATCTTTCCGAAGGCCTCAACGGCCTTTTGTATGGCCTGCCTTACATCAACTTCACTGGTCAAATCGGTTTTTATAAATATTGCATCGGCTCCGATATTAGCCGCCAGTTTTTCGCCTTTGTCCGAGTCAATATCAATAATAACGGCTTTCGCGCCTTTTTTCACCAATTCCATAATACTGGCCTCGCCCAGCCCTGAAGCGCCGCCTGTAACTAATGCCACAACATCTTTATGATTCATATTACCTCTCCTTGTATTTTTAAAATGAAATTACTGTGATTTTGTTTTCTTCACAACATTGGCACAAGGCTTTATCATTTCCGTTTTTATTCGCTTCATAAATTCCCGGCGAACGGCCGGAATCTTTGTGAGCAATACCAGCGTGCTGTTGATAATCCGCCATTTATATTTTCTTTGCGGAAAATTATAGAATCCGTGTTCTTTGTAATATCTGTGGTCAGCCTGAAAAACCATGCGCAACCTGCCCCAAATGGCATCCCGGAATACTTTATTTCCCGCGACCTGATAAAATGTCGGCGGCGGAATATATCCGAGTTTACTCTGCGCAACTGAACGCGAAGCCATGTTTTGCAATGCGATATTGATTTCGGCGGAGCTTCCCATATCGTCGCTGACAAAGCCGACGAGGCTGGCGTGCTGCATTTCAACATAAGCTTCAAATATTTCGCGCAAATTATAAATTTGACTAAACGGCCCGGAAATAACAAATCCGGTTTGTTTATTCAGCAGAACCGGTGTATGGCCATTAAAAAAATGGCGGTCGAAAAAGCATTTCCACAACGAGGAAAGATAACGGTCATGAATCGCACCGGCGAAGAATAAAATATCCGCCGTTTTTATTTTTGTATTGAAGAAATCAATGAAGCCATCTTTCCCTTCGTAAACGCAGACATTATCGAAACCGCATTGCATACAACCAAGACATCCGCCTTTGATGTCAATATCCTTTAGCTGCACCAATTCAGCGGCGGGAGAAAAAGTCTGCCGCAATCTCTCCACCATCTTCTGAAGATTGGGATTTTCAGCAAGATCATCGGCCACAATCAATACCTTCTTGCTTTCAGCCTCCACAGGTTTTATAGCTTCAGCATCAAAAACAACTTCCGGCGCGATTAACGGTTTATTGTTTTTTATCGAAGGCGTGCCGTCTTTAATCGCCTTTATGAATAATTCGCTGAAAGTTTTCAGCCTCTGACGTTCCTTAGACTTCAGCAAATCATTCATTTCCGCCGAATAGGAACCGAAAAAATTCATTTGCAAATCGTCGCAAACAGCATTGATATAATTATGGGCGGTGTAATCAAAAAAATTAATTGAAGTTGTCAGAACGGCGGCGGGTTTCCCGCGAAAAACAGAGGCGGAATTTCTTTCAAATATTAATTCGATGAATTTTTTATACTGGGAACAAACAAGAAGAGTATAAAGAGGAAATGCCCAGAGCACGGCATCCGCAGAGGCTATCCCGGCGATAATCTCCTGAAAAGTCTTGTTATCTTTTTCCAGCTTTTTAATTTTCAGCGCCACATCAAAATATTTAAATTCAATTTCCGGAAATATTTGCTCCAGAAAATGAACATACTGCATAGTAACGCTTATCTGGCCTTTCGGCGAACCATTCAAAACAGCGATTTTCATAACAATCACCTGTTATTTTTAATTTGATTTACAAAAATTTACTATCACAAGAAAAATATCATGTCCAGAGAGACTAATAACATTTTTAAATCAAAGATGATATAGCGGAGGCAGTGAAACTCGAATTACAGTTACGCAGTAAACTGGAATTCGTTAGTTGTAATGAGACTTAAAATTCAGGAGCAACGTAAACTGAATTTTGTAAGTCGATTTATCCAATGCCCTCTGGCTATTGGAAACTGTCCCGATTCAATGGGGCGAGGAGGAGGCGACGAGGCGTATTATAATATACGTTGAGGAAGCCGACAACGACGCCAACAAAGATAGCGCTTTGATTTAGAGATGGTAGATATAAGCGACAAATCTCCCATCATGGCTCAAGCTAATGTCAATATCTGTTTTTCTGCCGCTGACATAAACTCGCGGCGGTTGAAGTTCTCCATTTTCTCTTGTTCTCTTGATTTTTATTTGATGGAAATTCAGGGAAAAGTATTGGGCTAAATTTTGTCCAAGACAGTGGCGCAAAAAAAGCGATGGATTAATTTTTTCTTTTTCCGGCAGGACGTCAACGCTCCAGATTAATTTATCCAAAGCCGTAAGACAATCAGCGCCGACGCAATGGACATATTGAGAATTGGAAAAGAGACGGATGTAAATTTTGCTTTTCCCCGGAATAATAACTTCACCATCAGAATATTTTGATTTGGTACTTTTAAAAGTTACCGTCCACTGCCGCGGCAGAAAAGCGGCATCGGGAGAAGATTTTTTTATTACTTTATATGCGGTTTCTTTACAAGCCCAGTGCGACCAGAGTGCCGTATCAGGATTATTCGCATTTTGGACAAATTCAATTTCAGCATTTGTGAGGATTTTTTTTAGAAAGCGCGAATTCCTGCTTTTCCCCGCATTCGCTGGTTCCCTCAAATCCACCACATCGTTCCCGACGTAGGGCAAAATACTTTTCCTCCATTTGCGCGAGCCGGTCAATTATTTGCGTGGCATATTCGCGTTGCACTTTCAGATCGCTTCCTTCTACAGGCTCGGGCGTAAAAACTTCCATCTGTACCGAAAATTTCTCTCCCCAGGCAGGAATGATACTATAACCAGCCTGTTTGTCTCCGCGCAGATACATGCACATTACTTTGCAGTTTTCCACGTTTTTGACGAAACGTCCCACGCCATAAGAAAAATCTTCTTTATTTACTCGTCCGGTGCGGGAACGCCTGCCTTCCGGAAAGATCATGATATTATCGCCTCTCCGCAGCAGGTAAATGCATTTATCCAAAATTATTTTCATCTTTTCACGGGACCCGCCGCGGTGGATGGGAATACACTTGGTCAGGTAACACAAAATAGTCAAAATAATATTGTCTTTATAGTTGTTTCTTTCCGGCAGATTCCAGGGCAGTTTTTTATAACTGATTATATGTTGACCTAAACTGAAAATGGCATAGCTTAAAATAAAAGAGTCAATCATCGTCAAATGATTGGAGCAGATAATCCACCCGCCTTTGTGCTGCGCGAATTCAGCGGCGCACCGGCGGCGGATTTTTTTCAAATCCCTTACCCGGTAAAAGAATATTTTGATGGCAAAAAAATATACAGTCGCGATGATTAGTATTGTGATTCGCCCTAAAATATTTTGCAGATGCAGAAATATTTTGGATTTTCTATCCATTTTTTATCCAAGTTTTTGCTTGATAATCCTGACAGCATCGCCAATTGTTCGAATTTTATCCGCGTCATCATCATCAATACTGATACCGTAAACATCTTCACACTTAATGATTACATCAACCAACCGCGCGGAATTTACTTTTAGATCATTTAAGATGTGTGTATCCATTGTGGCCTTGTCCAAAAGATCCTGGTTCTTGGCGTAGGCTTTTAAAATGTTAACCATTTCTTCAAATATTTTCTTTTCATCCATGAAAACACTCTCCTTATAATATATTAATTATTTTCCCACTTTTTAAATATAATGCAACTGTTGACGTCGCCGAAACCAAAACCGGCTTTGGCGACGATTTTCAACTGCGGAAATTCTAAATATTTTTGCGGAATCTTTTGAGCAAACTTCTCGATATCCGGATGTACATCCTCACAATTGATTGACGGATGCAGAAATCCTTTATAAATCTGCAAGACAGAAGCCACAGATTCTATGGCGCCTGCGGCGCCCAGGCAATGACCGATTAATGATTTTGTGGAGTTAATGTAAGGAAAATTGTCGGGAGTTCGCTCCAGCGCCTCTGCCCAATTCCTTACTTCGTGAGGGTCGGCATATGTCGCCGTTAAATGTCCGTTAATGGCATCAACTTCGGCCGGATCAATACCGGCATCGGCCACCGCACCGCGAATACATCTTTTCACTCCTTCAGGATTAGGCGCCGTCATGGAACCGCCCATCCGCTGGCCTCCGCAATTAACATAGCCGCCAATTACTTCCACGTAAATTCTGGCGCCTCTGGCCAGAGCGGTTTCGAGTTCTTCCAGCACCAGCATGGCGCTGCCGGAACCGGGAACAAAGCCGCAAGCCGTGGCGCTCAAGGGGCGGGAACCAGCCGCCGGATTATCGTTAAATTTGCGGCAAAGCACACGCATGGCGTCAAAACCTGCCCAGATGTAAGGCGTTGCTCCTTCGGAACCGCCAGCCACCATACGTTTGGCTAATCCCATTCTTATTCGCCAAAGAGCGTCAATGATTGCTTCATTACCGGTACTGCAAGCCGCCGAATTCGATGTCACCTGATTGCCGGCTCCGATCAAACCGGAAATCCGGGCGCTGGTACCGCTGTTCATCACTTGCTCGACACAGCGACTGCCCAATCGCCTTACCCGTCCTTCATTAACCATGTGGACGACTTGGGCAATCGTATCAATGCCGCCGGTGCCTGAACCGGCAATAACTCCTGTGTCCCAATCTACCAAGTCGTCATCGCTGTCGGAAAAAATAAATCCGGCATCTCTCCAGGCATCTACCGCCGAGACCGAAGCAAAGCCAATATTATCATTGTTGGATAAAAGCTTTTCACGATCGAAATAGCTTTTACGGATGGTTTCAAAATCTTCCGGAATACCGGCAATCTGACAGCCGAACTTCAGCTCTTCCAATTGAGGAATAAAATGAATGCCTGAACGGCCTTCTTTGAGCGCCTGTTCAAAATTATCCAGACCATATGCATTGGGAGCAACTACTCCCATTCCTGTAATAACCACTCTCTTCTTCATTTATCCACTCCCATTCCGGCTAATTGCCCCACACAAACCACTTCGCCATTTTCTCTCTCCATATTAATGTCCACTTTCAATGAGCCTTTACGCATATATATTTTCTTGCCTTTCACAATTACTCTTTCCCCCGGAGACACTATTCCTTTAAATTCAATGTTATCCGCCAGAGAAAATAAACTTAAAAGACCATTCAACTGGGCGGGCCTTATATTTTTCTCACGAGCCAGAAGATACATACCAAAAGCAACAACGCCGATCTGTGCCATCGTTTCAATCAGAATTACTCCCGGTGTAATCGGATGTCCGGGAAAGTGTCCACGATAAAAAAACTCGTCCTCGCGAAACCGGTAAGCCCCGATTATATGATGCTCATCAAGACTGATAATTTCGTCAATGAAACGAAAAGGCGCTTGTTGCGGCACCAGGTCCAGGACCTCTTTTTTTACGCCGGCATCAGCCTCCATAAAGGCCTCCATTGACATGGATTACACTACCTGTAATGTAGCTGCCTTTTTTAGCCAGAAAAGCCACGACCTCCGCAATCTCTTCCGGTTTACCAATACGTCCCAGAGCAATATTAGTAATGATTTTATCTTTCACTTCCTGCTGCAATTCCTCAGTCATGTCGGTGGCAATAAAACCGGGAGCCACGGAATTAACTAATATGTTTCGTCCCCTGAGCTCCTGCGCCAGAGATTTGGTAAAAGCATCCAGCGCTGCTTTTTCCATCGTGTAGGGAATTTGACCGGCATTGCCTGTATGTCCAACAACGCTGGAGATATTGATGATGCGCCCGGATGGACTGCGCAGCAGGAATTGCCTAAGGATTCTTTTGGTCAAATACCAGACACCGCGCGTCAACGCACGCTGTGCGTCAAATTGTTCTAATTTCATGGAAAGGATATCGGCATTAATAGAGTGTCCGGCATTGTTGACCAAAACATCCACGCGGCCGACCGCATCCTTGAGTTTTCCGATCATCATATCCACTCGCTCAATATCGGTCAAGTCGGCTTGAATTAAAAAGCCTTCTTTTATTTCTTTCAGCAACTGTTGCGCCCGTTCGACACTCTTATTGTAATGAATGCCAACGTAAAATCCTTCTGCTGCCAGAGCACGGCAGCATGCGGCTCCTATTCCTGTTGCGCCGCCTGTTACTAAAGCAACTGGGTTTTCGATCATCGGCCACTCTCCACTTTCAGCATCATATATGCCCAGGTCAGTCCGGCACCGACAATGACCATGGCAATGTTGTCACCTGATTGAATTTCATTCCAGCGCATACTTAAAGTTGCCGGAGCGCCGCAGCAGGCGGTATTGCCGAATTGATCAACGTTGTACCAGTGGTTCTCAGGTTTTATCGCTCTGCGTTCGCACACTGTTTTAAGCATCCTCACATTGGCTTGATGACCGATAAAGATAAAACGCTGCGCATCGGCCGCATATTGATCCTGAAGCACTTTAAGATATTCTGTTGTTGTCTTGATGGCATAGCCCTGAACAGCTTTGCCATCCTGATGAAAAGTCCAGTCTCCGTCAATGCCGACTTTTCTCCATCCGGATGGGTGGGAATCAAAGCCGCCGCTGATAAAAGCTGCACGGGTGGGAACTTTTGTCGACACTATTGCCGCGATTGCGCCATCGCCGAAAAGGACTGCCGAATCACGATCAGAATAATTAATCGACCTTGTTGGTGATTCCGCGCCGATCAGCAAAATATACGGCGGCAGCGTCTCCGGCTGCATGCGTAAAAGAAGATTGACCTGCATGCCGAAAGTAGAACAGGAGGAATTCAAATCGAAACTGGCTGCTTCAATGCCCAGCTCCGCGGCCATCGCCGAAGCTTCCGCCGGCGAAATGTTATCCGGTGACGAAGTGCCGGCAATAACCATACCGATATCCTCCGGTTTTAGCGAAGCACGCTGCAGAGCCATTCGGGCGGCTGACGATCCCATCTGTGAATTTTTGTATTGTCTGATGACGAAAGATTCCAGCGGATTAATATTTTTTGTTTGCCTGATATAATCCAGAGGCAGAACTGTCCGGCGGTTTTGAATGCCGACACGTTCCATGATCCAATCGTTTGTGGTGCCGATATCCAGGTCTTCCAAAAATTTATTAGAAATAATATTTTCGGGATGAAAATGTCCCATGGAATGAAGATAAAGCATCTTTAGACAATCTCCCGTCCGATGATCATATTCTGCACTTCCCGGACACCTTCGTAAATGTCAATAATATGGGCGTCACGCGCAAGTTTGGAAATTTCATAATCTGTCGTGAAACCATAACCACCATGCAGATGAAGGCCTTCGGTTGAACAAAAGACAGCGGCTTCCGCGGCCGTGTTCTTAGCCAAAGAAGCATAAATTCCGGCATCGCTTGCTTTTTCCTGAATTTTACAAATTGCTTTTAAAAGAGCCAGTTCAGCCAGTTCCACTTTTTTCCACATGGTCGTCAACATTTCTCTGGCCACGGGAAGATCGCAAATTCTCTGACCAAACTGTTTGCGTTCCCGTGTATATTCCAGTGTAACTGTAAACGCCCTTTTAGCCAAACCTAAACCAATTGCCGCAACCATCGGCCGGGCATAATCCAAAACATCAACAATATATTTAAATCCCAGTCGCCGGTCTCCGATAATCTGATTCGGATGGATAATAACATCCTCGAAAGTTACACTGGCTGTGTTGGAAAGTCTTTGTCCTAATTTATCCTCCGGCTTACCAATTATTATCTTCCCGCCCGCCGGCACATTTATTTCTCTGGTAGCATTCCCGATATTGGGAATATCGGCGGCTGTAACCGGTTCTACCGGAATAATAACACAAGCCATGAAATTACCTGTCTGCTTTCCCAGCTTACAAAGAACAGTATATTGAGAAGCATAAGAAGCATTGGTAATAAAGCACTTGGAACCGTTTAAAACATAATTGCCGTCATTATTCTTACTGATAAAACTGGTCATCATCGAATTATCTGAACCGGCGTTAGGTTCCGTTAAACAAAAAGAAGCCAAAACAGGCTTCTCGACAAAAGGCCTGAGAAATAATTCTTTTTGCTCATCCGTGCCATTCTGGCTGATTACAACATTGGCTAAATCATTGCACATCGCCGAAGTGGAGATACCCGTATCGCCATAAGAAAGTTCTTTAATAATCAAGGCCGAAGTAACTGCATCAATTTCATAACCTTTGACGGATTCCGGAATACACAAATTGAGAAGGCCTGTTTCCCAGGCCTTGTTAATGATGTCCCACGGAAAAATATGACCTTTTTCCAGATCTAAAATATGCGGCGTTATTTCGTTTTTTACAAATTTTCGCACAGTATCTAAATACGTTATTTGATTTTCATTAAGACTCAAATCCATAAATCAGACCTTTCGTTTCTCTTTTACGCGTAAGTTTATAAGATAACTAATTTATTTAATCATCTCTCTTCAAAAAAAAGGCTTCTTTTGTTGCTGCTTTACGCGGCAAATTCTTTTTTAGGGGAATTTTTCACTCCCGCGCCTGCCGGCGAATCAATTCCATATTTCGTCCGCAAAAATTTTTCCATGGTTGCGGGATATAAGATATATGCCAGCACATCTTCATCATTGCGGGCAAGATTGCCAATATTTTTTTTTGCCGCTTCAATTTCCGGCTCCAGATAATCAGCCGGCCTTCCGGATACCGGCACCTGTCCACGCTTGTAATTCTTCAGTATCTTCTTGGTCAATTCCGGATCAATCGGCATTGGAGTTTTGCCGTACAAGCCCAAAACCAAATCTTTAAGCTGGTTGGATACTCTTACATAACGGCCGAAAAGAACATTTAAAACAGATTGCGCCCCGATGATTTGCGATACAGGCGTAACAAGGGGCGGACTGCCCATATCTTTTCGTGTTTGAACTACTTCTATGTAGATTTCTCCTAATCGATCCAGCGCGTTCATTTCTTTGAGTTGACCGGTCAAATTAGAAATCATACCGCCGGGAATTTGATGGGCAAGGACTCCGTTATCAATGATTGATAATTTATTGGTGGCCAGATGGCTGCTATATTTCGGAGCAATACTCTCCAGATGTTCACCCAGCACCAGCAATTTGTTTAAATCTATTCCGCTTGCGCGTTCGGTTCCCTGAAGCGCTGCAACCAGCGGCTCAATGGCGGGCATGGAAGTTCTCAGCGCAAAAGGCGCCAGACATGTGTCCACAACATCAACTCCGGCTTCTATCGCTTTTAAATATGTCATCGAAGCCATGCCGCTGGTGTAATGGGAATGTAAGTGCAAAGGCAATTTAACCTCTTTTTTTATGGCGGAAACCAGATCATACGCGTCATAAGGAGAAAGGATGCCGCCCATGTCTTTAATGCAAATCGCATCCGCGCCCATTTGTTCCAGTTCTTTGGCTTTGGCCACAAAATATTCCAGGTTATAAACTTCTCCTCCCATACGGACATCAGTCAGCGAATAACAAACAGCTCCTTGAAACTGCTTGCCGTTGGCCTTGATTCTTTCCGCGCATGATTCCATGTTGCGGAAATCGTTTAACGCGTCAAAACAACGGAAAATATCAATACCGATTTCGCAAGCTTTATCCACAAAAGCGCGCACCACATCATCGGCGTAATGACGGTAGCCAACCAGATTTTGTCCGCGTATGAGCATGGCAAAGGGAGTTTTGGTGATATACTTTTTTAAAATCCTCGGTCGCATCCAGGGGTCTTCACCCAAAAACCTGTGCATCGTATCAAAGGTCGCGCCGCCCCATACTTCCATCGCGTGAAAACCGCAATTGTCCATTTCTTCAGCAATGGGAATCATATCCTCCGTTTTCATCCTTGTGGCATAAATAGATTGATGCCCATCGCGGAAAGTATTATCTTGAATTTTTATGGGATTAGTTGGAATTTTTTCTGAATTACTCAAAGAACATGCCTCCTGATATGTGGTATTATTTTGCGGCTTGCCATAAAAAGCAAGTTTTTTATACAACCTTAATTTGAGCCGCTAAAATTCTTTTCGGCTGCGGCAAGTCCGGTAATCGATTGGCAGGTTACGCCTATCGTTTTGAAAAATTCGCGCAGAGGCCGCGCCGGCCCGATTTCATAGATTTCCTCAGCCTTTGCCGCCAAACTCTGCATATTTTCGCGCCACTGCACGGTATTGCTGATTTGATTTACAAGTTTTTCTCTTATTCCTGAAATATCTTCAGAATGAAAACCACCGGTAAAATTTGATGTTACTTTAGAGGCATTTTGCGGATTCAAGTTCTTACCGACTTTCTCCAAAGTATCGGCAAAGCGATTTTCTATCGATTTCATTAAACGGCTGTGGAACGGAGCGCTTACATTCAGATGAATAAACCGGAATGGTTTTTCAGCCCCAAGGGTCTGCGCCAATCTTTTTTCTATTTTGGGAAGTGCGGATAATTCGCCGCTTATAACTACTTGATTAGCAGAATTAATATTGGCCACATCAACCGGTAAATCTTCTATTAACTTTAGCAGTATATCAATGTTTATGTTTTCGGAAATAATCGCCGCCATACCGCCAACGCCTATAGGCACAGCTTCCTGCATCAATTTCCCTCGTGTTTGAACTATTTTTAAAGTTTCAGCTAAAGACATTACCCCGGCAGCAACAAGCGCTGTAAATTCACCCAAAGAATGACCACCGAAATATTCAGACGCAAAACCATAACGTTTAGATAAACCTCTAAGCATGGCTATTTCTGTCGTCACAATGCAGGGCTGTGTATATTCGGTAAGATTCAGCTTTTCATCTTCGCCAAAGCACATTGCTGATACATCCCAACCCAAAGCATCAGCCGCTTCTTCGTATGTTTTGCGGCATACAGGAATTTGTTCATAAAAGTCTTTACCCATACCTGGTCTTTGCGAACCTTGCCCGGGAAAAACAACCGCTATGTTTTTAATATCTTTCATTTAGCAAAAACTTCCTTCCGATTAAATATGTATCTCAAAACACAACTAATAACAATGATAAAAGTCTCTTATGAAAAGCACAATCTATGCCACAAATCAGGAAAACATTACAAGATTAAAGGAATTGGAATTTATTATGTTTTTTAAAGGATCGATTTAAGATAAGACCAAAAGAAGGCAATTGATATGTGTAAAACCGTTCACACTGCGAATCAGATTTCACCTCAGTATGTTAAATTGTAAAGGAAACAAAGAATCGATTCCATCTACGAGTAAACACATGCTGTTTGAAAAATCACATGTATGAATCCCCAAAGCAAGCTTTGGAAACAGATTCCGCTGCAAGCTGCGGGGTATAATTCGACTGATAAACTTCTATTCGCTTCACTCTTGAAGTTTGAGTCTCATTATCCTCCGCTTTGAGGGATAATTCCCAATAGCCTTTGGCTATTGGATAATTCGGCTAACAAATTTCATTACACTGAGCTTATGAAATTTGAGTCTCATTACGACTAACGCTTTAAACTTCACTTCGTTCGTTTTCAGCNNCGTTTTCAGCGAGTCTCATTACAACTTATCAATTCTGCTTAATTACATTGGTTTCAAGGATCTATTCGACCCTTTCTGCGGTGATTCTTCTGACTTGCAAGCGGCAGCGCAGTTTTGAAATTTTACTTCACACTGTCTTTTATCCGCGTTTATATTAAAACAGGCTTGCTCTTTTTTAGCGCAGCTACTAATGCATTTTTGTACACTGGTTTGCTCCGCGATAGAGATTTTAGAAAAAGAGAAGATTAAAAAATACAAGACCATGACAAAACACGAAATAAGGGAAAATATTCTCAACCGTTTCATAATGCCACCTCCTTTAATTTACAGGTACGTTTCTCAAATAATAAAATTTTACGCTTTCCAATGATTTTGGACAAACTTAATATAACGCTTTCCTGACATTTAAGCAATAATCAAAAATATATTCTGTTTCCTTCGTAAAGCTATGAAAACCATATCGCCATCTCAAAATTAGTGGAGCCTCCTCCGGCAGGAGCCGGGGGATTCCAAGTAGCGGGATTAAAACTCTTTGCTGCGGATGAAATTTACTGCGTTGCGGAAAATTGCCAGACCTTGCCCTTCTTCCGGCAGGTTTTCTCGTGTCCAGCGGGGATGGTTGGTGCGGTGCAGAAACGCTTCGGGATGAGGCATCAGGCCGAAAAGCCTCCCTGTTTCATTGCACAGACCGGCAATAGCATGAATTGAGCCATTGGGATTGGCCGGATAGTCCATTGTCGGCATGCCTTCAGCTGTACTGTATTGAAACGCGTACAAATTTTTCTTTTCGATTTGATCGAGCACGGAATCGTTCAAAGGAACAAATTTACCTTCGCCGTGGCGCACGGGATAATAGACAACATCGATGCCTTTAGTAAAAACACAGGGGCTTTGCGCGTTGGCTTTGACATACACCCAGCGGTCTCCAAAACGCCCTGAATCATTAAACGTCAGTGTCGCACTTTGCCTGGTGAAGTTGCCATCGAGCGCGGGCAACAAACCCAATTTTATCATAAGCTGGAAGCCGTTGCAAATACCCAGAATCAATTTCCCTGCGGCAATAAATTGTAGTAACTCTTCGATGAGCATCTCATTTGAACCGGCAATCCGTGCGTGTAAAAATCGGTTGGCCCCGGCTTTGGCCGAACCCAGATCATCGCCGTCTAAGAAACCGCCCGGCAAATTCAAAAAAGTATAGTCAGACAGGCGCCGCTCCCCGAAAAGCAATTCACTGATATGGACGATATCGACCATATCGGCCCCGGCAAGCCGGCAGGCGTGCGCCATTTCCATTTCAGCATTGACGCCGTTGCCGGTCAATACTAGTGCTTTCACTTTACGGGTCATACATTCACCCTACCTAAAAATTAAGCGGCTTTTGCCACGCATCTTTGAGTTTGCTGATTTTTTCTTTGATAATCAGTTTGCCGGAAAGCCCCGTTATCTGGAAGAGTCCATCGCTTGCGACAAAACCGATTTCGCGTACAACGTTTCCGGCCATGATCTTTTCAAACTTGCTTTGATCTTTAGGATGGATGGTCACCACAAAGCGGCTGGCCGTCTCCGAAAACAAGATATAATCGTTTCTTTTCTTGCCGTAGTAAGGAACATCCTTCAAATCGATATTCATACCTAAGTCCCCGGCAAACGCTGTTTCGATCAGCGCCACACCCAAACCGCCATCTGAACAATCATGACAGGAGGCGACAAGGCCTGCCTGAATCGCCTTGTGCAGCGCACGGTATTTTTTGATGGCTTTTTTCACATCCACCTGCGGCACTTTATTGCCAATAGCTCTGTGTTCAGCGAACCATTCGGAGCCGCCCAGTTCATCAAGAGTTTCACCGATAACGTAAACCCGATCCTGCGGGCGTTTGGCATCCATCGTCACTGCTTTGCGCACATCCTTAATTTTGCCGATGACCGAATAAAGCAGCGTCGGCGGCACGGAGATTTTTGTTTTGCCGATGGAATAATCATTTTTCATGCTGTCTTTGCCGGAGATGCAGGGCACGCCAAAGGCGGTGGTATAATCGTAAATCGCCATATTCGAGCGAACGAGTTGCGCCAGTTTGTATTCGCCGTCGGGCGTTTTTGCGGACTTAACCGGATCGCACCAGCAGAAATTATCCAGCCCCGCCAGATGATCCAAATCAGCGCCTACCGCCACGGCATTGCGGACTGCTTCGTCAATGGCGCAAGCGGTCATGTGGTAGGTGTCGATATCACTGTAACGCGGGCAGATGCCATGCGCCACCACCACGCCTTCCATGGAAGTAAGAATCGGCCGCACAATGCCCGCGTCCGACGGGCCGTCATTTTGTACGCCCACCATGGGTTTGATAACGGAGCCGCCCTGAACTTCATGATCGTACTGGCGTACAACCGCTTCCTTGGAGCAGATATTCAATCGCGAAAGCATCTGGGCAAAGGCATTTCCTAAGTTGGCGGGCTCGGTAAAGGTCGGCTCCGCATTTTTCGGCGCACTCCATTTGGCAACCAGTTTCATCTGCGGAACGCCATCGTGCAGAAAATCCATATCCAGATAAGCCACGGTCTTTTCGCCGTAGCGAACATGGAATTTGCCCGACTTGGTAAACTTGCCCATTGCCGTGGCTTCCACGCCCATTTTGCTGGCCAGCTCCATAAACTTATCGACTTTTTTCGGATCGACCGCGAGTGACATGCGCTCCTGCGCCTCAGAGACTAGAATTTCCCAAGGCTGAAGACCGGCGTATTTCAGGGGTGCTAAAGATAAATCAATTTCGCAGCCGCCGGAATATGTCGCCATTTCACCGACCGATGAAGAAAGGCCGCCCGCGCCGTTATCCGTGAGCGCGCGATACAAGCCGCAGTTTCTGGCGACAAGTAGAAAGTCCGTCATTTTCTTTTGCGTGATCGGGTCGCCGATTTGCACGGCGGTGACTGGCGAGCCTTCGTGGAGTTCTTCGGATGAAAAAGTCGCGCCGTGAATGCCGTCTTTGCCGATCCGGCCGCCGGTCATGATGATGACATCGCCGGGTTTGATTTCCTTGCCATGGGTCGGCTTGCCATTGAGTCTCGCGGGCATGATGCCGGCGGTGCCGCAGTAGACAAGTGGTTTGCCAAGGAACCGTTCATCGAAAACAATACTGCCGTTGACTGTGGGAATGCCGCTTTTATTGCCGCCGTGTTCCACTCCTTCGCGCACGCCTTCGTAAATCCGGCGCGGATGAAGAATGCGAGGCGGCAGTTTCTTTTTATAAAAGGGCGAGGCAAAACAAAACACATCGGTATTGAAAATGAGTTTTGCGCCGATGCCCGTTCCGAATGGATCACGGTTGACGCCGACAATGCCGGTCAGCGCTCCTCCGTAAGGATCAAGAGCGGAAGGCGAATTGTGCGTCTCCACCTTGAAAACCAGATTGGAATCATTGTTGAATTTAATAACACCGGCGTTATCCACAAACACAGAGAGACAGAAATCCTTCTTGCCTTTGGCCTTGCGTATTTTGGCCGTCGATCCTTTGATATATTTTTTAAAAAGCGAATCAATTTTTAATTTGTTGCGGCCGTCGGTGTAATCGATCCGACTGTTGAAAATTTTGTGTTTGCAATGCTCCGACCAAGTCTGCGCCAGGCATTCCAATTCCACATCGGTTGTATTTTCATCAAGGCCGAATTTCTTACGGGCTTTGAGCACGGCCGGATTTTGATAATAAGCCTTAATCTTCTGCATCTCTTCCAGATTCAGGGCCAGAAGTTTTTCCTGACTGATTTTTAAAAGCCCCTGCGCGTCAACTTTCGCCAGATTGATTTGCTCCACCTGCGGCTCGTCTTTGCCCATAACCTGCGGAACATAGGCAGGCATACCGGCATTGAAATCAAAATTATTTGATCCGACAACCTGATGGCGTTCGATTAGATCGTTTGCCAGCAAACCGGAGGCGATTTTTTCCGCATCGGCCTGAGAAATTTTGCCGCTGATTAAATACTGACGGGATGTATAAACACTGATTTTGCGAGTACCGATATTTTCGCCAAGCAAAAGCGTAATGGCCTCACGGGCGGTTTTGCCGACGTTATCAGTCACACCCGGCCGAAAGCCCACTTCAATGAGCCAATCAAAATTTTTCGCGAGCGGCTGATTAATGGAAAAATTCTGAATGACCGGATCGGAGAGCGGCCCCGCGGCAGCCTGTTCTAATTCGGCGGCGCTGAGCTCCCCGGCGATTGTATATACTTCAATGGTGGCAACTTTTGCGACTGCCAGCGCCAGATTATCGATAATGCGCTTTTTGGTCTTTTCACCCAGCGCGTCGCGAATACCTTCTTTGAAAGCAACTTCAATTCTATAGGCCATGATTTACCTTATAGCGGCTTCGTAAAAAGTCCATATGCTGCGTTGCGCTGCATCCTTCGTCATTGCAACGTACGCAGAAAGTACGTCTCATTCCTCAGGATTTGCGCGCCTTGCCTCTGGATCTTTTTACGAAGCCGCTCCAAAGCGCATTGCTTTTAGACATTTTTACGAGTTCATCTGTATTAAATTCTGTCTGATAAAGCAGACGTTGCGTTTATACCCAAAAGAGCGCAATAAAGCAACTTACAAATATGTGCTGGATACGTATTACATTTTTCTTAATAATAAACACTTTTTACGCAAGACTTTAATAATAATTAATTGATTTTAAATAAATATTTGTGTAGAAAATACATAATTCAAAGAACAGATTTTTATTCAAACCGGTATATAAAGGGTCACGTATATTAATTGTTATGTTACGTTGAGAGAAATTTATTTATAATTATTATTCGTAGTTAGTGAAATTAATAAATCACATGCTTATCTGTATTAAGAGGTTATTGTTATGGTAAAAAGAAAAACTTATAGTAGATGCATTTTTAGTCCTGAGATAATACAAAAAGCTCTTACTGCATTGGTTGTTCAAAATGAGTCTTCTCAAGTTGCCAAAGTATCTTGCATCCACATAAATCTAGGAGAAGAAAAATGGGATTATGACAACATAAGTGAATTTTATGACGACTATCGTAAACCTTTTGAATATTAAATCTCTCCGGGTAATATTCCCCGAAGCTTGCTTCGCTTGGAGAGTAGCTACCAACCATGAGATACCCCGCAGCTTGCTGCGGGGAGGTTCATTTATGCACGGCTTTCTGCTAATTACCAAGATACGAAATTTGATCTTGAATGCTACGGTGTCAAATGCGGAACAACAGCGTATACTGAAATAGGTATATCCGCTAAAAATAGAGAATTAATCCAAATTTTGTTTCAATTATTTGAAGGGGAAGTTCCATTATCACAACTTTCAGACGATGACATGGAAATTCAACGCAATCCTACCCGCGTTTCAAAGGGACCAATGATATTCATAGGTCACGGACAAAGTCCACAATGGAAAGATTTAAAACAGCACTTACAAGATCTTCATAATTATCAAGTTCAAGCATATGAAACTGGAGCTAGGTCTGGTCATACTATTCGCGATATACTCGAACATATGCTTCACACAAGTTCTTTTGCTATTCTTGTATTAACTGCAGAAGACAAGATGGCTGACGGAAAATATCAAGCAAGACCTAATGTAATTCATGAAACTGGATTATTTCAAGGAGTCCTCGGTTTTGCTAGAGTCGCTGTACTATTAGAAGACGGCACAGAGGATTTTTCCAATTTGCAAGGTATACACCAAATCAGATATTCTAAAGATAATATACGTGAGACATATGGAGATATTCTCGCGACACTTCGACGAGAATTTGGAGCAAATAATTAAATATTTTTAAAAAATTTCACTAGTGTGTCTTTAATTTGAGCATTAGATGATAAAATATAACCTGTCGATACACGCAGACACGCGTTCCGCGGGCTGGTGATCTTTTCGTTGAACATCTATCAAACTTTACGGAGTGCCGCCCCAAAAATATCAGTTTGAGCAACACTCCGTAAAGGCTTTACTCAAATATTTCTTATCCTTTTATTGTGCCGCACTGGCGGCATTTTCTGGCTCCGCGGAAAAGTTTGGTGCCGCAATTATTGCAGGCAAAAAGTTTTTCTTCTCCTTTAATAAACGCCTCAGTACCCAACTCTCTCCAGAGCGGAATGGCACGCAGAATATTTTTCTTTCCCTCAGGCACAGGGAAATTTTCTATCTTGTCACAAGGGAAATCAGCGCATTGATGGCAGCCGGTATATCTCTTTTCCCGGGTACAACTTTTAACTGGGCAAACTTTACAATACCAGTAAACCGAATCGGAGAGGCATCCCCGGCAATTAATTTTGTCGGGAGTATCGCCATAGGCTTTGGCCAGTTTTTCTTTTAGCGGCTGATCGCCGCTTGCTGTTGCGCAATAGATGCCGCAGACACCGCAATAAAGACCGCATGGAGCAACTAATTCCTGATTAACCATTTATCCCTCCTCACCTTGAAAAAAATCATTTATATTATTTCTTTGTAATAAATCTTTCAGCCAGTTAACCATATCCGGCCCCTTAAAAAACGGCTGTTCCTGATAAAGTGTCAGAAACTCTGAATATGAATTTTCTATATCGGTGATGGTCTTTCCCAGAACAGTTCGGATTGTCCCCATTGAGCTATGTTTGATGTTCATGTCACCAGGCTTTATCATGCCTAAATTAATCAGGTAACTCACCTGCTCGCCGCATTTGCAGGGATTGCGTTCATCAAAAAGGCTGCAATTGCTTTGAAAATAATCGGCAACTTTTTTGCGCGAGCGCGATAAGATTTTACGGAAGTTCACCCGCGAGATATCGCAAATTTCCGCCCCGATACGATCAGTGACATCAAAGATGGCTCCCAGAATCAGCACCATCCGCTCCATTCTGGTCAGACACAGCAATATGCACAATGTGCAATAGTTTTTGGTTTCATCGATGATTTCCCTATCATTCATTGGAGCATGCTTTTTTGTATCGGGCAGATTGAGGGCGTACGTGCCGAAATCAAGGCTTTCCGCGTGCGCGGCAAAGAACTGCTCTTTTTTGCTTTCCTTCATGTTGATAACATGATTGGCAACAATCCGGTATAACCACGTCCGAAACGCAGCCTTTTGCTCATCGTATGTAGAGAGCTTGGCAATGGTTTTAATCAATATCTCCTGCGTTACATCTTCAGCCCTGTGGATGTCTCCGGTCATGTTAAGAGCGATATTAAAAATCCAGGATTGGTGCCGCAGGATAAGCGCCTCCAGTGCCACTGCATCACCTTCCAGCGCCAGTTTTATATAATTCACATCGCTTTCGTGCTCTTCGATCTTTTCCTGAAACGGATTATGCATGCCTTAATAACTGTCTTCAAAAGTTATTTTTCTTCTCATATAGCTTATACAATTTTCCCCCAAAAGTGTGACAGACATTTTCTAATTATTCCAATTCTAAATCATCGTTTCAAGACATTTTCCTTAAATTACAAAGCATTATACTTTGATTTGCCGGTTATGCCTGTTTTTAGTTTACCTTCATTTTACTTGACACTTCCATCTTTTAACCGATATATTCAGCCGTCATTTTCAGGGTATCGGCAAGGCGTGATAAATTTCATCCAACTGATTGCGGAGAAAAAATGGAATTAATTCTGATTATAATAATTCTAATCCTGCTGCCCATCGGTTTTGTTCTGCTGTATCTGCGGGCGGGGAGAGATTCTGTTGATCTTACGCCGCTTATCAACAAATTGGATATGTTACAAAATTTTCAGGAAAGAATCGATCGCTCGGTGCGGGATGAGATTGCCAAGTTTCGCGCCGAAACGCAGACGCAAGCACAGCAGGAAAGAACGGAATTAGCCGGTTCGCTCAAGTCTTTCGGAGATTCCGTGCAAGCGCACATGGCTGAAATTGCCGACCTGCAGCGTAATCAATTGGAAGGCTTTGCCGCCCGGTTGTCTTTACTCACCACAACTAACGAGCAAAAATTGGAAGCGGTGCGGCAGGTGGTGGATGCCAGGCTCAAACAAATTCAGGAAGACAATACACGCCAGCTTGACCGGATGCGGGAAACAGTTGATGAAAAATTGCAGAGTACGCTGGAGAAGAGGTTGGGTGAATCTTTTAAGCAGGTCTCCGAGCGGCTCGAACAGGTGCATCAGGGCTTGGGCGACATGCGCAACCTGGCGGCGGGAGTCGGCGATTTGAAGAAGGTCCTGACCAATGTTAAATCGCGCGGCACCTGGGGAGAGGTGCAATTGGGCGCGCTTTTGGAAGAAATTCTGTCGCCGGAACAATACGCAAAGAACGTGAAAATCAACGAGCACAGCAATGATTTTGTCGAATTTGCCATCAAGCTTCCCGGGCAGGGAGACGCCAATGCCGATCCGCTATGGATTCCGGTTGACGCAAAATTTCCGGTGGAAGATTATCAAAGACTTTTAGACGCGCAGGAGCGGGCGGACGCAACTACCGCTGATGATGCTGTAAAACAACTGGAAACAAGTATTAAAAAGGCGGCCAGAGATATATCTCAAAAGTATCTGGCTCCGCCCAAAACCACGGATTTCGGCATTATGTTTTTACCGTCCGAAGGCCTTTATGCCGAGGTCATTCGCCGAACAGCTTTAGTCCAGTTGTTGCAGCGTGAATATCATATTGTTGTTACGGGACCTACCACTTTTGCCGCTATCTTAAACAGCCTGCAAATGGGCTTCCGCTCTCTGGCGATTCAGAAACGCTCCAGTGAAGTCTGGAAAGTGCTGGGCGAGGTCAAAACAGAATTTGGTAAATTTGGCGATCTATTGGATGCTGTCCATAAAAAACTGGTAAATGCAACAGACTCTATGGATGATGTGCGGAAAAGATCGCGTGCGATTCAGAGAAAGTTGCGCAACGTTCAGGAATTGCCGGGCACCTCTACCGAAGTTCTGCTCGAGGATAAAACGCCTGCCGAGTTGGAAGAACCTTAGCCGGATACTTATTATGTTTGAATTCGATAGCTAGCACATTCCCCGTAGCTTAGTATTAAGCTCTCCACTACGCTTGTAATATCTTGGTTTCATTAGAATTGGAGTTTTAACAATAAATGAAAGAATTTGATCCCTTCGGTTGGTTGGAAAATTTTTTTCCCGCACATTTTTTGCACAGGATAATCCGGATCGGCATTATTGTTATTCTCATTATTTTTCTGGTTCATCGAATTAGCTTATACAGATATTATCTTGTAAAGCCTTTGTGGGTGACAGAAACACTTATCTACGTAGTTTTTCTCGTCAGCTATGCTATTCGGATTGATCCTATCGAGAGATCACGAGGATTAAAAGAAATTATCATTCCGTTGATCGGAGGTGTTCTACCTTTTTTTCTGCTTTCATCGCCGCCCAACCCTTTAATGTACAATAATTGGTTGATTATCTATATCATTTTTTACTGGATGACTGCTGCCGTGGCGCTTACAATATGGGGCTTGTGGACCTTACGTTATTCTTTTAGTATTACCGTTGAGGCGCGTACCTTAATAACTAACGGTCCCTATCGCTGGATCAGGCATCCTGTATATTTGGGAGAAATTCTTACTGCTCTCGCTGTTACTATCTGGCGGTTTTCCGTTCTCAATATAGTAATTTTTACATTATTTGTCATTATTCAGTTGCTTCGTGCGAGATGGGAGGAGGCTAAACTCAGCAGGGTTTTTGCGGCTTACAGCATTTATGCGGCTCGTGTCATATGGATATGGCCATATAGAAAGCGATCATGATATCGTTTCCCAATCCTTTCATTTTTTGTTTGACATGAAGTTTTATCTATGATTTACAAATCAGCATAAATATTAAGAAGTTTGCGGCAATTGGTTAGCATAATTATCCAAAAAGTAAACGGTGCATTGAACACTAGATATTGCGGAAATAAAATTTAAAAAAATTTGTTGTATTTACAAGTTAATAAACTTTTCTTAAATGGAGGTGTGTATGTTAAGAAATATTTTCAAAATAATTTTTGTTTTATTTTTTAGTGTTTTAATGGCCGGAGTAGTCTTTGCCGCTCCTCCCCTAAAGATTGGAGCGTTATTTTCTGTATCCGGGCCCGCTTCATTTCTCGGTGAGCCGGAACGCAATACGGCGGAAATGATGGTAGCGGATATAAACAAAGCCGGTGGAATAAAAGGGCGTAAACTGGAACTTATCGTCTATGATACTCAGGGCGATGCCACCAAGGCTGTGCAGGCTGTTAACAAACTGATTAAAGATGATAAAGTTGTCGCTATCATCGGCCCCAGTACTACAGGTGACAGCATGGCGGTTATTCCCGTAGTCGAAAAAGCTGAAATACCGATGATTTCCTGTGCGGCGGGAATTAAAATAACCGATCCGGTAAAGAAATGGGTATTTAAAACAGCGCAAAATGACGCTCTGGCCGTAATGAAACTTTATAAGTATTTGCAGAAACAAAAAATTGCTAAAGTAGCAATACTTACTGTTTCGGATGGCTTCGGTTCTTCAGGAAGAGAACAACTTAAATTACAGTCTAAAGAATTCGGCATGCAGATAACTTCAGATGAAACTTATGGTCCGAAAGATGACGATATGACGGTTCAGTTAACAAAAATACGCGATAGCCAAGCTCAAGCGATTATCTGCTGGGGAACCAATCCCGGCCCAGCCAAAGTCGCTAGAAACGTCAAACAACTGGGAATCAAACTGCCTTTGTTTATGAGTCACGGTGTTTCCTCTAAAAAATTTATTGAACTTGCCGGTGAGGGAGCAGAAGGAATTATACTTCCTTCAGGACGTGTCATAGTTGCCGATCAGTTGCCTAAGTCCGATCCGCAGAAGAAAGCGCTGATGAACTATGTAAATAAATACAAGGAAAACTATAAGGTGGAAGGCGATCATTTTGGCGGCCATGCCGGGGATGCGGTTATGCTGTTAAAGAGAGCTATCGAACAAGGAGCCTTTACTCCCGCGGCGATTCGTGATCAGCTTGAGAAAACGAAAAAATTTGCCGGTATCGGAGGAACCTTCTCTTATTCTCCGCAGGATCATGCCGGTTTGACGAGTGAAGCTTTTGTTCTGGTACAGGTTAAGCAAGGTGACTGGAAATTGATTAAATAGTAATCTCTTGACATAAATTAGTCAAACTGTATAAGCGGCGCGGGCGATGATGCCTGCGCCGCATTAATGTTTATTGAAGAATCGCAACTTCAACTTATAAATGGACAGCTCCCGGCAATTATTTCAATATATCTTATCCGGCCTTTCTAACGGCGCTATCTACGCCCTGATTGGTTTTGGCTTTGCCATTATTTATAATTCCACCGGCATAATCAACTTTGCTCAGGGTGAATTTGTGATGCTCGGTGGAATGTTAACAGTTTTTTTTCTTACCGTTTTACACCTGCCGCTCATACCGGCAATAGTTCTGGCCATTCTTATTTCGACAATTGTCGGTATCTCTTTTGAACGTCTCGCCATCAGACCGCTCAAGAATGCGAAGCCGCTTAGCCTGATTATTATTACTATAGGAGCCAGCATTTTTATCCGCGGCGCGGCTATGCTTATCTGGGGAAAAGATACTCATGCCATGCCCGCTTTTTCGGGTAACGATCCTCTTTATCTCGCCGGTGCAACTATCCTTCCCCAGCATCTCTGGATTTTTGCCGTAACTATTTTAATCATTATTGCCAGCAGGATTTTTTTTAATTACAGCATTATCGGCAAAGCCATGCGCGCCTGCTCTTATAATTCTCAGGCGGCAAGTCTGGTCGGTATTAACGTAAAAAACATGGTTCTGCTTTCTTTTGCTATCAGTTCGGCCATAGGCTCCATGGCCGGAATAATCATTGCTCCGCTTACCATGACTTCCTATGATGTGGGTATCATGCTTGGCCTGAAAGGCTTTTGCGCGGTGATTATCGGCGGAATGAGCAGCGGTTTGGGAACTGTGCTGGGAGGACTTTTGTTGGGCTTACTGGAATCTTTAGGCGCCGGTTTTATCTCTGCCAGTTATAAAGATGCCATCGCCTTTATCATTTTGTTGTTGATCCTCTTTGTCCGGCCGGAAGGATTGTTCGGGAAAAAGGAGTCGGAAAGATTTTAATCCCAGAAGCCCTGATATTTTTCATTAGAAAATGGTTCTGGTCTGAAAATTGAGATTAAATATCATGACGGGGAAAAAACGCCAAATACTGATTTTTTTATTTTTTGCGGCAGCCGTGCTATTGGTGCCACTTTTTTTTAAAGGCAATTATCTTTTAAATGTATTTGTTTTCGTCGGCATCAACACCATTCTGGCCATAGGACTGAATCTCCTGCTGGGATATGCTGGGCAGATTTCACTCGGCCATGCCGCCTTCTTCGGCTTGGGCGCATATATTTCCGGTATAATCACTACAAGATTCCCTCTCGATCCCTGGCTGGTGATTGTTCTGGCTGCTGTTTGTGCCGGAGCGCTGGCTTTTGTTATCGGTTTTCCTATTTTAAAACTCAAGGGACATTATCTGGCGATGGCTACACTCGGTTTCGGTATTATCATGTATATTATTTTTAACGAAACTGTCGGCTTAACCGGAGGTCCATCAGGGTTATCCGGAATACCTAATCTTCATATCGGCTCATTGATTTTTGATAATGATCTGAATAATTATTATTTGGTCTGGCTGTTCACTTTAGTCGTGATGTTGTTATCAATCAATTTATCCCAATCAAGAATCGGCCGGGCGCTCAGAGCCATTAATGATTCGGAGATGGCTGCCCGTGTCATGGGTGTTAATGCCCGAATTCTAAAAGTGCAGATTTTTACAGTTTCCGCCGTTATTTCCGCTATTGCCGGAAGCCTCTACGCCCATATCATGACTTTTATTTCTCCGGCATCTTTCGGGTTCAATTTTTCTATAGAGTTGCTTACCATGGTGGTTATCGGCGGTCTCGGCAGCATTTACGGCTCATTTCTTGGCGCGGCAATTTTAACAATGCTGCCGGAATTTCTGCGTGTTTTTCAGGATTTTGATATTATTATCTATGGATTAATGCTGATCTTAATGACGATGTTCATGCCCGGCGGTTTGATCAGCGGTATTCAAAAAATTGCGGAATTTACCGCCGCCAAGATAAAAGGAATGACCAGCAACAATGCTCAAACTTAACGGCATAACCAAGATATTTGGCGGGTTGACCGCGCTGGAAGATGTTTCCTTCTCCGTGGCCGATGGTTCAATAACCGGTGTTATCGGTCCTAACGGCGCGGGAAAGACCACGTTGTTTAATATTATAACAGGCCTTTATGCCCAGACAGCGGGAGAAGTTTATCTTGGTGAAAAGAATATTTCGCTTTTTCCGCCGGAGGCGCTGGCCGGACTTGGTTTGGTGCGCACATTCCAAAATGTGGAACTGTTCGGGCAAATGACAGTTCTGGAAAATGTTATGGTCGGGCTTCACACCAGGAGTAAGAGCGGTATTTTTTCCAGCGCGTTCAAATTGCCCGGCCAAATTAAAGAAGAAAAGTATATTAAGGAAAAGAGTTTGCAGTGGCTGGAATTTACCGGCCTGACGGATTTGGCGGATATCCAGGCCGGTAATTTACCTTTTGGCAAGGGAAGGCTGTTGGAAATTTCCCGGGCGCTGGCAGTAGAACCAAGAGCTATTTTGATGGACGAGCCTGCGGCGGGGTTAAATAGCAGGGAAACAGCCGAACTTGCCCTGCTTATTCGCAGGATCAGGGAATCAGGAATAACGGTAATACTTGTGGAACATGATATGGAACTGGTTATGGATATTTGTGATTCCATAATTGTTTTGAATCTGGGGAAAAAACTGGCGGAGGGAACGCCGCGGGAGATTCAGGAGAATCCTGCGGTGATTTCTGCTTATTTAGGTGAGGGATAATACCGTTCAGATAAACAAATAATTATGCTGAAGATAAAAAATATCAATACCTATTATGGTCAGGCGCAGGCGTTGAAAAACGTTTCTCTTCATCTGGCCGAAGGAGAGATAGTAACTCTTATCGGCGCTAATGGCGCCGGAAAGACAACTCTTCTTAATTCTTTGTCCGGAATGGTGCCTCCTCGCAGCGGTCAGATTATTTTTAATAATGTTCCCATAAATAATCTTGCCGCGCATCGAATTGTTCAAATGGGTATTTCCCAGGTTCCTGAGGGAAGACAGGTTTTTAAACCCCTTTCCGTGGAGGATAATCTGGAATTAGGCGCCTATTTGCACTACAAGATACTGGGCGGCGGCAAAGCTGAAGTGAAAAAAACCAGCGAGATGGTTTATGCCTTGTTTCCGATTCTAAGAGAGCGGCGAAAGCAACTTGCCGGAACATTATCGGGCGGTGAACAGCAAATGCTTGCTATAGGCCGGGCGTTCATGGCCAGACCAAAATTGATACTTCTCGACGAGCCTTCCATGGGGCTTGCGCCCATGGTGGCTCAGGAAATTTTTCGGGTTATTGAAAATTTATCACGGGAGAAGAAAACTACAATTCTTCTGGTTGAACAAAATGCGCGGGCGGCCCTGAAGATGGCTAATCGCGGCTATGTGCTGGAAAACGGCCGGTTGATTTTAGAAGGTACAGCCGCCGACTTATTAGAAAATAAAGATGTTCAACGGGCATATCTCGGTAAAGATAAAAAAGAGATATGGGAGAGATAATTTTGCAGGGAGGTTTTTTATGAATATCTGGGATGCAACTCATGAGTGTATGTTACGGGATGAGCTCGAACAAATGCAACTGGAAAGACTTCAGGCCATAATCAATAGAGTTCACAAAAATGTGACCCATTACCGGAAAAAATTTAATGAAATGGGTATTATCCCGGAAGATATTTGTTCTTTGTCGGATTTGACAAAACTTCCGCTTACTACCAAAGATGACTTAAATCTCAACTATCCCTATGGTATGTTTGCCGTGCCTCTGCGGGAAGTAGTCCGCATTCATTCGTCATCCGGGACCACCAGCAAGCCGATAGTAATGGGTTATACGAAAAATGATATAAAAATCTGGTCTAATCTGGTGGCACGTTTTATGACTGCCGCCGGAGTAACTCGTGACGATGTGGTGCAAATAGCTTTCCGTTACGGTCTTTTCACAGGAGCTTTCGGTGTGCATTATGGCGCGGAAACAATTGGCGCGTCGGTTATTCCGATGGGTACCGGAAATACGGAAAAGCAAATTATGATTATGCAGGATTATAAAACGACGGTATTGGTCAGCACACCCAGCTATGCGATCGCTTTGGCTGATCGCATAGAACAGCTTGGCGTGGACCCTAAATCGCTTTCGTTGAAATTTGGGCTTTTTGGCGGAGAGCCATGGTCGGAGAAAATGCGCGAAGAAATTGAAAGCAGGCTGTTGTTGAGCGCGACTGACAATTACGGTCTTTCCGAGGTAATTGGCCCCGGCGTTGCCGGTGAATGTTCGTGTAAAAAAGGTTTGCATATTTATGAAGACGCGTTCATCCCGGAGATTATTGATCCCGAAACAGGCGCGGTATTGCCATCCGGCAGCGCGGGTGAACTGGTGCTTACCACGCTTACCAAAGAAGCCGTTCCCATGATTCGCTACCGGACCGGAGATATTACCAGCCTCGACTATGCTCAATGTGAATGCGGCAGAACTTTAGTGCGCATGAAAAAAATAATGCGGCGTTCCGACGATATGCTCATTATCAGAGGTGTAAATGTTTTTCCTTCTCAAATCGAAGATGCGCTTTTCAGTGTCGCGCAGGGTGAAACACCTTATCAACTTGTCGTGGAAAGAAAAGGAGCAATGGACAGCCTGGAGGTGATTATTGAAGTTACGGATAAAATCTTTTCTCTGGAGCTGCAAAAGCAGAGATCTTTTTTAGAAATGATTAAAAAACGCATCGGATCGGTAACCGGCATTAATGTTGATGTTACATTGGTCGAGTCCAAAAGTATTTTGCGGCAGAAAGGGAAAATTACGCGGGTGGTGGACAAAAGACAAATATAACGGTGATGAAACCATTCCCCGTTTTTTTACTTTAAGATGGTTTCCGGTAAGCAAGACTTCCTTTTCTTGGCATCGCATTTACATGTCGTTTGGGCCTGCCGCGTTGGAGTAAGTCCCAGATCTAAAATCATTTCGTGGTCCAGAGAGCTATTCCGCCCTGTTGTTGTTAAATAATTCCCGGTCATGAGAGAATTTGCGCCGGATAAAATACCCAAAGGAAGCAATTGCCGCATATTTTTTTCCTTGCCGCCGCAAAGCTTGATGTCTTTATCCGGGAGCATAAAACGGAAGATGGCTATGGTCATAAGGATTTCCATAGGCGGCAACGCCGCCATGCGGCTCAGGGGAGTACCCTTAATAGGACTGAGAATGTTCAGAGGAACGGAATCGACATTCAATTTCCTCAAAGTTTCGGCAAGCTCGATGCGATGAGAAATGCTTTCACCCATGCCGATCAGAGCGCCCGCGCAAACGGATAGCCCCGCCGCCTTGGCAGTGCGAATTGTCTCGACATCTTCTTCATAGTCGTGCGTGGTGCAGATATTTTTAAAAAAACTACGAGCTGTTTCCAGATTATGATGGTAACGAAACAACCCCGCGGATTTTAGCTCCCTCGCTTTTTCAATATCGATAATGCCTAAAGAGGCGCAAGGAGAGAGGCCGATTTCACGCACTCCTTTAATTGCTTTAAAGATTTCTGCCCATTCTTTTTTCGCGTTCAAGCGCTTGCCGCTGGTAACGATGCCGAAAAATTCAGATCCGTCTTTTGCCGCCTCTCCGGCTTCGGTAATGATTTGCTTCACCGTTTTCAGAGGATAAGAGGGCGCAGCCGTCTGATAATGTGACGATTGCGCGCAGAACTGGCAGTCCTCAGAGCACCTGCCTGATTTGGCATTGGTAATGCCGCAGAGGATGATTTCTTTGCCTTTGAAGTGTTCCCGAATTTCGGAAGCGGTGGCCATGATCATCCATGGGTGATTTGATGCTTCGATAAAAAGCTCCAGGGCTTCAGCAGAGCTGACAGCCGCCATCTGTTTGATAATTTTATTTTTCATCTTATCTATTAAATTCATATGTACCTGCAATATCTTTTGGGGCGATTATTAGAAAAAATGAGTTTAAATGTCAATCCAAAAGAAATGGTACCGGATAGATTATTCAGACAAACCTGCAATAAAGTCGCCGGGAATTTGTGAAGCGAATATTGCTGCTTTTAAACGTCTATTCTTTGCTATGGAAGTTATGTTCAACCTTTAGTATAAGGCCATCTTTAACAAACTGTAATTTAGGGTTATATTCAATGTCTAAAGGAATATACATCATCGGTACTGATACGGAGGTCGGCAAAACTATGGTATCTGCCGGGCTCATGCATTTGCTGCTTGCCGAGAAACATCCGAGCGCTTATTTTAAGCCGGTCGCTAGTGGCGCGGTTGTTATAAACGGCGTTACCGAAGCAATCGATGCAGTGTTTGTTAGAACGGCTTCAGGATTTATCGAGGAGGGGAAAAATATAACGCCATTTGTTTTTAAAAATGAGATGGCGCCGCATCTGGCCTCGCGTCTGGAACAAATGCCCATTGATGTTGGTCTCATCAAAGACCGTCTCCAATATTTGAAAGGATGTTATGAATGGATCATCGCCGAAGGGGCCGGTGGTTTAGCAGTGCCTTTGAATGATGAAGGTTATATGCAGTATGATCTCATCCGGGAGCTTGGTTTTTCTTGTTTGTTGGTCGCGCGTGCGGGTTTGGGAACAATCAATCACACCCTTTTGACGATAAATTTTGCCCGCAGTGCAGGCCTGAAAATAAAAGGTATTATTATAAACAGCAGCACCCAAAGTCAATTGGAAAGAGACAACGTGGAAACCATTGCCAAGCTTGCCAGTGTTTCCGCGATTATAACCCTGCCCGCGCTTACCGGTGTTGATACAGAAAAAGGTCAAATAGGCAATCTTAAAGAAGTGTTTAAAAAATCAATTGTCATTGATGAAATTATGGCCATGATGGACACGATATAGAGAGGATATCGAGTAAAATGTTTCTTGATGAACTCAAATGGATTAACGAAAGCGGTCTTTACCGGCAGATGAAGTATCTGCAATCGCCTCAACAGCCTTATGTAAAAATAGCAGGCAAAAGTTATCTGATGCTTTCGTCCAATAGCTATCTCGGTCTTTGCAACGACCAGCGTCTAAAGCAGGCGGCAATGGATACTATGGAAAAATATGGTGTCGGCTCCGGCGGATCGAGGCTGACAACCGGAAGTTATGAGGTGCATAAAAAGCTTGAAGATGAAATTGCCGCGTTTAAAGGAGCAGAAGCTGCGCTACTTTTCAATACCGGTTATATGGCGAATATCGGTGCCATCTCCAGCATTGCGGGTAAGGACTGGGTGATTTTTTCCGATCGTTTCAATCATGCCAGTATCATCGATGGTTGTCGGCTAAGCGGCGCCGAAATCATTATCTATAAACATTGCGATGCCTCTGATCTGGAAACCAAAGCGCATAGCCATCGCGGCAGGCGGGCTTTGGTTGTCACCGACGGGCTATTTAGTGTGGATGGAGATATTGCGCCATTGCCGGAGATTATCCAGGTAGCGAAAAAGTATAATATGCTGTTGATGGTAGACGATGCCCACGCGACGGGAGTTTTAGGAAAAAACGGTGGGGGGACGGCGGATTATTTTGGTTTGCAAAATGAAATTGATATTCAGATGGGAACTTTTAGTAAAGCGTTAGCCAGCGAAGGCGGTTTTATTGCCGGGAATCGCGGCCTGATCGATTATCTTGCCAATAAGGCGCGCAGTTTTATTTTTTCCACGGCTTTAGCCCCGGCAACAGTTGCCGTGTCGCTGAGGGCTCTGGAAATTGTTCAAGCTGAACCACGGCTACGGCAGTCCCTTATAGCCAATTCCGCATGGTTTAGGGAAAAACTCAGAGAGATCGGTTTTGAGATTATGGATTTCCCCACCCCGATTATTTCCGTTGTTCTTGGTCAGCCCGAATTGACGGTAAATTTCAGCAACAGGTTGATGGGGAAAAATATTTTTGTTTCGGCCATTCGTCCGCCGACAGTGCCGCAAGGCACCAGTCGCCTGCGAATTAATTTGATGGCTACCCACACGGTAGATGATTTGGCGCCGGCCATCGATTCTATGGCGGCCATCGGTAAGGAACTGGGAATTCTGAATGACACACGAAATTAATTATAGGCAAACCGTGAACAGTAATGGTGACGAAGAATGAATGAATGGCAGAAGAGAGATTTGCGTTATATCTGGCATCCCTGTTCGCAAATGAAGGACTATGAAGATTTTCCGCCGATAGTTATCGAGCGCGGCAAGGGCGCTTACCTGTATGACACAGACGGAAAGTCTTATCTCGATGCTGTTTCCTCTTGGTGGGTGAACCTCTTCGGGCACAGCAATGACAGAATCAACGCCGCGATTCGTCAGCAACTGGAAAAACTCGAGCACGTCATTTTTGCTAATTTTTCTCATCCGCCTGCCATTGAACTGGCAGAGGATATTGTGCGCATCACACCGGCAGGCCTCGAGAAAGTTTTTTTTGCCGACAACGGTTCTTCGGCGGTGGAAGCCGCCCTGAAAATGAGTTTTCATTATCACCAGCAGACCGGCCATCCACGTAAAACTCGCTTCGTCGCGATTACCGATGCCTATCATGGTGAAACCCTGGGCGCGCTTTCCGTAGGTGATCTTGACCTGTACAGTAAAATCTACAAACCATTGCTGCTCAATATTTTTAAAGCTACAGGACCGGATTGTTACCGCTGCCCTTTCGGCAAAAACCGCGAAAACTGCGATGCCGAATGCTTTGAGTCACTGGGACGAATTATCGAAGAGCATTCCGAAGAAATCTGTGGGGTCATTATTGAACCTCTTGTGCAGTGCGCGGCCGGCATGAAAATCTATCCTCCGGTTTATCTGAAAAAGCTCCGGGCGCTTTGCACAAAATATAATATTCACTTTATTGCCGATGAAATTGCGGTAGGTTTTGGCCGTACCGGCAAAATGTTTGCATGCGTTCATGCCGGAATTAGTCCGGATATAATGTGCTTATCCAAGGGGATTACGGCAGGCTATATGCCTTTTTCCCTGGTGGTTACGACGAATGATATCTATTCGGCTTTTTATGCCGACTATACAGAACTTAAGGCCTTTATGCACTCCCACAGTTATGCGGGTAACGCTTTGGCCTGTGCTGTTGCCCGAGAATCGTTGAGTATCTTTGCCGAAGACAATGTTCTGGTCCAAAATGAAAGGAGAGCAAAAATTATTGCCGATAAGGTAAACGCGCTGGCGCAAGGTCATTCGTACATTGGTGAATATCGTCAGATGGGGATGATCGGCGCTCTGGAATTGGTGGAGGATAAAATTTCTAAAAAGGCTTTTGATTGGCAAAAGAGAATTGGTTACGGAATCTATCGGCTCGCGCTCAAAAAAGGAGTTCTTCTGCGGCCTTTGGGCAATGTTATTTATTTTATGCCGCCGTATATTGTGGAAGAGGAGGATATCGACTTAATGGTCCGGGTTGCGTTTGAATCGATAAATGAATATTTCGGAATATGAACAGAAATGGTTTGATCCTTTATTCTCACCTCTTCTTTTTTAAAAGATGAAGTATTTTATCGTGATAGTAATAGACGACGATAAAAATGATTATACCTGCTCCTGTAAGGCAGGTTAAAAAAAGATATTGTCCATTGCCGGCATAGTATCCGGTAAAAGAAAGCATTATGGTACCGAGCAAACGCCCGGTCGTGGAAACTATGATGAATGTCCATGTGGGGATGAGACTGACACCCATGATGTAACATAAATAATCCTTGGGGAATCCCGGAACCAGAAACAGAATTAACGATACTCCAATGCCCTGATGTTCCATAAAGTGATCAAATTTTTCAAAGACTTCTTTCTTGACCACTTTTTCCAGAAGCGGCTCGCCGAAAAAGCGCGCCAGCATGAAAGCTATCCAGGAACCGAGCGTAAGTCCGATTGTCGAATAAACAGTTCCCCAAAAAGGTCCGTAAAGATAACCGCCGATAAGGCCTGTCAGTTCTCCCGGAATCGGAGCCGCAACAACCTGTACAATCTGGAGTAAAATAAAGATGAGTTCATCGTATGGATGGTATGACTTAATAAAATTCAGTAATTTGTATCTGTCTTTGAAAAACAGATACAGATCAAAGTGAATGAAGATATAAACTGATAAGATTATTAACAGGAGTAAGAAGAGAATCCTGAAGGTTAAACGTTTATTCAGTGAAGCCCCCTCCGGCAGGAGCCGGAGGCTCCTTACAATAATGAGACCCAAGTTTCAGAAATAAAGTGCATAACCTGAATAACCTAAAGGTCACCGTGGGGTCATCTGCGACTGAAACTTGATGGTCGAATTATCCCGCGAAGCAGAGGATAACGCGACCTCCCGCGGGTTATACCGCATTCCTTCCCTTGCTGAAGCCGCGGGATTGAAGAATCTGGTTGATCCTATTCTTTATCTTTATTTTCTATTTTTTTTGTTTCCTCTTCAGATTTTTTCTCCGGTTCATTCATTGCCTTCTTAAAACCTCTGATGGCTTTACCTATTGAGCTTCCCAACTCCGGCAGTTTCCCCGGACCAAAGATAATCAAAACTATAATCAGAATCAATATGAGGTGCATAGGTTGCAAAAGTCCTTCAAACATGGTGTTGCCTCCCCTTAATTTTAACTGATACCAAACCTTTTGATAGTTATCGTCACAATGACGAAAACTCTCAGTTTGGAGCTGATTGTAAATCGTATAATATAATTTTACCTTCGTCAACCTTATTGTTTTCTATAGCTATCATTAGACTTTGGAGGTTTTATTGTAAATTTCCTCAATCAAAACAGTTGACTTTAAAAATACTCTATGTAAAAAAACAAACGGGAATTTTTTCAGTCGTTTAATTTTACCACTAAATTATTATCACAAGAAAAGTAAAAGGGAGATGGAATTTGTATGGCTAAAGTGCCGCAGAAGTTGGAAAAAACAAGGGCAGAGATTTACAAGAACGCGCCCATTGCCAAGTTTGGTGAAAGAAAGCCTGATTTCAGCACAATGGGGCGAAAAATAAAAAATCCTCATAAAAAGTTTCGGGAGGTCGTTTGTGTGGAAGCATGCCGGACACCGTATGGTCGGGCAGGCGGTGCGCTCAAAGATTTTTCAGCAATGGAGTTGGGCGCTCTGGCGATAAAAGAAGTCCTGCGCCGCACCGAAGGCAAGGTAAAGCCTGCGGATGTGGACTATATCTTTATGGGGCAGGTTGTTCCCGCCGGCTGCGGTCAGATTCCCGGGCGTCAGGCGACCATTCTGGCGGGAGTGCCGGAATCAGTGCCTTCCATTACCGTCAATAAAGTTTGCTCTTCCGGCATCAAGACGATTGATCTGGCTTTTCAAATGATTCTTCTGGGACGCGCCGATATTTGTATTGCCGGCGGTCAGGAAAGTATGAGCAATTGTCCCTTTGTCCTGCCGGATATGCGCTGGGGAGCGAGGATGGCCTTACCCAACGGCCGCGTCATTGATTCGATGGTTTATGATGGCTTGTGGGATGCCTTCTACAACAGGCATATGGCCATTCATGGTTCGGAAGTGGCCGATGAGTTCGGCTTTTCCCGGCAGGAACAAGATGAGTGGGCGCTCAATTCCCAGATGAACGCTGTCCGCGCGATGAATGAAGGGAAACTTGATAATGAAATATTCCCTGTGGAGGTTAAACAGGGTAAAAAAGTGATCGTTTTTGATAAAGACGAAGGGCCAAGGCCGGAAACTACACTCGAAGGTCTGGCAAAACTTCCGCCGGTATTTGGCCATCTAAGCACCGTGACCGGCCAGCCGGGAAGCGTCACCGCCGGAAACTCGCCCGGCGTCAATGACGGCGGCGACGTTTGCCTTTTGATGAGCAGAGAAAAAGCAGACGAACTGGGGCTCAAACCTATTTTTACCATTGTTGATTATGCTGAAGTTTCGCAGCCGACTAAAGACATCGCGACCGTGCCGGGTTTAGCCATTAAGAAAATTCTGGAACAAAATGATATGACGCTCGACCAGATGGATGTGATTGAAATCAACGAAGCCTTTGCGGCTGTGGCGCTGGTTAGCTGCCGCTCGATTTTGGGCATGACTAAAGAAGAGATGTTTAAAAAGGTGAATGTCAACGGCGGAGCGGTTGCTTATGGTCATCCCATTGGAGCGACCGGAGCCAGAATCGCCATGACATTGGGTTATGAGCTGCAGCGGCGCGGCGGCGGTTGGGGCGTCTGCGGCATTTGCTCGGGGCACGCCCAGGGGGACGCAATGCTGATTCGCGTTGACTAAAAAAGTCGGCTTCATACGGCTACCTTTGTTGGCTGCGTCGTCGGTTTCCTCAACGTATGTATAATACGCCTCGTCGCCTCCTCCTTGCCGCCTCGGTATCCTGATGAATCCAACTTTTTAAATAATAAACGGTGTCATTCCCGCGAAGGCGGGAATCCAGAAGATATTTAACTAAACCGGATTTAGAATTAACGTAAAGGGAAATCGATTGGTCATGACTTGTTGCGGAAGTGGGATCGAAGCAGCCCCATCAGGTACTGATAAGGATCTCCGCCAATGCCATGAAATAACTACGGTTGGTTCTTCTGGATGTAAGAGTACAGGGACATAACATCCATTTCTCTTTATTGATCCAACGGGCGTTCGTGCCATAAATTCAAGATATCTCGGTCTCTATTCATGGTTTTTTTTGATTGTTTCATCTTTTTTCCTAATAATGATTTTACCGTCTATAGTTCCAATTTATGTCAGCATTTTTTTTACCACTTCCGCGATCTGACGGCAATGGGTTTCGGTTTCTTTCTTGGTGGGGCCTTCGACCATAACGCGGCACATGTTCTGAGTGCCGGAGTAGCGCACGAGCACCCGTCCTTTATCGCCGAGCGCTTCTTCCGCTTTCTTGATAGCGGCCATTATTTCCGGCACGGTTTCTATTGCCGGTTTTCTGTTAACGTCAATATTGATGAGCATTTGCGGAAACACCGTCATGATGCTGGCCAGCTCCGATAGCTGTTTGCCTTCTTTTTTCATGGCGGCCAGCACTTGCAGTGCCGTAATCAAACCATCGCCGGTGGTATGGTGTTGTAAAAAAATCAAATGGCCGGAATCTTCGCCGCCGATGATGGCGCCTCGTGCAAGCATTTCTTCCAGAACGAAGCGATCACCCACTTGGGCAAATACGGAATCGATGCCCAGTTTTTGAAAAGCAACTGTCAAGCCGAGATTGCTCATGACAGTGCGGACAACAAGATTATTTTTTAGCTCGCCTTCATTTTTCAAAATGACTGAACAGATGGCCAGCATCCGGTCGCCGGTAAGAACATTTCCTTTTTCATCCACGGCAATCACCCGGTCGCCGTCGCCATCGAAGGCAAAGCCGACATCTGCCTTCTGACGCAGTACTTCGGCAGTCAGAGCCTCGGTATGCTGTGAACCGCAATTGAGGTTGATGTTCTTGCCGTCGGGCTGATTGAAGAGCGTTGTAACCTCAACTCCTAGTTCCGCAAAAACTTCGGGGGCCACGCGATAAGTTGCGCCATTGCCGCAATCCAGGACGACTTTCATTCCTTCCGGATTGATCTCCTGTGGAAAGGTAGATTTCAGAAAATCAACGTAACGTCCGGCGGCGTCATCCAGCCGGGATAATTTGCCCATCTCCTTGGGAACGGGATGGAGCTTTTCCATATTGTTGGCAAAGATAAGTTCTTCGATTTGATTTTCCTTTTCATCGGAAAGTTTAAAGCCGTCACTGTTGAAAATTTTTATGCCGTTATCCTGCGAAGGATTGTGAGAGGCGGAGATAACAATGCCCGCGTCAGCACGCATATCATGAGTTAAAAAGGCGATGCTCGGTGTGGGCATTACACCCACGGAAATGGCATTGACGCCCATGGAACAAATGCCGGAGATGATCGCGCCCTCAAACATATCGCCGGAGAGTCTTGTGTCCTTGCCGATAATTATTCGAGGGGTATGTCCCTCTCTTTTGGAAAGATAGGCTATAGCACGGCCGACATTTAAAGCAATCTCTGTCGTCATGGGGTGTTCATTGGCAATACCACGGATGCCGTCGGTGCCGAATAATTTATTCATAATTTTCTCCTGATACCAATTCGCTTGCTTCGGGTAACTTTGTTGGCATCGTCGTCGGTTTCCTCAACGTATTTATAATACGTCTCGTCACCTTCTCCTTGCCGCCGCGTTATCCTTTGAAAGCGAAATGGTATGGTTCTTGTGTTTTTCTACCTTAGGGGATTTATTTTTGCAATAGGGAAAACAATTGTGCTTTTGTTTTAATCATGCGCGGCGAATTAATATTCAGTATCGCCTGGTTTACCAAATATTGGATGACATCAAAACAGTGAAAGTTATCCTCATGTGGACTTATTATGAGTAATCAGGCAAAGGTGCGGCTGTCCCAGCCGGCGAAGATAGTATTTTTGAATTGCAAACGAATTGATTCTAATTTACTGTCTCAATATTATCTTTGGTTTAAAGATGTTGTTACATACTCAGCGGCTTTTTCACCGGCTACATATCCGGTCGAAAACGCGGCTTGTAAATTATAACCGCCGGTATCAGCATCAATATCCATGACCTCGCCGCAAAAGTACAGCCCGGTAATTAACTTGGAAGCCATCGTGCGCGGATCTATTTCCGTAAGCGAAACACCGCCTGCCGTCACGATCGCTTTTTCCAGCGCTAAAGGTGATTTTATATTAAAGCGCAGGGCTTTGAGGAGTTCAATAATTATTTCTCTTTCCGGGGCAGTGATCTGATGAGCCAGCTTTTCAGGATTAATACCGGATAAAACAACGAAAGGATCGATCATCTTTGCGGGCAGATATTCTTTCATGATGCCGCTGATCTTTTTTTTGCTGGAATTATCCAGATCCCATTGCAGGCGCTTATGCAATTGTTCTCTGGTTAAGGCCGGCTTTAAATCAATCAATATGGACACAGGTCCTTTTTCCAAAGCTTCAACGACAGACAGGCTCATCAACAAAATAATCGGGCCGCCTAATCCGAAATGAGTGAAGATCATTTCCCCGAAGCGGCTTTCAATTACCGGCGGCCGTGGCGATTTTTTTTCTCCACGGCCATAGCTGCAATCAGGCGTAAGCGCGGAATCAATTGTGACCGCCTTGCCCCGAAACGCCGTGGCGCGGACATTGCGCAGGCTCACTCCCTGCATTGATTGAGCCAGTTTCTGTTCGTGAACTATCAATGGTACTAATGCCGGTTTAAGTTTCACTATATTGTGTCCCAAGCCCTCGCTGATTTTGTAGCCATCGCCGGCAGAACCGGTAGCAGGCCAGGTGGCGCCGCCTGTCGCCAGAATCACCGCGGTAGATCGATAGTTTCCGTTTAGTGTTTTGACGCCGCAAACGGCATTATCTTGTATGGTGATTCCGGTTACTTTAGCATTTAATTTGATTTGCACTTTATTTGCGGCAAGATATTTTTTAAAAACGCGAACAACATCATGAGCATCATCAGAAACGGGAAAGATTCTGCCGCCGCGTTCTACCTTGGTGGCCACGCCGTAGTTTTTCAAAAAATCAAGTAACTCCGGACGAAAAAAATTATGGAACGCGCTAAAAAGAAAACGGCCGTTATCTCCATACATGGAAATAAAATCCTTCAATTCCGCTGAATTGGTTAAATTGCAACGCGTCTTGCCGCTGACCAGAATTTTTTTGCCGCAACTTTCAGTTTTCTCCAAAAGTAAAACTCTGGTGCCAAGTTGGGCCGCTCTGCCTGCGGCCATAAGGCCTGCAGCTCCGCCGCCAACAACAATAATATCGGTATCTATTTTTTCTTCTGTATGCATCGGTTTGCATCTCCACCTGTTCAACGGGCGTAACATGAAAAGACATAACCGGTCAATCCCGCAAATTGTTGTTAAACTCCAATTCTAATGAAACTCAGATATTACGGCACTGCGTTTGTAATATTTGAGTTTCATTCATATTGTCCCACTTAGCTTCGCACGTGGGATAATTCAACTTACAGATATTACTGTGCTTCGCTTGTAATATCTGGTTTCATTAAAGCTTGGATCTCATTAACTTGCGGGAGGTTGCGTTATTAGGAATCCCACAGCTCCTGACGGAGGGGGTTCCACTCATGCAAAAGAGATGTGTCTGATTAATTATTCCCCATTGCAGGGGGAGTTATTCCCCACTTATCGTCTTAAAAAAGTAGCAAGCATTTCCAGTAAAATTTATTTGTCAATTATTTTAATAACATATAGATTGTATATTTATATTTCTTTGTTGGCATGTAAGTTGCTTTTACGTACTTTCGAAATGTTATGGAGGTGGTTCATCATGAAAAAAGCTTTATGGTATATAGTTGGCGCGGTTTTTCTTTTGTCAACGTTAGCTTTTGCCGCTGATATGGCCGCTTCCCCTGTTAAGGCCGATCCGGTTAAAACAAATATGGTCAAAGCCGCCAAAATGCATGCTACAGGAAAAGTTATCGAGATTTCCGATGAATCAGTGAAGATTGAACGTACCGTAAAAGGTGATGTAGAAACAATGGAGTTTGCTTTAGAAAAACCTGTAAAAAATATCATTGTAAATGATTCTGTAAAAATAGCATACACTGAAAATGACGGAAAATTAATAGCATCGAGAGTGGCCAAAGTTATTTTCAAGAAAAAAGACATTAATCCGGCTGAGGCAAAGTCTGCTTCAGGTAAAAAATAATTAGTTAGGTTCCCTTAATTTTAAAGGGTAGTATTAAATATAACAAAATTTAGAAGGAGGATTTTAAGATGAAGCGTTTAGGATTGTTTGTTGTTGCATTGGTTTTCGTATTTTGCACCACCGTAATGGCGGCTGAGCCCATAGCAGCTCCCGCAGCAGCTCCCACAGACAAGTCTGTAGCTGCCGAAAAGGCTACTGTTGTAAAGGATGAGGCGCAAGTAAAGGCTGATGCTAAGAAAGCCAAAGCCGCTAAGAAAGCCGCCGCTAAGAAAGCCGCCGCTAAAAAAGCAGCCGCCGAAAAGAAAGCCGCCGCTAAGAAAGCAGCCGCCGAAAAGAAGGCTGAAGAAGCAGCTCCGGCAGACACGAAATAAGTTTGTAAAAACTTTATGCGGTTCTAAAGAAGCGGTAGGTAAAGCCTGTCCCTTCTTTAAATTAAAAAGTTAGTATTGAAATAAAACAAAATTTAGAAGGAGGATTTTAAGATGAAGCGTTTAGTATTGTTTGTTGTTGCATTGGTTTTCGCATTTTGCACCACCGTTATGGCAGCTGAGCCCATGGCAGCTCCGACACAGGAACAGGCTGTAGCCGCCGAAAAGGCTACTGTTGTAAAGGATGAGGCGAAAGTAAAGGCTGATGCGAAGAAAGCCAAAGCCAAAGTCAAAGCCAAAAAGAAAGTAAAGAAAGCCGCAAAGAAAGCTGCTGAGAAGAAGGCTGATGAAGCCGCTGAAGCAGCTCCGGCAAAATAAGTTTGTAAAAACTTTATGTGGTTTTAAAGAAGGGACAGGTTTTACCTGTCCCTTCTTTAAATTAAAAAGTTAGTATTAAAATAAAACAAAATTTAAGAAGGAGGATTTTAAGATGAAGCGTTTAGGATTGTTTGTTGTTGCATTGGTTTTCGCATTTTGCACCACCGTAATGGCGGTCGATAAAGCCGCTGTCGCTCCGACAAAGGAAGAGGCTGTAGCAGTCGAAAAGGCTGATGTTGTAAAGGATGAGGCGAAAATAAAGGCTGATGCGAAGAAAGCCAAAGCCGCTAAGAAAGCCAAAAAGAAAGTAAAGAAAGCCGAAAAGAAAGCTGCCGATAAGAAGGCTGATGAAGCCGCCAAAGCAGCCGAAGAAGCTCCGGCAAAATAAGTTTGTAAAAACTTTATGTGTTTCTAAAGAAGGGACAGGTTTTACCTGTCCCTTCTTTTTTTGTGAGTCCCAAGTTTCAGAAGCGTAGCGTACTGAAATTTGCTGGACGAACAATCCCAGGAGCGAAGCGACGTGGGATTATCGCGCAAAGGTGGAGGGTAATGAGACAAGCTGAAAACGAACGCAGTGAATGGCCTAAAGGTCACTATAGGTTTGAAGCGTTAGTAGTAGTGAGACTCTCTGAAAACGAGCATAGCGAAGTTTAAATAGCAAGTCGAACTATCCAATAGCCAAAGGCTATTGGAAATTATTCCGCCAAAGGCGGAGGCTTGAATACCGTGGTTTACTGCTAGTTAATTATTCTTATTTTTGATATATAATAGCATATGTTTAAAAAAATATTCTACAAGATCATCACCTACAATGATAATTTGACTGTGCGTGTAAGACTGATTACTCTAACGGTTGTTGGTCTTGCTTTAACTATGGCCATTTGGGGCTTTGTTCAGCTTAACGCTCTGGATAGAATATTGGTCGATCAACAGGCAAAAAGGCTTGAAGGTGTGGCCGATACAATCAGCACCTTTTATCAATTTTTCCCGACAAAACGGGGGCTTCATGCCCTTGATTCGGCTCTTAAAGACTTCATTCAAACCGATGTGCGTCTGGCAAGAATTGATATTTTTGACATCAGTCATGGCAACGTTGATTACGTTACCGGTGCCAGCCGGGTCCAATATGAATGGCCTGATAATATTGTCTTTGCCGCCAGCGCAAAAAACAAGGTACGTTATGTTAAAATAGAAACGGAAAGCGGTCCAGCGCTGGGTTTGCTTTATCCTGCTTCAGTAGATATAAAAGGCTCGCACGTCGTCGTGGGTATTATTGGTTTTTCGCGCGCGAATGCCGAAATTATGAATAGCGCCCAACAATTGCTGATTTTCAGCAGTATAGGATTATTACTATTCATTCTTTTTATATTAGGATTAAGTTATGGCTGGATAATCGGCAGACCGCTAAAGATGATCATTCAGACAATTGATGAATTTCAAAAAGGACAATATGTAAACAGAATTCCCATAGTTCACCCGGATGAATGGGGACAGATATCTAAACACTTTAACATGATGGCTGATGAAATTCAGGATGTAATTACTAGAAACCTTGATTTAAACAGGCATTTGGAAGATCGCGTCCGCGAAGAAACGCTCAAGGTTGTTCAACTGCAAAAACAAGTTGCCGATCTGAAACAATTGACTGCTTTAGGGCATTTAACGGCTAATATCGCCCATGATCTGGGTACGCCGCTCCATTCCATTGGAGGTCTGGCTAACCTTCTTTTGGAGAAAGAAGGCTGGCCGCCGGATGTAGCCCATAAATTAAAATTGATTGTCCAACAAACCCAGCGGCTGGATAACGTCATTCAAAATGTGCGCAAGGCCACACGCCTTCCGGAGCCTCATTTTGAAGTGTTCACTATCCAGGAAATTTTAAGTGAGACACTGCCGCTTGTCGAATCCTTCATGCAAAAAAATAGAGTAGAAATGAAAGTGAATATTGACGACGTGATCAAACCTTTATACGTCGATCGTTATCGCATTCAGACCGCCCTGATGAATATAATTCAAAACGCTCTGGAAGCAATGCCGCAAGGAGGAAAAATAACTATATCAGCTCAAACTATTTCCCCAAATGGTTTGGTAGCAGTTACTATCAATGATACAGGCACGGGAATGCCGCCCGATATGATCGAAAAAGCATGCGAACCATTCTTTAGCACAAGACAAAATGAGGGCTTGCGTGGACTGGGTCTGGCTATTGTCCGCGACATAGTTAAAACTCACGGTGGTAAAATGGAGATAAAAAGCTCGCTGGGTCAAGGAACTTCTATTATTCTTTACCTGCCGATATTCAAAGATAATTAATACCAATTCTAAATCAAAGCGCTATCTTTGTTGGCGTCGTTGTCGGCTTCCTCAACGTATTAATAATACGCCTGTCGCCTCCGCCTAGCCGCCTCAATATCATCTTTGATTTAGAAATGGTAAAAAAATCAGATGATGATTTTTAATCCGCGGAAAGTTTTTCGTCCAATAAGCCATAACGGCGAATCTTCAGGCGCAATGTTTTCCGGTCAATATCCAAAAGCTGTGCGGTTTTAGTTTGATTCCAGGAAGTCTCCTTCAGCGTTTGTAATATCTTATCTCTTTCCGCTGCCTCTAACGGAGATATATTGGACAAGGCAACGTCTTCCTTATTTTCTTTTTGTTGTTGAAAATGTTCCGGCAAATTTTCCGGGAGGACAACCGCGAAAGGTGAAAGCAACAAGGTTTGTTGCAGAACATTTTCCATTTCCCGCACGTTACCCGGCCAGTTATACGCTATAAGTAATTCCATCGCTTCTAACGAAATGCGCACATTTGGATAACCAAACTTTTTCAGTAATGATTCAATGAGCAATGGAATATCGTCTTTATGCTCTCTCAATGGCGGGACACGCAAACGCACAATAAATCTGTATAACAAATCCAGACGAAAGCGGCCGAGACTTACCTCTTCGTCAATGTTTTTATTGGCCGCCGCCACGACCCTTACAGTTACATTGCGAACATCATGGCTGCCAATTCTTCTTACTTCGCCATTTTGCATAAACCGCAAAAACTTTCCTTGCAGAGACGTCGACATTTCCGTGATTTCGTCGAGAAAAACAGTTCCGCCTTCTGCTGATTCCAACAATCCGGCATGCTGATGATCAGCTCCGGTAAAGGAGCCTTTTTCATAACCAAATAATTCAGACTCCAATAAATTATCGGGAATAGCTCCACAATGAACTATAACAAAAGGTTTGTCACTGCGTGAAGACATATTGTGTAAAGAATGGGCAGTCAATTCTTTTCCTGTTCCGCTTTCACCTTCTATTAAGACACTGGCCGACGCATCGGCAATACGGGCAATTTGTTTGTAGAATTCAACCATCATCGCTGACGAACCAATCAATTTCGGATCTTCGGTTGTTTCCGGTTGCAATTTCATGCGCCGTTCACGCAGTTCCCGAACTTCCAACACTTTTTTTACAATAGCCCGGCAATCTTCCGGTGAAAAAGGTTTGCTGATATAATCCCAGGCGCCCAGACTTATTGCCTCCATTGTTGTTTCCAGAGAACCATAAGCAGTCATAAGAATCACCGGCAAATTCGGCCATTTTTTGTGCACTTGATCCAGGAACTGCAAACCATCCATTTCAGGCATGCGAATATCGGACATAAGCAGATCATATCGGGAAAGGTCTTGTTCCAAAGCTTCCTTGGCTGATGTATAGGCTTTTACTTCATAGCCCTCAAGCGAAAGAGCTTCCTGCAAAAACTCGCAGGCGACCGCGTCGTCATCAATTATTAAAATGTGGGCTTTCATAAAATTACCTATGTTTTATAGATAAAAAGAACAATTATATAAGATGAAGATTATTGTGAAACTCCAATTTAGTGAGTCCCAAGTTTCAGAAGCTTAGCGCGCTGAAATTTGCTGGACGAACTATCCCAGGAGCAAAGCGACGTGGGACTTACCCCGCAGCTTGCTTTGGGGTTCATACCCGTGATTAAGGCAGGGCTGCAATAAAAAATCCTGAGAGCTTTTTGCTGCCTAAAGCATCTTGAGCAATGATGTCGCACTGAATTCTTTTTTCACCGTTTTCTTCAAACTTTTTGACTATTTCGCCGCTAACTATAATTGTTGCTCTATCTTTTGTGTTTTCTGTATCATCCCAATCGACCGGTTCTGTCATACTTAAGAAACGGACGTTGAATTTTCTTAAATATTTATTTTCGATCCAGGAAGTAATGGCTTCGCCTGCAATACCCATAATCAACATGCCATGGGCAATAACATTATTCATGCCGATCACTTTTACGAAAGTTTGATCATAATGAAGCGGATTAAAATCACCCGAAGCTCCGGCATAACGGACTAAATGTGTTCTGGTAATGGGCGCGGAAGTATAAGCGGGCATTTTGTTCCCAACTTCAATATCATCATAATTTACGTCCATATTCATCTTCCTATTTTTCTATCAATCTTGAGCGGGATTTGAGTACCAGTTCGCCTCGTTGATTTATCAGTTCCGCTTCCAGAACAGTAACTTCCACACTCTTTTTTCCATTCCCCTTTTTTAACATATCGACAACTTTCATTTTGCGGGTAATAACATCATTAGCATAGATGTTGCCAAAATATTCATATTCTTCTTCTCTGTGCAGAAGCCTGCTTAAATCAATTCCTAAAATATTAGCTGTGCCTATCAGGCCACCGCCTGTCCAGAAAAAGGAACTGGTAAGAAAGGTCGGAGGAACCGGTATCCCTTGATAGCCTGCTTTTGTTGCGGCTTCCTCATCATAGTAAATGGGATTGATTTGTTCTCTGTTGTCTTTTTGAGAAACGGCAACAGCAAACTCAGCAATTTTCTCTTTTTCTACTACAAAAGTGTAGGTTGGAAATTCCATGCCCAACTTTGACTTATCCGCCATAATAGCCTCCGATAAAAATAGGCTTAATTTATATCACATTTATATCAGAATGGAACGATTTAATTACAAAATTCTAATTTTTTCCGGCAAGAGAAATATTTTACAATCACGGGTATGCTATCCTCCGCTATGCGGGATAAACTGCATTGGTAATATTTGAGGTTCATTTAGTCCCACTTAGCTTCGCACGTGGGATAATTCGACTACCGCTTCTAACTTCGCTTCGCTCGTTTTCAGCGAGTCTCATTACAACTTGCAGATATTACTGTGCTGCGCTTGTAATATCTGAGTTTCATTAAAGCTTGGGTCTCATTACAACTTGCCAATTTCCATACACTTCGTTATGAAAATTGGAGTTTCACAATAAATTTTATAGAAGATGTTAAAAATCGGATGTCAATTTAAATGTCATAGTCGAACTGCAATTTCAAATCTGCCTTTGACCTTTGATTATCCGTTCTATTCAGATTGAGCTATTTGTTTCTTATGTTTATCATAAAGTGATTTAATGGTAAAGGAAACGGCGGAAATTTATGCTCTGTTAAAATGAGAATGTATTAATGGAAAATAATCGAAAAATCTTCTGGGGCTGGTACATTGTAAGCGGCGCTTTTCTGGTAATGGGAATAAATTACGGAGCCCGTTACTGTTTCGGCGTTTTTCTCAAACCGATGGCGGCGGAATTCGCCTTGTCGCGTTCGGTAATATCGCTGGCTGCTGCAATCAATATGCTCGTTTATTCCCTCGGCTCAATCTTTGTCGGCCGCATGCTGGATCGCATTGCGCCGCGCTGGATAACAACGGCGGGAGCTATTATTGCCGCCTGCGGTTATATCCTGACTGGTTTTGTAAGCACACCTCTTGGTTTGTATATCAGCTATGGTTTGATGGTCGGGGCGGGAGCGGCAGGAATGGGTGTTGTCGCCTGTAGTTCTTCCGTCAGTAAATGGTTTATCAACAAGAGGGGGCTGGCTATTGGATTTGCTTCCATGGGAATAAGTCTGGGAACAGTTACCTTGACGCCGCTGTCCGGATATATTGTTGGAGTATTTAGCTGGCGGGTCGGGCTTATGGCTTTAGGCGTTATTACATTGATGATCGGAATTCTTGTTTCCCAAACGCTGATGAGGAAAACAAATCCGGAAGCATACGGCCTCTTGCCGGATGGAGATAAAATAACGATAATCCATCAATCATCAACGGCACAGGCGGTTCATAAAGTTTCCACTCTGACCATTTTTAAAGATTCCCGTTTTTGGACACTGGCCATCTGCCAGGGTCTGGCTGTTATGATCAGCATGTCCGTTTTTGTGCACCAGGTTGCATATGCGACAGACAATGGCATTGACAAGATGGCCGCCGCCGCATCTCTCGCCGCTATCAGTATGACCGGCTTTATGGGGCAGTTCTTATTCGGCTGGATAACCGATAGAATAAAAGATCCTAAATATGGTTCTTTCATCGGAATATTGTTTATGCTCGCCGGGACTATATTGTTGCTTAATGTGCATAGCATCTTCCAACTTTATATTGCCGCTCTCATATACGGATTTGGATACGGTTCGCTTGCGCCAATTCTGCCGCTTCTTGTTGCCAATCGTTTCGGCAGGCATGTTGTGGGATCAATCTATGGTCTTTTAACTTTTTTTATCGGCATCGGCGGCGCCATCGGTCCGGTTTTGGGTGGTTTTATTTACGATCATTTTGGATCATACCGGTATCTGTGGTTGATAAATATTTTTGTATTGAGCTGCATCGCCGTTGCCATTTTGACCTTGAAAAAAGGAAAGCAATATTCCGTTACTTGATTCCGGCTTTTGAGATTGAGTCGTAATGCCTAATGGATGGAATATAATGTAGGCCGGGTCTACCCTGCTGAAGGGCATACGGTCTGACCCGGCGGCATTTTTTAAAGTCGCGACACAGTCTTGTTATTTAAAGAACACCCGGCTGTCGACGATGGAAACACCCTTTCCCTTTTCGTGGACAATAACGGGATTCAGATCGATTTCGGCTATATCCTGCGCCCTTGTCAGGAGCTGTGATACGCGGCAGATTACGTCGGAAAAAGCGTCGATATCCGCTTTCATCTTTCCTCTTGCCCCTTGCAGGACCGGATAGGCCTGGAGTTGTTTGAGCATGTCCATGGCTTCGTTTTTCGTCACCGGAGCGAGGCGGATGGACGTGTCCTTGAAAATTTCGAGAAAAATGCCGCCCAGACCCGCAATGACAATTGGTCCGAAAACCGGGTCCTGGCGACCGCCGACGAAACATTCCACACCATCTGCCGCCATTTCCTGAATCAGGAAACCGTCAATGGTTGGCTGCGGCTTAATTTTTTTAAAAACCTTTTTCATATCAGAAATTGCTTCCACAAGTTTCTTATGATTTTGAATTTTCAGCCGCACACCGCCCACGTCGGATTTATGGGACGCATCGCGGGAAAGAAGCTTCACGGCAACGGGGAAGTTAAGTTTGCATTTACTTGCCTCCTTCGCTGATTTGACGGTGACACCGGCAACGCATCCAATGCCTGCGTCCCCGGTAATTTGCAGCGCTTCATCTGTCAGGGGAATCCGCTTTTCCGCCCCGCAGTGTTCTCTGATTTTTTCGATTGCAGCCATGTTGATAGAAGAGGGAACATTTTTTCCCCTCGCATCACGCGCCGTTTTTTCTTCGTAATAGGTGGCCGATACGTCGAGGGCTTTGGCCGCAATCAGGGGCGAAGTGAAGATGGGGTATCCCTGGTTCTTCGAGATATTCAGCAATTCAGGGGCGTCGGTATTCACGGTTACGGCGACTGGTTTTTGATATTGTTTCACCAGTCTGCCGACATTGCTTAAGAAATCACGCGACATTTCGGCTTCGTAAGTGGCTACATAGAGATGATTAAACAGAACACCGTCGACATCCGGGAGTTTCAGAGCTTCCTCCAGAATTTTGGTAAAGATGGTGTAATCGAAAATTTCTCCGAGATCGAGGGGATTCTGATGGGCAATGACCCGCGTGTGGTAGATGGTTTTTACCGTTTCAATAAAAGCCGGGGGAAAATCAACCAGCGAGAAGCCGAATTTGGCGCAGGCATCAGCGGTCAGGACAGCATGCCCGCCGGAGCGGGAGAGCACGGCGACGCGTCTGCTTTTCATGAGAGGAAGCCGGATAATTTTCACCGCGTTAAGAAAGTCGATATTGTCCTCCGCACGAATGACCGCCGCCTGGCGAAAACAGCCGTCGACAACAGTGTCGTCGGCGGAAAGAGCGGTTGTATGGGACTGAGCGATTTTGGCGGTGAGGTTGCTGCGGTTGGATTTTTGGACGATAATCGGTTTATCCGACCTCAGCGCCAGATTGAAGAAGGCTCTTCCACGCTTGAAGCCTTCCATATACATCGTAATAACATCCGTCTTTTCATCTTTGATCAGGTAGTCGAGAACATCCACCTCGTCTATCTGCAATTTATTGCCGATGGCGGCGAATTTTCCGGGAATAATGGCATTGTCGCCGAATTCTTTAAGATAAGCGCTACCGATACCGCCGCTCTGGACAATCATGGCCACGCGCCCACCGGAAGGTGTTTCCGGGAAGAAGCCGAAGGGCATCATCATTTTAATATCAAAATTAACCGTGCCGATACAGTTGGGACCGATGAAACGAATATTGTAATGGTCGGCAATTTCCAGTATCTTCTTCTCTAAAATATTTTGTCCTTCCGAGTATTCGCTGAAGCCGCCGGATTCGATAACAATCCGTTTAATGCCTTTTTTCCCGCAGGCTTCCATAAAATCCGCAACAGTCTGCGCCGGGGAAATGATAATGGCGACATCAGGCACCTCCGGAATTTTATCAACGCTGTCATAAACATGAGCGCCGGCAATATCTCCCTCTTCCCGGCCGACGCCGTAGATGTTTCCCTCGTATCCGTTTTCCCGGTTGTTCAGCACGATAATATGTCCCAAATTCATTTTCGTAACTGATGCGCCGATGACTACTATGCTGCGGGGATAGAAAAATTTTTCCATTTTGCTACATTACTCCTTTTAAAGAGACTCAAATTTCACAAACGCAGTGTAGTGAAAACTGTATCGTTCTCATATTAACAAAGATGTTCATGTTCTCCGTTCAACATTGGCGTAGGATCATTTGCCGATTTTAGATTTAATCCGTTTCTGAAATTCCACGATTTCATTTCTCAAAATATTAAGATCGGCGATGCGGTCGTCAAGTCTGCGCAATTGATTGCTCATTAATTCGAGAAGACGCCCGAGAACTTTGTCGGTGGACTTTTCAATCGTCCACATTGCTTCCAGTTCCTGCATTTCCGACAAGGTCATTCCCATAATTTTCAGACGCTTGATTAATTTCAGACGCCTGAGATCCATGTCTGTATAGACTCTACGGCCGGCTTCAACGCGTTTGATGGAATTAAGCAGACCAATCTCCTCGTAATAGCGGATGGTGCGCTGGCTCATATCCAGTTTTTTCGCTATTTCACCAATGGAGGTTAATTGCTCTTTTGTTTCTTTCATGATGTATGGTTCCTCTTTGTGTTATAATACCTCTGTAAAACTGAGTAAACCAGCAATTATGTCATACCGGTCGTAGAGATTGTGTCACAATCCTCAGTTGTCATTGCGAAGCGCCTCTCAGGTCATGATGACCTTTAGGTTACGCTGTGGCAATCTCTATGACGTCGATAAAATAAGAGATTGCCACTGAACTCGCAATGACAAATGAGGTCTCTGCGGTTGCAATGACGAAAATATTAGTTTCACAAAGCTTATACTTTATATTGTTCTTTCAGCTCCCGCTTTAAAATTTTTCCCGATGGATTTTTGGGAAGCTTGGCGGCGATGAAAACTTTCTTGGGGCACTTAAACCCTGCCAGATGTTCCTTGCAATAGGCGATAATTTGTTTTGCGTTTATTGATGCGCCTTTCTTTGGCACGGCCACAACCGCTACAATCTCTATCCACTTGGGATCGGGCAGACCGATCACCGCCACTTCTTCAATATCCGGATGCTGATAAAGAACTTCCTCAACCTCGCGGGATGCCACATTCTCGCCGCCGGTCTTGATCATGTCTTTCTTGCGGTCAACTACGAAAAGATACCCGTCATTGTCGAACCGGCCCAAATCGCCGCTGTGAAACCAGCCAAATTGAAAGGCCTCGGCGGTTTTTTCCGGATCATTGAGATAACCAGTCATAACATGGCCGGACCGGTGGACAATTTCTCCAACCTCTCCCAGGGGTACAAAATTTCCGTCATCGTCCATGAGCCTGGTCTCAACATTAAGTACCGGTTTGCCTGCCGATCCCGGCTTCAATAATTGATCTTCCGGCTTCAAGAAGGTGGCCGCCGGCCCCATTTCTGTCTGACCATAATAATTCCAAAGCTTCAGGCCGTGGAAGGTGACGGATAGCTGCTTGATAATTTCCACCGGCATGATGCTGGCGCCATAGGCAGCCTTCTTCAGGCTGGCATGGCTGTAGTTTTTGAATTCCGGATGATTCAGAATTCCGATCCAGACAGTGGGTGGGGCGAACATATGCGTGATCTGGTACTTTTCAATGAGCCTGATCATTTCCAGGGGGTCCGCCTTGTGCATGATCACATTGGTGGCGCCGATGTACAGATAAGGCATGAGGAAACAGTGGAGCTGGGCGCAATGGAACAGGGGCAGGGCATGGAGGCTGACGTCGTCGGTCTCGTACTGGCCGTCGAAAATACAGCTGTGATACTGCGACATGAGCGCCCGGTGCGAGAGCATGGCACCCTTGGGCTTGGACTCTGTTCCGCTGGTGTAGGGAATTTGTACGATATCTTCCGCGTCGACTTCCACTTGCGGTTCATCGTAGGGCATGGCCGCCATTTCCGCAATCAGGTTGAAGCAGCCGTCGGGAATGGCAGTATTTTCCAGGGGTATGAATCCCCACTTTTCCACGGCGGAAAATTTATCCCGGTTTTGGGCGATAACAGGATACAGTGTATCTTCCACGATAAATATCCGCGAGCCCGAATGATTGATGATGTAGGCTATTTCTTCGGTGTTGAGCATGTAGTTGATGGGAACCTGGACGGCGCCGATTTTGGCCAGGCCCATCAAGCTTATCGGATAATAGGGAGAGTTGTAAGCGTATACCGCCACCCTGTCGCCTTTTTTAATTCCGTAGCTTGTCATCAGGTTGGCAAAACGCCTTGCTTCCCGTTCGAGATCATAGAATGAAATCTTTGTGTCGCGGAAAATAATGGCGGTTTTATCGCCATATTTCGTTGCCGCTCTGCGGGCCATATCGCCGATGGTATCGCGATCGATTATGTTGCTCATATTTTAAAACCTTTCATTTAATAGTCATTAAGAATGGTCTAGTAAAAAAGTCAAATTTGGACTTTTTCCTTTTTTTGTCATTCCCGCGAAGGCGGGAATCCAGTGATTTAAATCTCTCCGGGTAATATTCCCCGAAGCTTGCTTCGCTTGGAGAGTAGCTACCAACCATGAGATACCCCGCAGCTTGCTGCGGGGAGGTTCATTATGTTATGCATTCCCGCCTTCGCGGGAATGACAGTTTGCGGTCATCAATGGCCGGTATGACAGCTTAGGTACATTTCCCCATTAAACCGGATATTTCTTTTCAAATATTTCCTTCATTTTAAATTTCTGAATCTTGCCGCTGGCCGTCATCGGATAGCTGTCCACAAATTCCCAATACTTCGGAATCTTGTGCCGCGCGATTTTGCCCTTGCAAAACTCGACAAACTCTTCAGCCGAAGCCGTTTGATTCGCCTTGAGCTGGATTGCCGCCAGAACCTGCTCGCCATATTTTTTATCGGGAATGCCGACAACCTGAACATTCATCACTTTGGGGTTTTTATAGAGAAATTCCTCCAACTCGCGGGGATAGATATTTTCACCGCCGCGGATAATCATATCTTTAATCCGTCCGGTAACCTTGAAATAACCGTTTTCATCAATCTCGCCCAAATCTCCCGTATGGAGCCAGCCTTCCTTGTCGATAGCCTCTGCCGTTGCCTCCGGCATTTTATAATATCCCTGCATTATGCAGGCGCTCCTTGTAACTATTTCACCCTGCACATTTACGGGTGCGTCATGGCCCGTTTCCGGATCAATGATCTTGCCTTCAATGTCGGGTAGAAGTCTGCCGACACTTGCCACGCGAAGCTTTACCGGATCATCACGCCGCGTCATCGTCATTACGGGAGAGGATTCCGTCTGACCGAAGGCAATTACAATTTCGGGACAGTGCATTTTCGTGCGTACCTGATTCATTGCCTCTTCCGGGCAAAGAGCTCCGGCCATAATGCCGGTACGCAGAGAACTCATGTCGTATTTGTCAAAATCGGGATGATTCAACATCGTTACAAACATCGTCGGGACGCCGTTGACGGCGGTGCATCGCTCCGCGGCTATAAACTGAAGCGCTTTAAGTGCATCAAAAGATTCCAGAATGACCATTGTTGAACCGTGGTAAATAGAATTAAGAGTGCTCATCACACAGCCGAAGCAGTGAAACATCGGCACCTGAATCAGCAGGCTGTCTTTTTCCGTCATGCCCATGACATCTCCGACCATCCGGGCGTTGTTGACAATGTTGTGGTGAGTCAGCATGACGCCTTTCGGAAAACCTGTGGTGCCCGAAGTGTATTGCATATTGATCACGTCACCATCGGAAAGAGAATTCATCCGTTCATCCAGTTCCTGCTCGGTTATTTTCTCTCCCATTTTGATCAGATCGGAAAATTTGAACATGCCGGGCGTGTTTTCTTTTTTGCCGATATAGATTACGTTTTTTAAAAGCGGCAGTTTTTCCGAAACCAGAGATCCCGTAGTACAGGAATCCAACTCGGGAGTGACCTGACGGACAGTATCGTAGAAGCTGGTGTCCCGGTAGGAATCAATAAGAAACAAACTCGTGGAATCGGATTGCTTCAGGATGTATTCCAGTTCATGCGTCTGATAATTTGTGTTTATTGTAACGAGGACGCCGCCCGTCATTCCCAGAGCAGACTGCAAATAAACCCATTCGGGAATATTCGTCGTCCAGACGGCGACATGATCTCCCCGCTTAATGCCCATCGCCATGAGACCTTTAGCTACATCTCTGCATGTTTTGTAAAATTCGCGATAAGTCTGCCGGATGCCAAACTCCAGAGAAACCAAAGCGGTATTTTCCGGATAGCGCGTGGCCGTATCCTTGACTAACTGGCCGATCGTTTTATTGACAAAATCTGACATTTTTATACCCCCTAAACCCACCTTACGTTAACTGGCATATATAGCCGAAAAATGCTTCTGTCAAGATGTTTTTCTGGAAGAAAAAAATTACAAAACATTTGTCATTCCCGCGAAGGCGGGCGAAGTGCCCTCTAGGGTAAATCCAAAGAAAAATATTTCCCTGTCATTGTCATTGCAATGACCGAAGTAACATTTTTTTTAACCGGTAACTGATTATTTTTTCTTGCAATGTTTTCAAGAAGTTGTTAATGAAACCCGAGTTTCAGAGGCGCAGCGCGGTGAACCTTGCAAATCGAATTATCCTATCATTAAGCAAAGGGTAATGACACACCTCAAGAGCGAAGTTCACTGAGACATTTTAGTCGCATCACGTATCACGCATCACCAAAAAAATTTAATGTTAACTGGAGGATGTTATGCCATTAACACAATCTTCGTCAATTAAATCTCTCCGGGTAATATTCCCCGAAGCTTGCTTCGCTTGGAGAGTAGCTACCAACCATGAGATACCCCGCAGCTTGCTGNNCTTGCTGCGGGGAGGTTCATTTTAAAATCAATTATTAATGATGGAGCAACGGACGATATTATTGAGGAACTTATACCTCTTGCTCTATGTCGGGAATTCATGAGAGGCGGTAAACCACAACTATTCTATGCGGGTATATGTAAAACTATTCCCGAAAAGGATCTTAAAAAAAGATTTAGTAAAAAATCAAAGAAAAAACCAATTAAAATTTATCTTAATAAAAGCATCAAGCAGATTGACGAAGAGATATCTTCGTATCTACATAGGAATGACTATACTGTAGAATTCGCTGCAAATTGGTACTACTGTAAGAAATTATACATTTCTAATTTAGAATGAGGAATTCGGGCGACATAACGGTCAGTTGTCTTGATCAAAAAAATCGTTTCCATTATTTCTTACTTTTTGTCCCGCCTAAAAAGTACGCTGTCCGCGTCAATGTATATTTGCTTACAGTCGGATTGCTTGCGGATGATTTCGCATACATAATTATCATGCTGCAGCAATATCAAATCCCGCGAGGCTTGGAATCCCCCGGCTCCAGCCGGGGGAGGAATGCACCCTCCGATCAGGTCGAGGGCAGGCTGCACTCGCGGGAGGTCGCGTTATCCTCTGCTTCGCGGGGTAATTCGACCTGCAAGCTTCAGTGCACTTTGTTTCTAAAGCTTGGGGCTCATTATTACAGGGAGCCGCTGACTATTGTCGGCGGGGCTCCACTCATGAGGATATTTATCCAGATACTTTCGCAAATCCGGCCCGCCTGCGGCAAATTCAAAATACTCCCGGGAGACATACTCAGGAAGCCATCACTGTTCCAGAAAAGGCGGCCGAAAGATAAATATCCCCATAGATCAGGATCAGCCGTGCCGGCGGTATGTCGTCCCAATATTAAAAATATTACGCCAAACAGAACTATGCCGTGTGTCCAAATCTGTCGCCTTGGTACTTGACGGGACGATCTAAACCGCTTGTCATTCCCATAGTAAATGACCCTAGTGACCTACAGGTTATTCAGGTTATGAAAACGGGACTCCAGAATTGTCGGGGAAACCGTTATTTCAAGACCTGATCCGTAGGTTTTTTAGAAGTACTAATGTGCGTAGTTTTTCCTGTAATCTTTAATTTTCAAACCTGCGATTTTATGCTAGGTTACAACCTGCAATAGACAATGAAAATTTTAAAGCCTTGATGAAAGAAAGATTATGGAAGGAGTTTTAAATATGAACGCAAAAGGTATTTCTTATGTTGTAACAAAAGCTAATATGACCGCGGCTTTTGGTGAGGAACGCTGGACAGCCTTTATGGCCAAACTAGCAGAGAAGGACAAATATTTCAGCACTGTTATTATGTCCATTACTCCCATTCCGGTAGAAAAATTAATCGTTCTTTTTGATGAAATGTGCAAGGAATTCTTCAACGACGACAAAATGCAGTATATAAAGTTTGGGAAGGGAGGTGCTAAAGGTGTCCTGTCACCGGATGGTCCATACAAGTCATTTATGCTAACAAAGGATATAAAGCAATTCGTTGAGTCGGTTCTGCCTAAGATCTGGTCGATGTATTTTGACAGTGGTGTAACAGTCGCACGATTAGAGAACAACGTTGCTCATATCAAAATCACCGGAATTCAAATTAAATACACTTATTTCGAATATCTTATTATGGGTTACTTTCAGCAGGCTATAAAAATGTTTGGAAAGAAATCTATTGCGAAAAAGGTCAGGAGTATTGCATCGGGCAATGAAGATATTTATTTCACATATGAATTAAAAGACTCTTGATTATAATGTAATTTCTGAAATACTTGATCATCTAAGTCCTGTCCCTCGTATTTGCAGAGATCCAAATGATGACATGATTATTGCCTGTGCTATAGATGCAGCCGCGGATTATATCGTTACCGGCGATGAAGATTTGCTGATCCTGAAAAGATATAAAGATATCATCATTCTTAATCCCCGAAATTTTGCAGCCAATTTTGCAGACTAATCAGACTAATAGTATTTCTGTCAAATTCTCATCCGGCAACAGACATCGACACCAAACCCCAAACTGTTGGTCAAGCTTTCCTTGATATACAAAACCGTTCTTCTTGTATTCCCATTGTGACCAAAGGCAGACATAAATAGAGATTGCCACGCCACCTGAGAGGTGGCTCGCAATGACAATTGAGTGACAAAGAAGTCGGGTCTGCTGTTGACCTTTGTGGTGAAATAGACGGAAAGGTAGCGCAATGGATTTTAAACGTTGATTTCGAAAATAATCCTTTCATAATTAACGGAAGGTGTAATATCCTTTTTCTCATCTTTTGATCTTTGCTTTTCCACAAGACCAACTTGAGCAAGATATTTCACATCCATAGCAATATTCTTAACATCTCTGTTTAACATTCTCGATAATATATGAATAGAAGATGGTTTCTGAGTACGAATTGTATGCAGCACTTCCATACGTTTTGGAGTCAAGGCTCGGCGGAAAGCTTCGACGCTGGTAAAATAAACACCAGTATCCTTCTTTGCAATATTTCCTTTCTGAAGGGACTTTCCCGTTTCAACGAATTCGTTGAGGGCTGTTTGAATATCTTTAATGAAATCAGCGGAAATCTTCTTCAGGCTTATGAATTTATATGCTTCTTCCAAAGCGCCGCTATGACGACGATGTCCTTTCCCTTCAGCGTTATCGTAACCCAATACACGTTGTCCATTGACAATATAAACCAAAGAGTATTTATAGCCATCTGGCTTATCGGGTGTTGGAAGGACAGTCCAAATTTTAATTTCAACGGTGTTTTCCCGTTTATCCGTGATCTTGTCATGTTTAAAATGGTTGAGTTAAGTGTTGTGTTCCCGTTCCCGAAAATGTTTGCGTTTACGCGTTGTCCTGAAAATATTCACTCTTCATCGCCACGGTCAGGCCGTCGGCTTTCATCAGCCTTTTAAAGAGACCTCCGATCTTGGGTAATTCATAACCGAAGAAATAACGCATGGTATAAAGCTTTCCTTCGTAGAAATTCTGTTCGTTGGGTTTGATGCCCTTTTTTACTGCCTCGCGCACGGACAGACCCTGTTTAAGCCACTGCCAGGCAATGCCGATGATGCTGAAGGCTTCCAGATAAAGGGTGGCATCCGCAAGAAACAAATCCGGCGAACCCTTGAGGGCTATGCCGATCAGGTGCGACGTAACTTTCTTCAGGTTTTCGACTGCTCCGACAAGTTCCCGTGCCAGAGGCGTCAGTTCGGAATCCTCTGTGGCCGCCAGTATTGTTTTGTTCAGTTCTTCCAGAAAATAATTGAAGGCCTTGCCCTTTTGCATGGTCACCTTGCGGCCCAGCAGATCCATTCCCTGTATGCCGGTGGTTCCTTCGTGAATGGGGTGGATGCGGACATCGCGGTAGAATTGTTCCAAGGGAAATTCGTCGCAGTACCCATACCCGCCAAGGCATTGCAATCCCTGGCTTACGGCCAGAATACCCATCTCTGAGGGATAGCTCTTGGCCACCGGGGTGAGGATTTCCAGCAATAAATTGTAGCGTTCTTTTTCCTCGCCTTCGGTTACCAGTTCCATATCGGAATAAAGGCTGCACTGCATCAGCAGAGAAAGAGAACCTTCCACGACGGCGCGCTGGAAGAGCAGCATGCGCTTGATGTCGGCGTGCTCAATGATCGGGATTTGCGGCGTTGTGGGGTCCTTCGCGGTGATTGGCCTGCCCTGTGGACGCTCGCGCGTATATTCCAGTGCCGCGTAATAGGCCGCCGACGCGATAGCCGCAGCCCCCAGGCCCACTTCAATGCGGGCCGCATTCATCATCTGGAACATGGCGAACAGACCCTTGCCCGGTTGGGCGATCAGATATCCGCGGCAGTCGTCATTTTCTCCGAAGCTGAGTTGGGTGATGGGAGCGCCGCGATAACCGAGCTTGTGATAAATACCCGCGCAGTTGACATCGTTGAATACCAGTTTTCCATTTTCTCCGGCGCGATATTTAGGCACGATAAAAAGGGATATGCCTTTCACACCGGCAGGTGCGTCCTTGATGCGCGCCAGCGCGAGGTGCACCACATTTTCTACTCCGTCGTGGTCACCGGCCGAGATGAAGAGCTTCTGACCGCGTATATTATAATAGCCGTCGCCGGCGGGAACGGCGATGGTGGATATGTCGGCCAGCGAACTTCCGGCCTGAGGTTCAGTCAGCGCCATGGTTCCCTGCCAGAGGCCGGCGAACATCTTGGGGATGTAATGGTCGATCTGTTCTTTGGTGCCGAAGCTTTCGATCAGATGCGCGGCCCCGCTGGTCAGCATGGGATAGACACTGGCCGAGTAGTTGGTGGCAGCGAAAATTAACATGGGAATGAAGTTGATAGTGTGCGGCAACTGCTGCCCGCCCAGTTCGACCGGTGCCAGGGCTGAGATCCAGCCTCCTTCGCCGCATTCCTTCATTATGGTTTTGACCGCCGGGTGTACTTTGACCTTGCCGCCGACGTATTCCGGCTGGATCTTGTCCATTTCCGAAAGACACGGTTTGAACAGATTTTTACCCATCTTCATTGCCATATCGGAAATCATGTCGAATTCTTCCCGGCTATGATCAGCGTATCGCGGGTATTGAAGAAGATCCTCAACCTTGAAGACTTCGTATAAAAGAAAATTCAGATTTTTCTCACCTACAAATTGTTCTGCCATATATTCCTCCTCTT
>PLGI01000144.1 GCA_003139775.1 Syntrophaceae bacterium | reverse complement strand
ACTCCTATTGACAAGACTCCTCGAGTTTTTAAAATTAATAAAATAATATCTTCTGTGAGTGTTAATTAAAGATGAAATTATTTCATGTCCGGTTTAGACTAATTAATTTTTTCATTGATCTTTGCTGCAAGAAATACAGTGCCTTCATCACTATGACACAACATCTCGGGATTATCCTCAATATGTAGCTTTTGTATTTTTATGATAAGAACTTGTTTTATGTGAAAGGGAATCTAGAAAGGCTGTTTTTGTTTGTCAAGGAAATTTTGGCCACTAAATGTGGTGCGGCACCAGTGACCATACTGGATGGCCATCTGAAGCCCCATAAATTCATCGATCACGACGACTTGTGGATAACAGGAAGCAGTGCTTGCTGAAAATATAGTTCGACTTACAGGTCACAGTTCACTACGTTTCTGCAACCTGAGTCTCTCTATCCCACTACGCGCCGGGGATATCCTGCTGTCCCGCACTAGCTTCACGTGCGGGATAGTTCAACTAACCAATTCTGATGCGCTTTGCTTTCAGAATTGGAGTTTCACTAAAAGTTGAGTCTCACTATCCCGCGTCGCTACGCTCCTGGGATAGTTCGACCAGCAAACTTCATTGCACTGCGTTTGTGAAGTTTGGGTCTCACTATCCCACTATGCTCCGCTTCGGGGATAATTCGACTAACGCTTCAAACCACGCTACACTCGTTTTCAGCGAGTCTCATTATCTCTTTTTACGGAAAACAAGCTTCAGCGGCACACTGTCAAAGCCGAATGTGTCGCGGATCTGATTGGTCAGGTATCGTTCGTAGGAAAAGTGGATTCCTTTGGTGTTGCTGACAAAGAAGACAAAAGTGGGTGGTTTGACATCTGTCTGGGTTGCATAAGAAATATGCATCTGGCGATTGGCATAACGCGCCATCGGGTTTCTCCGCACGGATTTTTCCACCAGATCATTTAACGAGGATGTGCCTATCCTCTTCGTATATTGCTCATATACTTTATCGATCAGCTCAAAAATCTTCGGCGCGCGTTGCCCTGTAATTGCGGAGACAAAAATAATGGGTGCAAAGTCCATGAATTTAATTTCATCCTTAATATCCTCGACAAATTTTCCTACGGTGGAGTTATCCTTTTCAATCTTATCCCATTTATTTACTACGATGATGCAGGCTTTGCCGCGCTCATAGGCAAGTCCGATAATTTTTGTGTCCTGCTCGGTCAGCCCTTCTTCGGCATCAATCAAAACAAGGGCGATATTACAACGATTGATTGATTTGAGCGCCTGAACGACGCTGTATTTTTCCAAAGTCATGCTGATTTTACTTTTCTTGCGGATTCCCGCTGTATCAATAAGCAGATAATTTTTACCATGCACCTTTAGCGGCATATCAATGGCGTCGCGTGTTGTGCCGGGTGTAGGGTTGGCAATGCTTCGTTCCTTCCCGAGGATGCGGTTGACGAGCGATGACTTGCCCACATTGGGTTTGCCAACTATGGCAATTTTAATTTGGGTATCCTGATCGTCTTTATCGTCTGCTGCCGCAGGGAAATCCCGGGTAATAATAGTCAGGAGTTCATCGACACCCAGACCATGCTGTGCGGAAATCGGATAGAATTCATCGATGCCCAGCCGGTAAAAATCGGTGAGCATTTCTTCATGACGGTCTCCATCTACTTTATTGGCAACGTAAAAAACATTTTTATCTTTACCCCTCAACTGTTTGGCAATTTCTATATCCGAGGGGATAATTCCGTCTCTTCCATCCATTAAAAAAATAATGACATCCGCTTCTTCGATGGCCAGATTGCTCTGTTCGCGCATTTGCACAAGAATTCTTTCTTCCGATGCCGGTTCAAATCCGCCGGTATCGATCAGGGTGAAAGCTTTATCCTGAAAAACGCAGTCCATATAGTTGCGGTCGCGGGTGGCGCCGGGCTCATCAATTACAATAGCCTTCTGCTTTCCGGCAATTCTGTTGAAAAGTGTTGATTTACCGACATTGGGACGGCCAACAATGGCTATTACTGGTTTTGCCTGCATTGAAAATCCTCTATTTATGGTTACCGTTTCCTAGGGCTTTAATAAGCCGAATTCCCGGAGCATCTTGTCGGAGGTCGTCCAGTCTTTTCTTACCCGCACAAACAGTTCCAGAAAAACCCTGGTACCGAAGAGTTTTTCCATCTGCAATCTGGACTGAGTACCGATATTTTTGAGCATCGAACCTTTTTTGCCTATCATAATCGCTTTTTGGGATTCTTTTTCAACGTTAATTGTCGCGCTGATCCGGATTATATTTTTTTCTTCGTCCTCTTTGAATAAATCGACTGTTACGGCGCTGACGTAGGGAATTTCCTGTTTTGTGAGAAGCATTATCTGTTCACGGATAAATTCAGCCGCGATAAATCTTTCGGTGGCGTCGGTAAGAATATCTTCGGGAAATAATTGCGGTCCCTCCGGAAGAATTTGTTTGATAGCCGCAAGCAGTTTGGCAATGCCGTCACCTTTTAGAGCCGATACTGGAAAAATTTCACGGTAATCATAAAGCTTACTGAATTTGTCTATCAGCGGTAGAAGAAGTTTTTTATCGATAAGATCAATTTTGTTGATAACCAGAAAAACAGGAACCTTGACTTGCGCCAATGACTTGATTAAAAAAAGATCATTTTGATGAACATCGGCATTGGCTTCGATCAGCATGAGCAGCACTTCGGCATCACCGATGGCCTTCTGTGCTGTTTGTACCATAGCGCGATTCAGCGGCGTCTTGGGATTGTGCATTCCCGGAGTATCAAGAAAAATAAGCTGTGCGTCCGGAAAATTCTTTATGCCGGATATTTTATCTCTGGTCGTTTGCGGTTTGTCGGCAACTATCGAAATTTTATCGCCGACAACAGCGTTGAGAAATGTTGATTTCCCTACATTAGGACGGCCAATGATGCCGATGAAGCCTGATTTAAACAATTCAATTATCCTCTTTATATTAATTAATTCCCGGAATATTCAGGGTGAAAGATTCCCCCGAATCGGTTGCTACAGAAATTACGCCGCGTCTTTGTCCGATATTTGATTCTACAATTAAATTCGTACGGGGGTAAAGCTTTTTTATTGCTGATATATTCATATTACTCAAACCACGAAAATTAGACATATCACGCTCAGATATGCCAAAGCGAATTTCTTTGGTATCCGGAGAAACATTATCCAAAAGATTAATTGTGCCTTCATAGAAAATTGAAGAAAGAACAAGACTTCCCAGTGCCGGATGGATCGGTCCGGCAAGTACCGCGCCGTCTTTTCCCATCTCCTGTGTCAATTGCACACCAATTCTGATTACATGAATACCTGTCGCAGAGAGCTTTTTCCATGCCAGCCGGCACAATTCGACGGCGTCAGAAAGTTCCAGGGGCTTGTATTCTCCCTTCCGGAGTTCTTCCGCAAGGGAGGTTCCGCTAAAAACAATAACCGGATGAATCCTTACCGTATCAGGCTTTAGTTCTATTGTCTTATCGAGGGAATAAATATATCCTTCTTTTGTGTCTTTAGGCAATCCGGCCATAAGGTGCAGGCCGGTCTGGAAACCATGATCTTTCAAAGTTATCATGGCCTTTACTATAGCGGCAGAGTCATGGCCTCTTTGAGCAAATTCCAATACATCATCAATAAAAGACTGCGCGCCGATTTCTATTGTAGTAACCCCGTATTTTTTTAGTACCGACAAGTTACTCTCTGTGATGTAATCCGGCCTCGTCGAAATTCTAATAGAATTAACAAGACCATTTTGAATGAAAGAGTAAGCCCAGGAAAGAAGTTCCTCCTGATAAACGGGATCGACTCCCGTAAAACTGCCGCCGTAAAAGGCAATTTCCACCTTCCGGGATTTATCTTTATTCCAGGCAAGATAAGACTTAACTTCCGAATCAAAAAACTCTTTCGTTATCTTCAATGGAAAATTTCCGGCAGTAATTTTCTGATTGCAAAAAATACAACGATGCGGACAGCCGCTATTCATGATGAAGACAGGTATAATCAAAGGATTATTGTTAGTTTTTGATTCATGATTAGCTTTCTTCATTTTGCAGTATTTCCCAAGCTTTTTGCGCCGCTTGTTTTTCGGCTTCTTTCTTACTTTTGCCGCTACCGACTTCTGTTAGCTTGTTCACTATTACTATTTTTACTTCGAAAGTTTTTGCATGATCCGGGCCAGTGGAATCAATGACCATGTAAATAGGGATTGTTTTATATCTTTTCTGACAAAGTTCCTGCAGAGCAGTTTTATAATCGAAATATTCGGAAAATGAATTATCATCTTCCAATAGCGGTTCAATTAATTTTGTTATGATAGTTTTTGCATTGTTAAAATCGGAATCAAGATATACGGCGGCGATAACAGCTTCGAAAGCGTTAGCTAAAAAAGAATCTTTGGTGCGGCTGCCGGAGCTCTCTTCGCCGCGACCGAGTAAAAGACAGTCGCCAATTTGCAAATTACGGGCGAGCCGGGCCAAATGTTTTTCGTTCACCAGAGCGGCGCGAATTTGGGTAAGTGTGCCCTCGGGGAAAGTGACATATTTTTTAATGATCAAGTCACTTACGCAAACGCCTAAAACACTGTCACCTAAAAACTCCAATCTTTCATTGTCGGAGGTGGCCAGTTGTTTATTTTCATTGACATAAGAACGATGAGTGAGGGCAGTCGAAAGAAGATTAATGTCGTGGAAATGATAAGCAAGTCTTTCTTCTAAATTGCGCAAAGTTTCCAGTCTGTTTTTATCCATGGACGATCTTTCCATAAATGTTTTTATAGTTTTTAAAATACGAGAAAACGTGCGGATTAGCAATAGATAAATTTTGCACTAAAAAGATCACGGATAATTTGATAAAATCCAGTCAGCAGGACAATGTTTGTCAATATTAAATAATAATGGATTTCATAATAAAATTAAGATAAAATAAATAAATAAATAAACTTAAACTTCTTCACAAAGGAGATTTTATAATGGATGCTATTACAGGTTACATATCTGCGCACCCGGCAGTACTTGTAATAATCGTAATATTCATCATAATATTATTTCTGCATTTTATTTTCAAAAATTTAATTAGATTAGCACTGATCCTGTTGTTTATCTTACTGGCTGCGTCCGGTTATTACTATTTTAAAGATCCGGATAAAATGCCGGAGAAAATTGAAAAATCAATTAACATGATGAAGTCCGGCATCAATGAAATAGTGGACACAAGTAAGAGCTTTAGTAAGGACACCAAAAAACTCTTCAAAGAAAGCAAAGAAATGCCCGGTGAAGTCGGTAAATTACTTAAAGACACTGATAAACAAGTGGATAAAGAATTTAAGAAATAATACTCCGGGTATTCCAATTATCTCATATGTCGACTTCGTCAAAAACAATTGGCTGGGTTTTTTTCTTTTTTCTGGCTATCTTAATTATTCTGATTATCAGTTTTGTGCGGACTCCTGATCCCTGTCGGGAGACCATAACCTACCGATTAGGGAATGTAGATGAAAGGTTTAATCTTACCCGTGAGGAGTTTAGAACAGCCGTAAATATGGCAGCGGCAATGTGGGGAAAACCTTTTAATCGCGATCTATTTCGTGAGGATCCTGATGGAACAATCGAAATCAATCTTCTTTACGACTACCGTCAGGAAGCCACCGACAGGCTAAAAAAGCTCCACTACAAAATTGATCGTTCAAAGGGATCATACGAAGAATTAAAATCACGCCTGGAAAATTTAAGAGCCGAGTATGAGCAGAAAAAAGCCGGGCTCAATAGTGACTTTAATGATTATAATGCAAAAGGGAATGCCTTTAATACCGAGACAGAATCGTGGAATAGACGTGGTGAAGTTCCGCAAAGTATTCATATGCGACTGATTAAAGAAAAAGATGAATTAATCACTTCAAACGATAATCTGCATGCACGCCAGGAAGAGATAAAAGCGCTGGTTGATACAATCAATAGCATGGTAGTGGTGATCAATGAAATAGCCTCTAATAATAACATGGATTTGGTCGACCAGTATAACATAGGAAATACATTGGGCCGTGAGTTTTGTGAAGGCTTTTATGAATACAAAAACGGCAAGCGGTCAATTACCATTTATCAGTATGATAATGAATACCGCCTTGTGCGCGTTCTTGCCCATGAATTCGGTCACGCCCTTGGCTTAAATCATAGTAAAAGCGCCGGGGCTGTTATGTACCCTTTAATTCAATCTGATTCGCTAGAACTCACGGTGGATGATATAGCGGCGCTGAAAGGGCATTGCAAAATTAAATGAGGCTGGTTTTGTAAAAAATTCCCGGCATGCCGTCTAACTGGCACTTACAGTGCAATTCAGATCATCTGAAAGTTAATGAAGAAGTAAATGTAAAAAAAGTATGATCGCTTGTTATACCCATAAATCATGAGGTTAAATTTTTTTTCCGCTTAACGCCCCAAATGGTTCAACTAGACATCAAGGGTGTTAAGGTTATAAAAAAATGTGGCAGGGATAAAGTATTCTTATCTATCAGCATTAGAGAGAAACTGAATGCTAGGGAGGTGCTTGATTCTTACAATCAAAACGTTACTGCTAATTTACATCCCATTTCCGTAGAGTTATTTTTAGGTTCAAATACGACATAACCGGTTGGCACTCCGTAATAAGTAATTGGGTTAGCGTATGAGTCAGATATACTCCAATATTTTACATAAGGTTCTATTAAAAAACCAATCTTTTCGTATTTCTTGGTGATGGATATTGAACCCCTAACACCATAGCCTTTCGTCTGATCATTTTCAATGTTATTAAAACCCGGATCAATATCGCTGAGACAAGATCTTTGTTTCCCCCGCAGGAGAAGGTCATATTCCCCCGCCGCTCCTAAAGACCAACCTTTGCCTAAATTGGTAACAACTTCTAAACCAATCGGGATATAAAGATAATTTGATATTCTCTTATAGCCACCAAAATATTTTTCTTGTGAATTGTCATTTAACCACCTAAATCCAATACCTGAATAAGGAGTAATCGTGATGGCCTTTCTAACGAAATCATAACCCAGTAAACCTCTAATCTCTAACATATAATTAGGTATGCCTGTCATAGTTAACGGGAATCCGTCCCAAGTGGCTCCGTCATAATCTAACTGTCCATAGGCAAACTTCAGTTCTGCTTTTGACATAAAATAATGGTGATAAGCATAAGAACTAACTATACCATACATCATGCCCTTTTCTTTCATCATAGAGGTTTCTTCATATTGGATGTAAGATATTTCCGTGCCTATTTCCCAAGTGTGCCAGGGCTTTGATAAATTTTTAAATGATTCTTCTTCGCCCTCTTTGATAAGCGATTCAACATCGTCAAACTTACTGGATATTATTTTGCCGTCATTCGTTTCAATTTGGATTTCGTTACTGTCCATTTTAATAACTTTTCCGTATACGATGCTGCCATTTTTAAATTGCACACCTTTAATATTTTCGTATTGAGCAAAAGAAAAGGTATAAAAACACAGAGTGAATGTGAATGTTATGGCGCAAATCCAAGCTTTTTTGCGATACATTTTCATGTTGTGTTATCTCCCTTCGATAAAAAAATAATTCAATAAACCTTCCCCTGCACCAATTTGCGGGATATCTCACGGCGGGTATCCATTCTCCAAACGAAGCAAGCTTCGGGGAATTTGATCCAGAGAGATTAAACTACGGCATGAGCTTATCTATACATATAAAATTAGCGAATTTCAATGCAAAATGTCTATTGAAAAAAAATAGGACAGAGGATCATTCATTTCCACCTGCAATCATGTATCTTTAGGCAAGACAGGGGGATGTGGTAATATTCTCATTTATTTTTGACAGCACCTTTTTTCCTATTCGCTTAAATGATTATTTATATAAGGACACAAAATCTGTTTAAAGAAGATTGATTTCCATGGCGCGGACAGGGCAGGCAGAAACGCAAAGTTCGCAGCCATTGCATTTTTCTGGATCAAATAAAACTTTTAATGTTTTCTTTTCAAAGGCCAGCGCACCTGTCGGGCAGAAAGCAGTGCAGGCGCCACAGTGAACGCATTTATCAACGTTTTGGCTGACACTCTTGGATAGGGGTTCTACTTTGAGCCCCATTTCTTTTAAAAAACGAATGCCATGATCAAAATTTTCTTTTAGACCGCTTAACTCCAAGACGATAACGCCTTCGCGGCGAGGAAAAATCCTTGCCTTTAAAATATTGAAAACAAGATTGTATTGTTTAACAAGCTGATAAATTACTGGCTGTTGAACAATATCCGGAGTATAGCGAATAACTATTTTTTTAGAATACATGAGTAATATTATGGATCCAGGAAATTTGATAGGAGATTAAGGTATAGCCAGAAGATTGTCAAGGTAATTTACGGCAAATTGCGATTGTTGTAATTATGATGTATTTTGAACAATTAATCTATCAGAAGAAGATTTTTCCAATCGAGAACAGGGAAAGTTTTATGTAAGGGATGGTCATCGTCCACCAGATGATGTTCCAGATTGCTAAAATATTTTAAGGCTATTGTTTTTACGGTGTATGGATCAACAATATCATCGTTTATTCCATGATAGATAATAACCGGAAAATGTAATTTAGCATGCACGGGAAGTTTGAATTCCGGAAGATTCAGAGCGGGTGCCAGGAGAATCATTTTTTTTACCTTGTTTTCATTGTTTATAGCATATTGCGTAGCCATTAATCCTCCATAGCTTGAACCCACAAGGATCAAATCATTTTTGCCGGAAAGAAGACCATCGAGTTTACTCATGCGTGCGGCGAAATCTCCGGTATAATCTTCGATAATCATCTTCGGGAAGAATTGCCGGAAAAATTGTCCCTTGGTTCCTTGCGCTGTGCTTTCCAAACCGTGGATAAAAACTAATTGATTAGCCATTTATTTTTCCTTATTTATTTAAGTATAATTTTAACAAATTTTGCATTGATTGGATTATGACAGTATGTTATTAATCCCGCAAGAGTAGATTTAATCAACATAGGAGATTTAATTATGGCGTTAGTTTTACCTTTTAAGGCGGTTCGGCCACAACAAAAATTTGTATCTCGGGTAGCAGCACTTCCTTATGATGTTATGACCAGGGAAGAAGCCCAAAAAGAGGTTTCCGGCAATGCTTTGAGCTTCATGCATGTAGAAAAATCGGAAATTGATGTGCCCGATCAGACGAAAAGCGACGATGATCTGATTTACCAGACGGCAAAACGTAACTTTGTTCAAATGCAGGAAAAGGGAATACTTCTGCAGGATGAATCGCCTTGCTTTTATATCTATCAGCAGCAAATGAGTGGCCGTGCGCAAACAGGAATTGTTGGCACGATGAGCGCCGCCGAATACGATGCCGGAAAAATCAAAAAACATGAGTTGACCAGACAAGACAAGGAAGAAGATCGCATTAATCATGTAAGCACAGTCAATGCTCAGACCGGGCCTGTATTTATAAGTTATCGGGAACGAAAAAACATAAATAAGATCGTCGATAAAATAAAGGCCGGCACTCCTGAATATGATTTTACTGCCGACGATGGTGTAATTCATACAGTCTGGATTGTAGCTGACGCCAAACAAATTGAAGAAATTAAAAAAGAATTTCGTGAGGTCGACGCCCTTTATATTGCCGATGGACATCACCGTGCCGCCGCCGCCACAACCGTTGCCAGAAATAGACGCGGCCAGAATAAATCCGCTGATTCCACAAAAGAATACGAATCGGTGCTGGCAGTATTCTTTCCTCACACGCAACTTAGGGTCATGGATTACAACCGCGCAGTCAAGGACTTAAATGGTTTGACCCCCGAAAAATATCTGGAAAAGATCAGTTCCTGCTTTACAGTCAGTAAAAACTTTACGGCAAGATCGCCGCAACAGCTTCATGATTTCGGGATGTATTTAGGCGGTGAGTGGTATAAAATAGCAATTAAAAAAGGGATGTATAATGAAAGCGACCCTGTGGCCAGCCTGGATGCGGCCATATTGCAGGAACACCTGCTGGATCCTGTTTTGGGTATTAAAGATCCGCGTGTAGATGATCGAATCAAATTCATCGGCGGTATAAGAGGCATGGATGAACTGGAAAAACTGGTGAACGAAGACGGATTTGCCGTAGCGTTTTCTCTTTATCCCACAACCATGGAACAGATAATAAATGTTGCCGACGCGGGAGCGATTATGCCGCCCAAATCGACGTGGTTTGAGCCGAAATTACGCAGCGGTATGTTTACTCACAAACTGGACTGAGGTAGAAATATTTTCAATATGGAAGAAGAAACCCTTGATGAAATCCTTGATGGGCATTTACGGGTTTTCCAGAAGAAAAAAGGATACCGATTTTCTCTAGACTCTATTCTTCTTGCCCATTTTGTTTCCTTGAAACCGCGCACCCGCGCGATTGACTTGGGTTGCGGCAGCGGCATTATTCTTCTTATTCTGGCAAAGCGCTTCCCGCATGTCAATTATACAGGTTTAGAAATTCAGGAGAACCTTGCATTGCTGGCGCAGAAAAACACACAACTCAATGGTTTGGATAGTCGCATCAAAATATTAACTGGCGATGCACAAAAAATAAAAGATATTTTTTTAGCGCATTCGTTTGATATGGTGATATTTAATCCGCCTTATCGAAAATTAAATTCCGGAAGGATTAACCCGCATCCCGAAAAAGCTATTGCGCGTCACGAAATCATTGGTTCTTTAAAAGATTTTCTAAAAGCGGCACAATATTTACTTAAACCTGCGGGAAAAGTCTTTACTATTTATCCGGCGAAAAGATTAGTTGAACTCGTTTATCTTTTTCGGGATTGTGACATTGAGCCAAAAAAAATGAGGCTGGTGTTTTCTGATAATTTATCTGAAGCGGAGTTCGCTTTGGTGGAAGGGAGAAGCGGCTCTCGAGAAGAGTTGAAAATTGAATCGCCGCTTTTTATTTATGACCAGAATAAAAATTACACAGAGGAAATGACCGGCATTTTCACTGAACTTTCCCGTTTTCCCGCTGACGGCGGCGGCTGATTTCGACTTGCATAACCCGCTTTAATATTGCTGCCAATTCACTGTCGGCTAAAGCCGCTGTGCACTCAGCAATCATTTCTTTGTCTCTTTTTTTCAAAAAAGTTTTTTTTGTTGAAGAAACATTATCTTCGGATTTTTCCTGAACTAGCGTGTGGCCAATCAGAAAGCGGATTTCTTTTATGGCCGATTTTCCGGAAAGTTCGTTTAATTTGCTGCGTATTTCTTCTTTTATGAAATGAAGTTGTTGCACCCAGACGGAAGAAATTGTTTTAACAAACAGAGTGCCGTTTCTCAAACAATCAGGTTGTGTTTTCGAAGCAATTTGCGGGCCTACAGCTCCCGGCCAAAGCTTCATCAGGGCATTTTCTTCAAGTTTTGAGGTCACGCCCTTCTTTTTTAAAACTGAAAATAAAACTTCGCCTATTGATTGCAATTGAGCTTGCTGTTTTCTTCTACGCATATTTTCTTGTGGCATAATTTAAAAGACAGGTCAATAGGACAATCCTAAGTCGCTTCGCTCCCGGGATAATTCGACTTACAAACTTTAATGCGCTTCACTTTTAAAGTTCGAGTCTCATTACGACTAACGCTTCAAACCTACAGTGACCTTTAGGTTATTCATTTCGTTCGTTTTCAGCGAGTCTCATTAAAAAAGCGGGGAGGTTTTAAAGCCTCCCCGCTTAAAATTACTCTTCAAAAAATATTTTCCTAGACAGCGAATGATTCTTCAGGAATATTCATCGCACTCTGGTCATCCTTCTTTAAGTTTTCCAGTTTCGCAGGTACAAGCCCTGTAATGCGATTAATGAAGAACTTGGCGCCTTCAATTTTTCCACGGTAAAAGACTTTATCCTGTTCGCCCGTTGCCGGATCGGAAAACTTCTTGGCGGCTTCAACTGCAATTTTGATGTGCAGCCAGCCCACAAGGGAGTCTCCCAAGCAGTTGAGATAATCACAAGCGCCGATCAGCGGAACAAAAGGCGTGGTCCTCAGCATCTTGGCGAAGGCCATAGCTGTTTCTGCGCAGGCATTCAAAGCGCCTTCGACGATAGCCGCTTCCGCCTTAAGAACGTCAAGTCCCTTGGCCGCAGCAATGGCTTCCTGGGTCATGCCGATAACATTCATAAAATAAAGACCCTTCTTCATGCCAAGTTTGCGCCCCAACAGATCCATCGCCTGAATACCGTTCGTACCCTCATATATTTGATTGATCTTCTGATCTCTCATCATCTGCTCAACAGGATATTCACGGCAGAAGCCATAACCACCATATGTCTGCACGGCCGTATCGCAAACCATCATTCCCATGTCGGTGCAATAGGCTTTTACTATTGGCGTAAAGACTTCAATCATACCGTGCCAGTATTCTTTCTGTTCCTCGTTGCCCGCGAGCACTGCGTTCATTTCATTATCCATGCAGAGGTAACATAAAAAAGCCAAAGAGCGAATACCTTCCGAAACAGATTTCATTTTCAGAAGCATTCTGCGAACGTCCGGATGCTGTATGATAGGAACAGCCTTGGGGTTTTCAACCTTCATAGCCATTTCTATGATGTTCGCTCCCTGAATCCTCTGTTTAGCGTAATCAAGGGCATGGAGATAAGCCGCGCCTGCAAGTGATACGCCCATCATACCGACGCCCTGACGTTCTTCGTTCATCATGTGGAACATGATTGGCATGCCCTGACGCTCCTCACCCATGAGCCATCCTATGCATTTGCCATCGGTGCCGAAGTTAAGTGTAGCAGTGGCGTTGCCGTGGATACCCATCTTGCTTTCGATGCCGCCGCATTGAACATCGTTCGTTTCACCAAGTTCGCCCTTCTCGTTGAATCTGACTTTGGGAACCATGAAAATGGAAATACCCTTGGTTCCTTGTGGATCACCTTCGATTCTCGCAAGAACAGGGTGAATAATGTTCGGGGTTAAATCATGATCTCCGGATGAAATAAAACATTTCGTGCCTACGATGGAGTAAGTTCCGTCTGAGTTCCTCGTTGCGGTTGTCTTTAAAGCTCCAACGTCGGAGCCGGCGCTCGGTTCAGTCAGACACATGGTTCCGGCCCATTCACCTGTATACATCTTTTCAAGAAGGATATTGCGCAGTGGATTTTGGAAGTAATCCTCCATCAGACGTGCCGCACCGTGGGTAAGACCGGGATACATAAGAAACGCCTGATTGCATGACAGGAACATGTTGGCTAAAGCTGCTGATACTAGTGCTGGCAATCCTTGACCGCCTACTTCAGGTGAGTCGCCCGTGGCCATATATCCAGCTTCACAATAAAGCTTCCATAATCTGTGATAGGCTTCCGGTACGGATACCTTTCCGTCTTTCCATGTTGCTTCGACTGGTTTACGATGAACCTCATCAGGATAGGTGGGAGCGAGCTCCAACTCAGCAAACTTTGCTGCCTGGTCAAGAACCATGTTACACGTATCAGCATCATAATCCGCATAACGGCCTTTGCCGAGCAATGTTTCTTCCATCTTGAAGACCTCAAACAGTTGGAATTTAATATCCCTTAAATCAATCCACAAATTCGCCATATAATCCTCCTTACAATTTCTATTTATTATATTTTTTGCTCGTTATAAATGAGCGTCTATATGCCTATTCTTATACATTTCTGGATACTATCTATAAATATATTCTATAAAATTAGATGGTTTTCTCTGTTCCTTCTTGAAAATCATTCTGACAGTCACATGTTGTTTTAATCTTGTTTGGGGTTAANNTTAATTCCCCTTAGCTTGCTACGAAAGGCCTATTCCTTATAGAGGCTTTTGATACCCCGTAGCTTGCTGCGGGGTAGTTCATTTTTATAAGCCAGAACTTAACTTTTAATGACTGCAAGTCATTTTTAATTCTTATACATCTCTGCAACCCCTCTGTCAACATATTATATAAAATTTGAAGATTTTCTCTGTTCATGTTTATGAAGCATTATAATAATCGTAATAAAACGAATAATTATAATTATAAATCGTGATTTTATATAGGATGACTGAAAGTCATTTTAGGAAAGTTTTCCCCGAGAATTAATCCCTGCTTGGCCATCTGCGCTACGCACTACATTTTGTAGTCAAGATTGCCTTGATATACAAAATCGAAATCCTTACGCTTCGAACCAGGAAGTTCTTATTAAAAAAAACAAATCTGTACACATCGGCCATAGTTCTTCGTGTATTAATCACCCGACTTGGAATCTTTCGGCTCCTGCCGGGTGAGAAATGAGCCGTAACTCGCGGGTGGTCGCATTATCCTCTGCATCGCGGGATGAATTCAACTTACAAATATTACGGCACTGCGTTTGTAATATTTGAGTTTCATTCATTCGATCTGCAAGCTTCAGTCGCAGATGACCTTTAGGTTATGCACTTTGTTTCTGAAGCT
>PLGI01000012.1 GCA_003139775.1 Syntrophaceae bacterium | reverse complement strand
TATTTGAGTCGGTATTTTTAAGAGAATGCATATTCTCTTAAAATTACGGATGCGCAGATTTATGATTGTAAGAAACAGATCGTAATCCTTGTAGAGTATGCAGGACCTCTATCTTTTATCAATGAGGATGTTTATATTTCTCTTTTAAAATAAATTAATAGTGCTACTGTGATTGTGATATCCATCTCACCGGAAAAAGCAAAATCCAAATACTAATTATTAGTCATAGAAGATGTCTAATAAAGAAAGAAGATTGAACATTTTTCGCTATGGCTCTAAAGCAATAGCGAAGTATAAATCATTGCTGCGATAAGCTATATTTCCGAAATATTTGATCTATCAGGAAGAAAGGCTTCTTGACTACACATATAAAGTTTCAACGAAGGGATTCATATAAACTGAGGATTAGGTACGGAAGGGCAATAAATTCGTATTTAGATTAAAACATCCATACTGCAAATGCTACGATTGAAAAGAAAATCGAAAGATAAATAAGAGCAATAGTCCTGCACCCCATCATACGTCCCAATTTCCTTTGACGTCCCTGACTGGTCAATGGTATTTTAATCTTTCTCGAGATTTTGTTTTTCAAACCGGAAATTCCGACTGCACGCTTCCATGAAAAAGAAATACCAAATTTTTTACCCATACTATCATCCCTCATTTCACTAAATTTGATTTTAAGATCACTTGACTGTTTATATCTCTTATAACATCCTCTATAGTTTTATGATTTAATGAAAAATTCAACCGGAGCGTAGTGATCAGCTTTTGTAGACTATATTCTTTCAAGCAATGGCTTTGCATACTCAATGAATTCTTTCTTGTAACTTCCTACTCGCCCTTTATTACCCAAATGCAGATCATCATAGAAATAACCACTACCAATCAACCAGAATACTCCGTCGACGTTGTACGGAGAAACACCGGCATGATTTGCCACGCGAATTATGGCTTTGAATAATAGGTAATCATCAGATTTATTGGAACAGAGACTTAAAGCCGTGAAAATATCACGAAGGTGGACATCGGGTTTGGGAAAATTGACGTAGCCCATTCCTTTGAGAAAGCCGCATGACAATGCAAAACCAAATCCTTCAATTTCTCGACTTAACAGCATGGGAAGGCTTGCACGAGCTCTTTCATCTTTATCAAAGAAATCTACCCAGCCAAAAAAGTCAGAAGCCGACGAGAACTGTTCGATGAAATTGGCTGCGGAGAGTATAGTTTGACAGTAGTGGGGCCAAATACTTCGTGATGTTCGACGAACCTCCCCAGTTGGGTTAAGTTTATCCACAATGTCATCAAGAATGGCCTCACAGTCGGCTGCGTATTTTTCAAGGATGGCTTTTGCATTAAAACCTTCTAATACCGTGGCAAGTTTTTCGACACCACCTATAGCCCCACCGATAACTCCCGCTTTCATATTGGCATCTTGGGCGGACTCCAAAATTCTTTGATAGATAGCTTCTTTGGTAGTTGGTTTATATGATAGTGGGTTTAGGTATTTCTCGACAAGAACTGCCGTGACTCCCGTAATCTTCCTACTTAGTAGGTAGTCCTTGGCCAGATGATAGATTCTCTTGTCAATTAGAACAGTATCTTTCATTTATTTTCTCCACAGAACTATTGTTTATATTTATGCTTGCTAATAACCCAAACATCGCAAAATATAGAAACCCGCATTAAGATAAAGCTATATTTTTGCTCATCAGTTCTTTATTACTCTCGAATAGTCGTCTTTATAATCCAATATATAATCCGGCTTATCTTGTTCACCGAACTCTAATACACTTCCAAGTATTACCTGCTGACAAGGTTGCTCTTTGACAAATGCACGAATCACTTGTTTTAGCTCTTCGTCAAGCCTTCCATAGGGTGCATCAAAAACGGCCGGAAGGTTAAGATTTAATACTTTACGAACTGCAAAAGAATAAGCATAACCAAGACAGATTCGTTCACCAGCGGCCATGGTGTTGGGGTTTAAATCTTTATGGGCTTCAATTTTCCATGTTTTTCGGGATAACATGGTTTGGAAGTTCTCTTGAGCTTCATCTTTAACAGCTTTTAATTGCTGGTGATCAAGAATATCTATAAATGGATCTTCGTTATTGAACATATGTGAGGATGTAGACTCTTCATCTAAGAAAATGAGTCTGCTATATTCCTTAACAAGATTCCGATTACCCTCTGTCACTACCTCCACGGACATTTCGGGACTCTTTGCTTGAAAGTGCGGCTTTATTCCTATTGTTGGACCTAGGTTTGCAAGAGCGTTCACAATAGTTGTTTTTCCAGTGCCGCTAACTCCAACAATCAGAGTACAAAGGCTGTCAAAATCAATTTCATTTGAACCCAGAAAAACTCCATAATTTCTCAGTGATAATTTTATGAAGCGAACAGAATTAAGTATAATCTCCTGCATAGTAGCCTCAATTATTTAAGAATATATAACTGCTCTATTATATCCACCATACCCATAGTATCTAAGCCGCAATATTCTTCCAGTAGTTTTCTGACTTTTTCCTTATCTTTATTATCATCCGTAAATGTAACCCTGCAATATTCTGCGCTGGCCGTTCCACCATCACCTATCTCCATATCATCATATGATTTGCCTGTTAGTACCGGCAGAACTTTCTTGAGAGAGCAACTTCCATCCTGTTTGGGATTATAATAAGCAAAACTCCTAAAAGGCTGGAGTAGATCGATAATTCTTTCTTCTATAGAGTCAACCCATTTATTATAGTTTGGAAGCACTTCTGCACATTTCTTAAGTTTGTCCATTTCAAAGCCGGCATTATAGGCAATGACCGAACCATTTGTTCCCATAACTTCTTTTAGCTTTGCCATAAACTCAGGACGGGGATCTTTCGTTCCATCTGCCAGAAATGAAAAGTGCTCCGGTTTGACTCCTTTTTCTTTCACCACATGCACGGAGAACTGGAAAGGTATTTGCTGATAAGGACTGGATTTATCAAACATTGGGATAACCGAACCGCATGTTTCAAAATCCATGTAATATGCAGGATATTGAATTGTAGATAGAAACTCTTTTATTTTCACTGCATCAATATGAGGTTTGCCGGTCTTTTCACAATCAACCTGTATTTGATTCTTTTCGCTGAGTTTATATTTTTCAGGTATTTCAGTTAACTCAAGAATGCCATCTTGAATCAAATTCATGGGAAGTTTCTTGTTTCGATAGAGTAAAAATACATTTCTTTCCGGCAGGAATGACCAGCAATGATCTATTAACGGGCAATTGTAGGGATCATTGCAGTGTGCGCCAATGCCAATTTCAATAAATGTTTTAGCTTCTATGGCTTTGACCATGTATGCAACATTATTTTCAACGGTTTTACTGTATGAAGTTTTAATTTCATCAGTGACATCAATTTTCTTAAATAATTTATTGGGATCTATATCGCCCTTGCGGATATAGGTATTATCGATACACATTAAATAACATTTATCTATTTTCAGCCCCGCCCCTGTATAAACATAGCATTGAAACCCGATATCATCATAATTAACATCTTTCAGATCTGTAGAACTTTTAACTTCAATCAAGTTCCATTTATCTCTGCCAACCGGCTCCAGAATATCTGCTCTGGCATAGCAATTCCTATATGTTAAAGCCGCTTCAAATATTGGAACTCTTTTCAATATTAATTCTTTTGTTGACTTAAGTCCTTCTTCAAAGGATTTTGTATGATCAACCTCCATGCCCCTTGGGAATAATTTCTTTGAATAGTCACCTACCAGATGCCCTTGTGCGAATATAGCTTGAGTTGATTCATCTGGTTCGGGAATTGCATCCGGTTCATTGTAAACATACCAGATCAGTTTTTTACACTGTAAGCCGTTAAGATATTTTGTTTTGGATAGTCTGATATTCATATTCACTTCCACAAATTTGTCTTGTCATAATCTCTCAATAACTGAAATAGCTCATGCGCAATTTTAATTCCAACTTTTTTTTGCCTTTGGCCATCCATGTGCCTAATGTCTTGTATATCTTTGGGGCTTATCCCATATTCTTTCTGCAGTTGATTTTCATCGCATCCCTTGATTCTTTGTAACTGATTTAAAAAGATCCATAAAATTTCACGATTATTGAAATCTAATGTCCCTTCGACATATTCCAGCCAACTGGGAGTTATATTCTTTAAAAGTATGATTTCTCTATGGCTAAGCCGTTCTTCCTTCTCCCACTTTTCAAAACAAGAGATATATTCCTTGACTGTTCCTTCTTCATATAAGTCGATGAGCTTTTTAAAATAGATAGACATTACTTAATCAACCTTTTAACTTATAATAATTATATCTTTTCAACTCCCCACATAGCATCAATCACATTCTTCGCGTGATAATCTTTTTTTGCTTCCATGAATGTTTTGAGAAATTCAAAATTAAAAATACAGGTTTCACCAAGCCTGCTTTTTAGATTATGCGATATAAATATTATGAATTCTCTTTCATTGAAGTTCATTGCATATAATCGCTGCGCCTCGCTTTCCAATAAGCTGAACCAGTCATAATAAATGTTTCTTATTAACTCATAATCAGTTGTATGAATTTTTTCTCCTATTGCAATTTTGCCGTTATTGAGCAGCCGCATAATCTGCCTGATAGTCTCTTGGTAATCATATTGATCGGATTCGTCGTAATGCCATATGTTTTCATGAAAATAGAAATTGTGTTCCCATGCGTATAATCCGCTAACGTGAGGTAAAAATATTTTTCTTAAGTATTCCTTTTCTTTGACTGAGAATTCATCGATGGAGATTAAATCATCGGTATTAAATTTCTTATTGTATTTATTTTTTACAATATTTATTACTTTACAAATTAAAGCATAGTGAATGTTTTTATCATCAAGAATGATGGAAACTTTATTTGTAATCATAAACAATGGTCCTACTTTATTTATTTAAAGAAATTTATACTATCAACAACTATAATATCCCATACTATCATTCCATATTACGGCACGATTTGTATTATTTAGATTTACATCATCTACGTGATGGGTTATGTTATGGTAAATCTTGTTTCAAAGGAATCCTGATAGCAATGAAAGAGATCGTTTATATTGCTAATTCTTTAAATCGATATCCTCTTGTGTACAATCCACTAATAACTAATTTGAAAGCTAATGGAATCGAAGTTGAAATTCTTGACAGCACTAATATTTGGGTACGGGATTATATGCCCATTCAGACTAAAAATGGATTTATCAAATTCAAGTATAAGACTTTGGCCTATGATGAATGGCCTCAATTGAAGATTGATCCTGAATCTGATTATTGGCTTGCTGTATTTGGAAAATTCAAGAATTTGATAAATACAGATATCATCCTCGATGGCGGTAACTGTCAGATGAATCTACGGAGAGATGTAGCCGTTATCACTGACGTAGTATTTAAAAACAATCCTGAATATGAAAAAGAAGATCTGATAAATAAATTGACTGAGCTTCTTGATGCCAAAGTAATCATTATCCCAAAAGAGTATGAAGATGAACTGGGTCATGCGGATGGTATTGTTAAATTTATCGATGAACATTCTATCTTGCTCAATGACTATTCCGGTTACGGTACTCTTAATTACAGAAAAAAAGTCGCTAAGATTTTAAAAAGCAATGCATTGAAAATTATTGATTTTCCGAATTATTATCATTTAATGCCAAAAATGACCGAGAAGGAATTTAGGGCTAAATATCCCTATGGTGATGATTTCAATCCCGCTTGGGGATATGCGATAAATTTTTTTAAAGTTGCACGATTAATTTTTGCTCCAATTTTTAATATTAAAGAAGACAAGATAACTATAAGTAAAATAAAAGAGTGCTATCCTGATTGCAGGGTTGTCACAATTAATTGTTCTGACTTGTCTATGGAAGGCGGACTTTTGAATTGTGTTACAAGAGAATATAATATAACTTTATAGATCCGACCCTATGGAGGGAATATGCCCGAAAAATTTGATCTTTATAAAAGTTATGGCGAAAAACTCATCGGTTTGTTTGTGCATTTGCTTTTTTCCGGAGAGCGTCACTCTCTGACTGAACTTGCTCACATGCTTGATTGCTCCAAGCAGACAGTTCTTAGATTGATTGATAATATTCGTAAATCCTATGGTATCAACATTGAAGAAACCAAACAGGGTAATAGAAGCTTTTATCGTATAAGGAAACCCTTTGCCTCTCTCAAGAATATCCCTCTAACTGAGGCTGAACTACAATCTCTGCTAATGTGCAAATCCTTCACTCAATATCTTATTGGCAAAAAACTTTATGAAGAAGCAACACAGGCTATTTTCAAGAGTAAAGCCACACTTGCCGACGGTCAGCAGATAAGCGAATGCCACTTTACAGCATTTCGTCCAGGCACCATTGATTATACGCCGCAACATCAGATCATCCACACATTGATTGAGGCAATGGAGAAACAAAAGGTCTGCAAATTGACCTATCAGGCCATTGAAGCGCCAAGTCCAAAAACATTTTACATCAAGCCACTGAAACTCTTTTCTTATCATGACGCAATTTATCTCCACGCACAAAAGGCAAAAGAACCGGGCAAACCATACCGTGCACCGAAATTTGATCCTCTGCTAGCGGTACACCGAATGAAATCAGTAGAAATGACAGATATTAAATTTCTGCCAGATAAATTTGATTTTGAGAAAACATTCAATCAGCAATTTGGTCTTATCAAGGATAAAGCGTTTGAAGTGGAAGCGGCCTTCACAGGTTGGTCTGCTGCTTACGTGGCAGAGAGAATATGGAGTCCTGATCAGGAAATCATTAAAAAAGGCAAAAATAAAATCGTTTTAAAATTTAAGGCATCTTCAGAATCGGAGTTGATCAGCTGGTTGCTTTCCTTTGGCGAAGAGGCAACTCTCATAAAACCGGACTGGCTGGTTACTGAGATAAAATCAAAAATTGATAAATTAAAGGGTTGCTACATATGAAAGTTCAAAACTGTTATTGGGGAAATCCTAAGAAGTCTGATTACGACTTAATATTGGATTATTATTCCGCAACTAAGATAAATTCCAATTCAAACATCATCAGTTCCTTTGGCTCAATACTGGAAAAATACAGATCGGGCATTAGAAAAAGTTGCTAAATCATTGGGTTTACAAGTCGAGGTTGCGGACGTGTATTTCGAATATCCAACAAAATCCTCAAAAAGCAATAAAGCGTCAATGTCTGATGTTATGATTATTACCGAAAACAGTAAAATTGCGATTGAAGCAAAATATACAGAATATGCAAAAATTAAATATGAAACAATCAATGATTGGTTAAAGAAAGGCAATAATAAAAATAAAATCGATGTTCTGGAACATTGGAAAAATATTGTAAGCACTTTTTCAAATTTAGACTTAAATAATTTACAGAATTTGCCTTATCAGTTTTTACATAGATCCGCATCTGCCTGTTTTGAAAATCCTGGAACTGCATTTGTAATGTTTCAGTTGTTTTGGGATGATAAAACTAGTGGTAATCTCAAAATATTTATTAACGACATCAAGAAGTACGTTGATATTATAAACCCAATGCCAAAGCTAAATTATTATATCCATACTATTGAAATTACTAATTGTAAAATTATAGACAAGAATGATGTGTTTCAAAAAATAAAAGACGATGATGTTTATTCTTTTGGAAAAGAAGAATTCATTAAAATATTGAGTACATAAAAATAATTTTCATCTAACCACCTGAATAATTTAGACAATACTCACCCAAACATCTATATTCATAATTTTTAATACCGTTCCTTAATATGGAACGATCATATGGTAGCTTATCCCTATAACAGATATAAAAAAGGGGGCACTACTATGGCAAAAGAAAAAGAACGCGAAGAAAAGGAATTATCTGATTACGGTATCATTTATCTTTCCGGTATTATTAATGAAGCAAAGGCAGAAAGCGTCTGATAAAAAAGGCATTCATATCTACAAGAAATATTACTTTTTGCGTAGGACACCTCTCTCGGTAAAGGACTTTTTATTGGTTCTCGATCATCTGGTTACTTCATCAAGATTTTTCAGGATAGGATCATCAGATAAGAATATATTAGTAGTTTTAGTCTCGTCATCAAAAACAAGCACAGCCAATCCATTTTTAAGTTTATCTTTTACCTGTCTGAATTTTGCTTCCAAGGAAGCTTCAACTGCTCCATAATCAAGTTCCGCCTCTGGAAATAAATTCTTCAAGTGTGCTTTATTTAAATTGATGACCAAAGACTTTCTATGTAGGCTAGTTCAGCATCAATTATGGGTTTAAAATTAGATGTCCTATTTTGTGTATATAATTTGGCATTCCTGATATCAAGGACACTCATTTTTATATTTTGATTAGCCGAAGATTTAAGTTTAATCGCCATGAGATTTGTAATAATATCGCTTTTAAATTTTGATAAGGGATCTGATTTAAAGTAAAGCTTTATGATATGGTCCTCGCTGCCGATTTTAAGACCTATTTCAGGATTTACAATTATTTCAATTCCGTTTACCCTATAATTACTTCTGGGCGGTTCTATCCATTGAAATACATTTCGGCCCCACCACTTCTTATATCCATCAATTATTTGTGCATAACTGGTAAGCTTTTTCTTATCGGAAATGTTCCCAAATATTTTATCGATATCCTTTTTGGGCTTATCATCTTTATGGATTTCAATTATGAATTCTCGTAGTGGTTTGTAGAAATCATGGGCGGGTTCATAGTCAGAACGTAATTTTACCTGTTTTACTTTTGTTGCTTTTGGCGTACCGCTTTTAGAAATAATATCCACGAAATCTGTTAACGAAAGTTTGATCATCTTTGCTCTCCTTTTCGACTGCTATAAATATATTTCCAAGTCTCTAAATACAGATCCAAAAGAATTTATTTATTTGTTAAAACTTATGCGTCGTAGAATTTTGGAATGATCAGCGCATATGTATCCCCCCAATAATTTTTTGCTTTAACTAAGATTTTATGTTTCGGCAAAATGTCTCCACTGCTGGTCGCCCACCAAGATAAATCTTCCAGAGCTTCAGCATAATCAGTTTCGCCATTGTGAACAGTATGTATTATAGATTGCTCTGGTACGCGCATATTCTCAAAAATTACAATATTCTTTTCCTTTGCAGATTCATTGACAGTGATTTTTACGGCGCGTAATGCAGGAACTGGAAGGACATTGAAATTAAAGCCACACTGGATAATTTGTTTGCTTTCCGATTTTTTTAATCCTTCCTTGCAAAAAAGCAGTATACATGGTTCTGGCCATGCCTTAACAAAGCCTATGAGAGAAGACAGATTACTTGCTTCTGGACAAAGAGACTGTTTAAGCGAATCGATTTGTTCAAAGGACATTTCACCATTGATATGCGGCTTTATGAATGAATTATAAAATCCAAATTTTCCGGCAATGATATCGATCATAACTTCTTCCGGGTCTTTGTCCGAAAGATGCATGGTCCTCATAAAACATAAGCGTGACTGATTGGTGAGAATAAGAAGGTGAGCCACCTCATGCCATTTGGTATAATATGCTTTTTTGGCATTGCTTCCACGACAATCGATGATAGATACGAATTGGGGTTCCCAAAGTTCTCTATTTGATCTTCGATATGTAATGCCTAGCACTTCATCAGAAAATTCCTGATCCAAAGTTGCGAATATCTTTTCACCTTTTTCTAGATATGTTTTTTTTATTTCAGATAGATCACTGTTGCTGTGGATTTCCTCAAAAGACGTCCCAAGCTTATTCGCTACCCAGTATAGAAAATCAGATAACGAAGAGCAGTCAGTCGTTTCTTTTAGTAATTTCTTGATTCGTTTTTCACAGAATATTAGGATATCAGAAACAGGATCATTGCTTGTTTTAATACCTAAATCTTTTGCTAATTTCCAAATTTTATCTGACTGCTTTAGTTTCGAGGACATCTATTCTAATGCCTCCTTTATGGCTTCATGGAATTTTTTCCATCCGTCAACCGTAAGCTCCTTGCGATATGTTTTTCCCCTTCTGGCAATGGCTGAGTTGAAAGTCTTCAACACATCCAGTGTATCGCTATAGCTCAGATTCAGTTCTTCTGCCGCCTGGGATAATTCTGGTGGTATTAAGATTTGTTCATTTCCTATAGTCTCTGTGACTTTACCTGTAAGTAAATAATCAACAGACGCACCCAACTCATTGGCTATTCTCAATAGGCCCTGCGATCCGATATTCCTTTTGTTATTCTCAACATCGCTTAAAAAACCTTTGCTAATATCGGCCTTTTTTGCGAGTTCTTCCTGAGTCAGGTTTCTCTTTTCTCGAACTTCCCGGATTCTCTCGCCAGTGTTCAATTTTCAGTCCTCCACTTACGTAGCATTTACGTTCTGTATACACGTACCGGTTACGCAATGCAAGAAAAATAATTCTTGACATATCGAAATAAGTTCGCTATACAGTATCATAAATCGCGTATAGCGAAATAATAATACGGAGGGAATTATATATGGCAACAAATCCACCCTATGGAGATGGTCGCAGACAAGGCGCTGTAAGAGATCGTTCTCAGACGTATAACCCCAAGAATGATCGCTGGACCAAACGGGATACAGAAACGGGAAAGTTTATAGATCAGAAGGCCGATGAAGACCCCTTTAAGGGCGTTCGAAAAGAAAAATAGGAGGAATAACTCATGGAAAACCCTGAAAACAAACAGAAAGTTGAAGCAAAACACGAGGTACGAATTCATATTGACCGTAAACCTTACGAGTCACCAACCCCGACAACTGGCGTAGCACTTTATGCGCTTGCGCACATCCCTTCTGAAAAAGAATTAATCCGGGAAGTTCAAGGAGATCATGAAGACGTGCCAATTCCACGTAATGAAGATCAGATTCATCTCAAAATGGACGAGCACTTTTATAGTGAAAAAGAATTCAAGATCATCGTGAATAGCCGGGAGAAGATTGTAACGGAAAAGGAATTGTCATTTGCTGAGATTGTTTCTTTAGCATGCGATAATCCCCCGAGTGGCCCAGATATCTTGTTTACGATCACTTATAGGAAAGGTCCACACAAAAACCCAGAAGGAAGTCTGCTGGAGGGTGGAATAGTCAAAATAAAAAATGGGATGATCTTCAATGTCACATCAACTAATAAATCATAGTTCTGACCTAAAGCGGTTACGTGACGAAGGTTATGATATAGAAATTAAGTCTGGCCATTTGCTGGTCAAGGATGTCCCGTATGTGAACTCAAATAAGGAAGTTAAACGAGGAATTCTTGTTTCAGTATTAACCTTGGCAGGCGATGTAACAACGAGGCCTGGTGATCACGTAATTTATTTTGCGGGCGAACATCCTTGCAATCAGGATGGATCAGAAATAATTCAGATTAAGAATAATAGTTGTCGTAATACACTTGGAAAAGATATTATAATTGATCATACATTCTCGGCTAAGCCGACTTGTGGTTGTTACGAGGATTACTATGCAAAAATAACGAATTATGTTGAAATACTGTCTGGTCGTGCTCAAGCGATTGATCACACTGTTACAGCGAAAACCTTTCCGGTCGTTGTACCTGAGGAAGAGGAGTCGGTGTTTAATTACATTGATACCGCTTCCAGTAGAGCTGCAATAGATATTGTAACGCAAAAGTTAAAGCTAGAAAAAATTGCAATCATAGGTCTTGGTGGTACTGGTTCATACGTGTTAGACCTAGTTGCCAAAACGCCGGTAAAAGAAATCCATCTTTTTGATGGAGACACATTCCTGCAACATAATGCGTTTAGATCACCAGGCGCGCCATCGATTGATGAATTAAAGACAAAGCCACGAAAGGTGACTTATCTTAAAAATCTATACTCAAAAATGCGTCAGGGTATTGTTATTCACGAAACCACTGTAAACGAAGAAAATGTTGAGCAACTTCGAGGAATGAATTTTATATTCCTTTGTATCGAGGGCACAAAAAAGCTTATTATCGAAAAGTTGGAAGAATTTGCCATTCCTTTCATTGACGTCGGTATGGGCGTTTATATGGTTGATAATTCATTAGCTGGAATTATTAGAATTACTAGCAGTACGCCCACGAAGCATGACCATTTGAGAAATAGAATCTCGTTTTCCGACAGTGATGATGGAAACAATGAATATGCTCAAAACATCCAGATCGCTGATTTAAACGCACTTAATGCCGCACTTGCAGTGATAAAATGGAAAAAGTTATTTGGCTTTTACGTCGATCTTGATCATGAGCATCACAGCACGTATACTATCGACGGTAACACCCTAGCTAACGAAGATAAAGTATGAAGCATATCAAAACTCTAACACATGAATTTGTCGAACATATTCCTAGCGATCTCGATGATGGGAAAATTTATGTGTCTATGACATTCGCGACAGCAATTCATAAATGTTGCTGCGGATGTGGACAGGAGGTTGTCACTCCGATTTCTCCTACAGATTGGAAGTTAATTTTTGATGGCCAGTCGATTTCTCTTTACCCATCCATAGGAAACTGGAGTTTACCTTGCCGGTCTCATTATTGGATAGAACGCAATATGGTCAAGTGGGCGCCGCAATGGTCACAAAAGAGAATTAACGCCGGACGAGATCATGATGCATTGGCGAAGAAAAGATACTTCGATAGCAACAAGATGCCTACCGCTAATACCACAATTGCAAACCTTGAAGTTTCAAAAAAAGGAAAATCGAGAAAAAGCATTTGGCAGAAGCTAAAGAAGAGGTTTCTCTAGTTCTTTGCTGTGGCGATTTGAATACATTGTGATTATCAACATATCTCACATTTGTGGTCAGTATTTAATTGACATACAAGACCCTTATTCTTATACTTTCACCATGAATAATTAAGTTCTTATCAAAATACATAACCATGAAATGCAACCGAAACCATATAATTCTGATGGTGTTGAAAATTATTTTAATAGTGTCGTTTATAGAAATAGGATTTTTATTAAATGGTGACAATGTTCGAAAAAGATCGTATTCTTGATTCGCAAGCAGATTGGACAAAGTGGCTTTCATCGCAGGAAGAACAACGAATAAATATCTATTCAATGTCTCCTGATCAGTTAATCGCAGACTATCGACGAGAAAGACAAATAACCAGAGACTATCAAGGCCGGGAAATTCTTGAACTACTTCAAAATGCGAACGATGCGGCAGCGGAAAAAAATATCAAAGGTAAAATCAAATTGATCCTTTCTCAAGATGGTCTGACCATAGCAAACACAGGGAAACCATTTACAATAGGTGGTGTTCAATCCTTAAGAATTAGCGATCTGAGCCCGAAACGAAATAAAAAATCTCTTATTGGAAATAAAGGATTAGGATTCAGAGCCGTTCTAAATTGGTCTCGCAAGCCTCTGATTCTTAGTGGCGCTCTTTCTCTCTCATATAGTACCCAAAAGAATGCGGACATTTTTAAATCGCTTAAATCTAGAGATCCTTTTTTAAAGGGCAGGATCGAAGAGGAACAAAGTCGTAATGATGAAATCATTCTTCCCGCATTGGCTTTCCCTGCTTTTATCAAAAATGGTCATGCACATCCAATATATGACCTTTGTGAAAAACTTCGTTGTCAAGATTATGATACGGTCGTCGGCATGCCATTTGATAACCCTGCTTCTTTTGTGACTGCGAAGAATGAGATCAGTCTTTTAAAACCGGAGATACTTCTTTTTACGGATAACATCGAAGAATTATCCTTAACACTGCCTGATCAAAGCGAAATAGTTTGGAAAATTATTGACCAAGAAGATCACATGAAGAGCATTGAGATTCTTTCAGATAAGATAGAAAACCCACCGGTACCCCGCAAATGGCATATCTTCAAAAATTCAGACAAGGTGCCCTCTGAATATCTCGAAGAGCATAGCGACACACTTCAAGAATATGAAATCATTATTGCAGTTCCTGATAAAAAAGAGGATATTCAGGAACCAATGTCTCTTTTCTCATTTTTCCCCACGGAAGTTTTGTTTCCTTATCCGGTCGTTTGCCATGCTACACTTGAATTGGAAACAAATAGAAAACATCCGCAAGACAGCAGCGTAAACAAATTCATCATTGAAGAAACTGCGACCCTTCTTGCAAGAGTTGCAGAATGCCAAAGCAATGATACAGACTTATGGTGCAAAGCCCGAATAGTTGCCAGGACAAGAGATATAGACCCTCTTATGGTTCGTTTTGGTTTCAGAGAACGCCTTCTGTCAGAGGCAAGGGATCGTAACATTATACCGACGCTATCTCAAAGTCCCATGAAGCCCAAAAATATTAAGCTGATTGAAGCGAAGGATCTTAGCTGGTTACCAGTTGAGTCTTTTGGTGATATTGTTTTAAGTACACAAAATAGTTATATCAAAACCCTGATAAATGAACTCTCCATAGATAAATTACCCAAAAGTGTATTCAGGGATCGTTTAAATTCAATTGTGTTCGCTGATCTTGATAGTCGCGCTCGGATCATCGCGGGTTTGATTGCAAATGATTGCATGCCTTCAGATCCTCCACCTGAACTTCTGTTAGATGAAGCTAATAAAATCATTAGCCACAGTGCAAGAATTTATCTACCGCCTATTGAATCGGCAAAGAAATTTGACATTCCCGATTGGTTAAACCTCCGCTTCATTAACAGCGATCTCAGAAAAATGCTTGCGTCGTATTTACACATTACAGATCAAAGAGAGCTAAGACAAAAATTATCTACCTTCGAAGTCAACGAGTATGCGCTGGCAAATATTGCAAGCGCCATCATTGCTGATGTAAGACGCCGCATTGCCGATGAGCCTGAACGAACAAAGCCGTATATTCAAGATACCCTGATAGCGTTGTTTCTTATGTTTCCGGAAAATGATGAACCACCCAAATTAGCTGAAACTGCCGGGATGCCACTTCCCAATAAAAAAGGTTCCTTTACAGATGCACGATCTATCTATTTCAGCGCAGATTATGCATCAAATGGAGACCTATTAGAATCGATGTATGGGCATTGTTGTCCTGAAAATCTCATCGCAGCACCGGAAGAATTTGATCTTGGATTCAAAGGCGCTGATCAGGTTCATAATCGTTTTTTAAAATGGCTTGGTGTAGCAGATTTGCCACGTGAGACAGTCGTTGAGCGTGTAGAAGAATCTTATTTAGGCTATGTACTCGATTCTTTAAAATATCCTTGCAATTTTGAAGAATATTTTACCACATCACGAGAAGATGTCAAAAGGCCACATTTGAATAAAATAAAATCTATAGATCATATCGATGGTATTTTAAAATCCGATCCCGCTGCTATTTTAACCTGGTTAACTATAGATGATCGCGCCCCGACATGGAGATATCAACACATTGAAAATGCAATCCTAAGTGATCGACGCGGAAATGATTACAACTATAGACACTATACAGGAGTCTTGCCATCTTATATACATTGGAAAATTAGAAACGTAGATTGGCTTCCTGTAAGAGATGATAAAAAAGCAAAACCAGGATTATGTATGTATGGAGAAAAAGCCTTGGAAAAAATACTTCCAATGCCAGCAGATTTCAAACATCCACTTTTTGAAAAATATCATATTGACCGCCTGAAATTACGAAATGCCTGGGACAACGCGGGAGTATTACCAAATGTTTCATATCTAACACCAAAACAAATAATAGAAATTCTTCTTGAATTGCCAAATGTTGATCCTGAAGGTAAGTCAGCAAGAGCGCTGTATCGCAACATAGTACAAAATATTGAAATAGATCGGCATGACTGGAAAGAGCCTATTAAAGGTTTCAAGAAAAAAGGTAAGATGTGGGGCAAAGGTCCAGATGGTTATAAATATTATCCGGTAAATGATCTAAGATATGCGGATACGGACGACATACCGGAGCAGCTAGTCAATAAAATTAATGTTGTCGATCTACCCAAAAGAGTGGGAGCGCAAAAAGTTCAGAATGTTTTTAGTGTGGAACCTATAGATCGTCGAAAAATAAAAATAGAAATAAGACATTTCGATAAGAGCCCGCGTCATGGCAACATTCAATATTTATTTCAAGCATGTAAACCATATTTATATGCGCTACGTCAGGTAAAGACAAAACAGCCTCAGGAAATCAGTGCTTTTAAAAAGCTAAAACTTGTCTTATGCAGCGCAATCCAGGTTTCCCTTACTTACGAGAGCATAAACCTTGAATTATCTCTAACAGAACCATATCAGTATATTTTAAAGGAAGACCAAGCATACATTCTAGAGGGTCCACGAGAAGAAGCATCATTCAGATCGGATATTTTTGTCGACAGTATTGGAGCAATAATTGCCACTATACTCCGTCTTGAAAACGGAGGAGATTTTGCCCGGATATTGAGATGCGAAAGTACAGGTGATCGTATAAACTTATTGAAAAGAATTGTGGGCGAAACCGCCTTCCCAGATATTGAAGAATTGAAGAAAGAGTTTGCACAGGCAGATATTCAGCCAACCATTATTTATTTACCGGAAAAAGAAGATGCTAAAGAACCATTATCTATTACACAAGAGGCCAAGAAAGAAGAAAAAGAAACAGAGAGTACTCAAGAACAAACCGCTGAACTACCAGTGACTATGAATGATATGATTATTACAAAAGAGGATCACCATCCCGTAGTTACTGAACGTAAAAAAATTGTAATTCGCACAAAAGCAAAAGCGGCAACTCCTTCGATTACGACGTTACGGCGTATTACGGATGGCGATATTTGCGAAGAAAAGGTTCTGATATTTGAGGCATCAGAGGGGAGATGGCCAATCAAGGTATCTCACATACAGGGATATGAGGGGCCCCGTTGCGATGTTATCAGTTTCCAAACCGAAGGAGATTGGCAGGAGTATAATGAAGATCCAATTTCTAAAAGCCTGTTGATAAAAAGATTCATCGAAGTGAAAGGAAGATCAAACGAAAAGGGATCAATATCCTTAAAAGGCAATGAATTGGATGCTGCAAGGGTTTATGCGGAACAATATTACCTGTATCGACTTTATGAAAAAAATAATCTTGAGAATGTACTTCTCATATTAAACAATCCGCTTGAACACAAAGAAGCCCTGGAAAATATCATCGAAATAGACCTTTCGAGAACGGCTGAAACAGAGAGATACCAGCTTACGTTCGGCGAAGCGTCGGATACGATAAAAGCTGAAATTTAGTAGGCATTAATGATAAATATTTTCTTAAAAAAACCGAAGGACAATAAAAAAGAAATCGAAAAAATGAGAATTATTTATCCGTAGGACGCACTTTGGGGGAGTAACCGTAGTAAAAAGGTTCTAGAGACAAGACGAAAAAAAGAGGCACACTTCGATCTTCCGTTTGTTACTTGCCGCAAACTGTTAACCGTAAACGATTTTTTGTTGCAATGTTTCGAAGAAGTTGTATTATCTCAAAATTCAAATTTCAAAAGAGAAGTGTAAATTATTTTTATTTCAAAATTTGACCCGGGTTGCGCAAAGAAGTTAAAAATAGAGTAAGTTAAACCTACTTTTTAAAACTATACATTGAGGAATTAATTCTGGTGCCAATGATTTCAAACACAGCGGGATGTCTTGCAGAGCAGGTTCTAAGTAAAATCGATCATCTCTATGAGCTTTATCATTGGCTAATGATTATCGCTGCGCCGACCGGTTCTGGAAAAACAAGGACACTTCAAGAAGTTCACAAAAGGCTTAACGCGCCATTAATTAATCTGAATATAGAGATATCGCGGCGCATGCTCGATCTCACAGAACGGCAACGAGCAGTTCAAACTCCGCGTCTTCTGGGCGAGATGATCGACGCGGTCCAAGGGAATACAATTCTTCTTGATAATATTGAAATTTTGTTTGACGTTGCTTTGAAACAGGATCCACTTCGGCTTCTTCAGGGGCTTTCGAGGAACCACACGATTATCGTGAGTTGGAATGGGTCTACTGAAAATGGGTTTCTTACCTATGCCGTGCCGGGTCACCCGGAATATAGGCGCTACCAATTGCACGAAGGTGACTTTCTGGTCATCGCTCCGGCATAAAAATAAGATTCTAACAAGAACTATGGAAGGAAGGGAAAATCTATGAAATACAGAGACCTGATCCAGTTCGAGCCAATCGAAACAGTGGTTCAGTTACGGGATGCTGATGAAGTCAGCGCCGCCCGCAAGTTGGTCGAGACCTATGTGATCTCCAAGGAGATGGCCGAAAAGCTCATCAATCTTGTTGTTCCACAGCTTCAGTTTGATCAACCGATGGATAATAAGGGATTACTAGTTGTTGGTAATTACGGCACCGGTAAGTCTCACCTTATGTCTGTGATTTCCACCTTGGCCGAGAATGGCGATCTTGCGAATTATCTGAATGACAAAAATGTGGCCAGCTCTATAGGTAAGATCAGTGGACGATTCAAGGTGGTCCGAACCGAAATTGGAGCGACCACTATGTCCCTGCGTGATATAATTGTGGCTGAACTGGAGGAGCATTTGGACTCTATGGGCGTTTCTTATTCCTTTCCGTCTGCGGATAAGGTGACCAACAATAAACGCGCCTTTGAAGAACTGATGACAGCTTTTCACCAAGAGTTTCCCGATCACGGCCTGCTTATGGTGGTGGACGAGCTGCTCGACTACCTGCGCACACGAAAAGACCAGGAACTCATTCTTGACCTTAACTTTCTGCGCGAGATCGGCGAAGTCTGTAAAGATCTACGATTCCGCTTTATCGCCGGTGTTCAGGAAGCCATTTTCGATAGCCCACGTTTTTCCTTTGTGTCCGACAGTATCCGTCGCGTGAAAGATCGCTTTGAGCAAATCCTTATTGCCCGAAAGGACGTCAAGTTCGTAGTTGCCGAGCGTCTGCTTAAGAAGACAGCTGAGCAGCAGGTGAAAATTCGGGAGTACCTGACACCCTTTGCCAAGTTCTATGGCCACATGAACGAACGCATGGACGAGTATGTGCGCCTTTTTCCCGTGCATCCGGACTATATCGATACTTTCGAGCGGGTGACAGCGGTGGAAAAGCGAGAAGTACTAAAAACCCTGTCACTGGCCATGAAGAAACTTCTCGTTCAGAACGTTCCTAACGACCGGCCAGGCGTCATTGCCTATGACCGCTACTGGATGGCCTTACGTGAAAATCCATCCTTCCGTGCCGTGACGGACATCAAGGCGGTCATTGACTGTAGCCAAGTGCTTGAGGCGCGCATTGAACAAGCCTTTACACGACCGGCGTATAAGCCCATGGCCCTGCAGGTCATCCATGCGCTCTCCATTCACCGGCTCACTACAGGCGACATATACGCCACCCTGGGCGCCACGGCGGAGGAACTGCGCGACAGTCTGTGCCTTTTCCAGCCGGGCATCGGAGATTTGGGTGGCGATCCTGCCGACGATCTGCTTTCCCAGGTGGAGACGGTTTTGCGCGAAATACACAAAACGGTGAGCGGCCAATTCATCTCGCACAATCCGAACAACCGCCAGTACTTTCTGGACCTCAAGAAAACCGACGACTTTGATGCCATAATTGAAAAGCGGGCTGAGAGTCTCAACGCCTCGCAGCTCGACCGCTACTATTACGAGGCGCTTCGGCGTGTTATGGAATGCACCGACATGACCTATGTAACGGGCTATAAGATTTGGCAACACGAACTGGAATGGCTGGAGCATAAAGCGGCGCGTCGTGGATACTTGTTCTTTGGCGCCCCCAATGAGCGATCAACGGCGGTACCGCCGCGTGATTTCTATATCTACTTTATTCAACCCTTTGATCTGCCGCACTTCAAAGACGAAAAGAAGACAGACGAGTTATTTATACGCATGAAAAATTACGATGAGGATTTTCGCACGGCGGTTCGAGACTATGCGGCGGCTTTGGACCTTGCGTCCACCGCTTCGGGTCATGCTAAGTCAACTTATGAATCCAAGGCGTCAAGTTTCCTTCGTGACCTCGTGCAATGGCTTCAAAAGAGCATGACCACGGCCTTCGAAGTGACCTATCAAGGTCGCACAAAGTCGTTGACCGAGTGGGCCAAGGGGAAGTCTATCCGCGAACTTTCAGGCATTAGCTCCCATGAACGCATCAATTTCCGTGACATGACAAACACGATTGCAGACATTTGTCTCGCAGCGCATTTTCATGATCAAGCGCCCGAGTATCCGTTATTTACAGTGCTCATCACTGCTGCAAGCAGGGCGCAGGCTGCACAGGACGCTTTGCGTGCCATAGCGGGACAAAACCGCACGAAGCAGGCAACAGCAGTGTTGGATGCACTTGAACTACTCGATGGCGAAAAACTTGATCCCTATCGCTCCAAATATGCCCAACATATCCTTGAAATAGTGAAGAAGAAAGGCCATGGCCAGGTGGTCAACCGCACAGAATTGATCCAGGAGGTTTACGGCGTTGAATACTTTGCACCTGACAAGGGTTATCGCCTCGAACCCGAATGGGCAATGGTTGTCATGGTCGCCCTGGTCTATGCTGGAGAGTTAGTCCTTTCCATTCCGGGCAAGAAGTACGATGCCACAGGTTTGTTGCAACTCGCAGGAACCGGCATCGACGAGCTGGTTCAGTTCAAACACATTGAGCGGCCCAAGGACTGGAATATCCCGGCGCTTAAGGCACTCTTCGAGCTTCTCGGATTGACCCCGGGTATGGCACAACTGGTCACACAGGGGAAGGATGAACCACTTCAAGAGCTTCAGGCCCAAATTACCAAGGTGGTTGAAAGCATTGTGCGAACCCAACAGGATTTACGCGATGGTCTGCATTTCTGGGGACAAAGTCTTGTTAACGAGGCAGAACTTAGAACTTATAATTTTCAAATGGAATCAACAAAATCGTTTCTTGAATCGCTGCAGGCTTTCAACACGACTGGTAAGCTCAAGAACTTCCGATATGACGCTTCTGAAGTTACGGCCCATAACAATGGACTCACTGCTCTTTCTGAGATCAAAGTTCTTGAGGCGTTGGCGGATGACCTTGGCCTTACGGCTTCTTACCTCTCCACCGCTGAAGCGATTCTGCCCACCGGCCATGAATGGATCAATAAAATGAAGGTGTTAAGAAATGAAATTCTTATCCAAATTGCCGATCCTGTAAAGAGAAGCGCGGCGACATTCCGCCAGCAAACCCAGCGCAAGCTTGCAGATATGAAGAAAGCTTACGTGCTGGCATACATGACCATGCACACCAAGGTGCGCTTGGGCGTGAACGAGGATAAACACAAGACCCGTCTTGCAACCGATGAACGGCTCAAGGATCTGCAAAAGCTTGCTGCCATTGACCTGATGCCGCGACAACAACTTTCAGATTTTCAAACAAGGCTTGACAGCTTAAAAAGTTGCTCTAAACTGACTGAACACGACCTGTATGTATTGACGGTTTGTCCCCATTGCCGCTTCAAACCGGTTGAGGACTCCATGCAGGGTGGAACGCCTGCGGCGGCTATACTCGATGCCTTGGACGGCGAGCTAGATAAACTGGTTGAGAACTGGATTCAGACACTGCTGACAAATCTTGAAGACCCTACGACCAAGGTGAATCTGAGCCTGCTGAAACCCGAAGCCCGCAAACTTGTGGACAGCTTCATCAAGAAACGGCAGTTGCCGGATGACCTGAAGCAGGATTTCATAAATGCCCTGCAGGAGGCTTTCTCGGGTCTTATCAAGGTTCCGATCAAGATCACAGACCTGCGTGACGCTCTGCTTGCGGGCGGTTCGCCTGTTACAACGACGGAGATAAAAAAACGTTTTGAGGAATATTTGGAAAGGCTTACAAAGGGCAAAGAACTGGAGAAGATCAGGATAGTATTGGAGTGAAACGGTCGAATGGGTAGGTTAAGAAAAGATTAATGATGAAGAAGTCAAAAGCCAACAGCGATAAGAAAGAATTTTTTACAGCAAAGATGATTCCGGGTAAAGAAGGTTCGGAGATGCTCTTTGAAGAAGAATTTGTGGCGGATAACGCCCCAGTGGAATGTCTCGGTATGACTTTTCCGAAAGATGAGGAACGGCGGAAGCATTTCCTTGGCATTCTGCGAGAGAAGCTCAAAGACCCTGAGTTTCGCAAAATTGAGGGCTTTCCCATTGGCTTGGACGAGGATATCCTAGCACTGTCGGACCCGCCTTACTACACTGCCTGCCCAAATCCGTTCATTGCGGATTTTATCAAGCACTACGGTAAACCCTACGATGCAAGCAAGCCATATAGCCGCGAGCCGTTTGCTGCCGATGTGAGCGAGGGGAAAAATGATCCGATCTATAACGCCCACTCCTACCACACCAAGGTGCCGCACAAGGCCATCATGCGCTACATCCTCCATTACACTGAACCGGGCGATGTGGTCTTCGACGGATTCTGCGGGACGGGAATGACGGGCGTGGCTGCGCAAATGTGCAATGATAAAGTGGTAGTCGAATCTCTGGGATACCGGGTGGGTGATGACGGAACTATTTCACAGCAAGAGACGGACGAGAAAGGGAAAGCGGTCTGGAAGCAGTTCTCGAAAATTGGGGCGCGTCGCGCGGTGCTAAACGACCTTTCTCCTGCAGCTACGTTCATCGCCTACAACTATAACACGCCTGTGGATGTGAATGCCTTCGAGCGTGAAGCAAAGCGAATCCTGAAAGAAGTCGAGGAAGAATGTGGTTGGATGTATGAGACGCTCCATACGGATGGCAAAACCCAGGGCAAAATCAACTATACGGTATGGTCGGATGTCTTTGTCTGCCCAGAATGCACAAGGGAAGTCATCTTCTGGGAAGCGGCGGTAAATAAAAAAGAGGGAACCGTGAATGACGAATTCCCCTGTCCGCACTGCAAGGCAAATCTCACTAAGCGAAAGATGGAACGTGCGTGGGTTACGCACCATGATAACGCCATCAATAAAACGATCCGTCAAGCCAAACAGATTCCGGTGCTCATCAACTATGCCGTGGGCGGTAAGCGGGCAGAGAAAGCACCGGATAAAAATGACTTGGTGCTCATAGCAAAAATTGAAAATAGTGACATCCCCTACTGGTTCCCGACAGATCGTATGATGGAAGGTGGTGAAACCCGCCGCAATGATCCCGTCGGCATCACCCATGTGCATCACTTCTACGCAAAGCGACAACTATGGGTTTTGGCAACTCTACTTTCTAAGTGCGATCTGCATACTCGGCTGATATTTCAATCTATTGTAGCCACATTATGTTCTCGACTTGTCAGATACAATCTCGGTAACCGTGGTAATGGTCCATTGAGTGGCACACTATATGTATCATCACTGAACGCAGAAGCCGAAGTTACTAAAGTGGCAGAAGGCAAAGCGAAGGACTTTGTGAAGGCTTTTCTGGCAAGGGATCGAGAATATATTCAATGCCAGAGTTTTGAGAACACTGTAATCTTACCCAACACGATAGATTACCTGTTTTTGGACCCGCCATTTGGGTCGAATCTAAACTACTCTGAACTGAATTCCCTCTGGGAAGCGTGGCTTAAAGTCTTGACGAACAACAAGCCCGAGGCCATCGAAAACAGCGTTCAGGGGAAAGGTCCCAATGAATACCGCTACCTCATGACCACTTGCTTCAAAGAGGCATACCGGGTGCTCAAACCTGGTCGGTGGATGACAGTAGAGTTCTCCAATACCAAGGCATCGGTCTGGAACAGCATCCAGACGGCACTCATGGAAGCGGGCTTCATCGTTGCTAATGTATCAGCGCTGGACAAGCAACAGGGGAGTTTCAAGGCCGTGACGACGCCAACCGCCGTCAAACAAGACCTCATCATCTCCGCTTACAAGCCTAATGGCGGTTTCGAGGAGCGCTTTCAGAAAGAGGCACAAACCGAGGAGGGTGTTTGGGATTTTGTCCGCACACACCTAAAATACCTCCCCGTCGTTAAACGCGGCGCCAGTGCTCACCTGATAGCTGTTACCGAACGTGATCCGCGCATCCTGTATGACCAGATGGTGGCCTACTTCGTCCGCAAAGGTTATCCCGTACCGCTGAACAGCGCTGCCTTCCAGGAAGGGCTGTCCCAGCGCTTTTCTTATCGGGATGGCATGTATTTTCTACCCGACCAGGTGGCCGAATACGACAAGAAGAAGTTGACCGCAGGAGGCATGGAACAAATGTCGGTTTTTGTCTTTGACGAATCCTCTGCAATTGCATGGCTGCGCCAACTACTCAAAGACAAACCGCAAACGTTTCAGGACATTCATCCGCTGTTCATTAAGGAACTTGGCGGATGGCAAAAGTATGAAAAACCGCTGGAGTTAGCAGAACTGCTGGAACAGAACTTTCTGCGTTACGATGGTAAGGGCGAAGTGCCAAATCAGATTCACAGCTATCTCTCCACCAACTTCAAGGAATTGCGCAAGTTGCCTAAAGATGATGAGAGCCTCCGTAACAAGGGGAAAGATCGCTGGTATATACCTGATCCGAACAAGGCCAGCGATCTGGAAAAGCTGCGTGAGAGGTCGCTCATGAAAGAGTTCTGGGAATATCTGCCGGTAGGTTACAAGCCAGCCAAGCCCGAATCACAGGAAGGTTTCATTCCCGGTCTGGAGCCCAAGCAGGCGCCAGTGCCCAAGGGCAAGAAGATGAAAGTCATCCGTCTGGAGGCCGTCCGTGCGGGGTTCAAATATTGTTGGCAGAACCGCGACTACCGCACAATTATCACCGTCGCCCAGCGTATACCCGAAAACGTCCTCCAGGAAGACTCGAAGCTTCTGATGTGGTATGATCAGGCGCTTACCCGCACAGGGGAGGAATAACTCATTGTGATATGGGTGAAAGGGAATAGCTATGAGTAGCTGGCGAGATAAAATCCTGAAAGAGTTCACCCCGAAAGTATCAAGGCTCACTCTGGTGGCCGATCCAGATGGACTTTTGCTCGAAGAAGGGATTCTCGAAGGTATCCGCGAGCGAGGATTTGAACTAATTCCGTTTGAAGATCACATTGCGTTCCGCTATGCCTATGAGTCGCAATTCCGGTCCCGCTGGGACAGGGGAGAACAGACAGATCTGGTTGTTGTCTTGCGTACACAAACCAGCGACCTAGGCGCGTTGCCCTATGATCTGCTTCATGCTGGCCGAAGGCTGGCATTTAGTCTTGGTGAAATCTTTCCAAATCTCAGTTATCCGGTTGTAACTGCTTTAGATCGGGGTGATCTCGATGCCTTGTATGAAGCACAGAAAAGGCATGCACCTGGCCAGTTGGGCGATAACGCCACTAAAGAGTTTGTTCTGCGGCATGTCTTTGAAATAGCACCGGAGCTGATCCGGCAAACTAAAGACTTGTTGCACATGCTTTTGCGCCGTCATTACCGCAACCAACGTATTCCAAAATTACTGGACGAGAGATTCATCCAACTGCTACGTCAGAATTCTCTTTTCAACGACTGGCCTATTGAGTCGTTGCTGGCTGATAGAGAATCTTTTTTTGCGTTTCTGCAAGAACGCTGGCCAGTCTTCTTGGCCAATGAGACGGCCAAATCGTCCACTGGTGTTCACGATAACAAGGATTTATACGGCGTCATGTCTATTAAAGGTCCCATTGATTTACCCTTCGACCATGATGATATACGAGTTTACATAGATAATCTTTTTGTCGAAGGTTTTTTACACCCTGTATCTCATGATTCCGCAAATGCCCTGTCCAAAACGTGGATGAGTATAGGTATTCAAACCGCGCCAGCCGAGGACAAATCACGCCGTCTTGTAAAGCTCATCGCGAGTTTAAAAAAATCTATTCCAGCTTCTGATGCAAAGCACACGGAATGGTTTCAATTCGCCCGTGGTTGGTCTGAGATGCTTTATCTCCAGAATGAGTCATCCGATGCTGCCGCAGGGGATATGCACGAGTATGTTCAGAGCTTGCTGTCAGAGGTGGATGCTGGTTTTACTACTTGGCTCCTCAAGCGTTATGCCGGACTTGTCAATCTACCGCCGGCACCACCTGTTATGCTGCATCACCTGCCGCGATTTCTTGTCCGTCAGTTGGACGATGATCGAAAAGCGAAAATTGCATTGATCGTTGTGGATGGTCTCGCCATGAATCAGTGGCTGGTGGTTCGCAGTGCACTTTCCTCGCGACAGCCCGCTTTACGATTCCGGGAGCAGTCTGTCTTTGCCTGGATACCATCTCTTACATCCGTTTCGCGGCAAGCTGCCTTCGCCGGCCGGGCACCCGTCTTTTTTCCGGACAGCATTCAGACCACAGACAAAGAACCTGCGCTCTGGTCGCAGTTTTGGATGGATCAGGGTCTTACGCCGAACGAGGTTGTCTACATCAAGGGGCTGGGTGGCGGCAGTTTGGAAACCATTTCCGAGGCAATTTCTCATCAAAAGGTGCGGATTGTTGGCCTGGTTGTGGATAAGGTTGACAAGATCATGCACGGAATGGAGCTGGGTGCCGCCGGGATGCACAATCAAGTGGGCCAGTGGGCTAAACAGCCGTATCTGAACACGCTCCTCGATATCCTTCTTGATCGGGGCTTCCATGTTTATCTGACATCTGATCATGGTAATATTGAGGCGGAAGGTTGTGGACGTCCGTCCGAAGGAGCTATGGCGGACTTACGTGGTGAACGCGTCCGTATCTATTCTGACGCAACACTTCGTAGAAAGATGAAGGCACGTTTTTCTGCCTCGTTGGAATGGGACCCTATCGGGTTGCCGAATGACTACTTGCCGTTGTTGGCTCCATCACGAAGAGCGTTTGTTAACGAAAAGAAACGGCTTGTCAGCCATGGTGGAATATCCATAGAGGAACTCATCGTGCCTCTTGTTCAAATAGAACGGGTGTCGTTATGAAACCCGAAAGCAGAATACAACAGATTGGCATTGACAGGATTGTGCGCCTTGAATGGTTGGAAAAGGCGGCTCAGCTTGCACAGGCAGAGATTCCCAAAGTTATGGCAAAACAAAATTTGTTGGAAACCTTAGCGATCAACTTTCCAACATCCGATCCAACTGTGCGGGGATCTCTTTCTAAAACGGTAACAATTTTGATGAATGTTTGGTTATCCGGCCCCAAAGAACTTGCCAACTTGAAGAAGTCAGGATTGGAATTGCTCCGCATAAAATCGGAAGGTGACCGGCTTGCAATTCATTGGGCGATGCTCATAGCAACTTATCCCTTCTGGGGCGCTGTTTCGCACCAAACGGGACGGCTGCTGAGGCTTCAGGAAACCATCACTGCGGAACAGGTACAGCGCCGTATATGTGAACAATATGGCGAACGGGAATCCGTTTTCAGAAGAGTTCGTTATGTTCTGAGATCTTTTATTGCATGGGGAGTGTTACAAGAAACCAAAACGAAGGGCATCTACTGTAAGGGGTTGTCTTTATCGATTGATGATGTACAGCTTATCGCCTATCTAATTGAATCCATCCTGCATGCGAAGACTGATGTGTCTGCAAGACTCGCTGACATGCTGGACAGCACAAGTCTGTTTCCTTTTCGTCTGAAACGAACAACCGCACAAAGCCTTTTAATAGCCTCGCCCCGGCTGGACTACGTCCGTCAACACATGAATGATGATTTGGTTATGCTGAAAAAATAATAGGCGGTGATAAGAACCAGATATCACCAAAATGTCGAGCAAGGCTGGGCCAAATCTTTAATATTTATAATTCAGTATCAGTAGTCAGTTTACAAGCGATAGTTGACAGTTTAAAAGATAGATTGCTTCTTCACTTCGTTCATACTCTGATAATCATTTTATTTTTCTATTTTTATGCGAGTAATCTATTTCCCACCCTGCTTGAGGT
>PLGI01000200.1 GCA_003139775.1 Syntrophaceae bacterium | reverse complement strand
ACTATTAACCGGACAGTAATGATCCTTTATAAAAACTTTCCCAACCCTATTTCCAACCTATAGAAACAAAATAAAGACTTTTTACTTATAGCGTATAGCTAGATAAAATGTATTCTTTTGTCTAAAGAATAGCCTCAATCCCTTTGCGGTGGATCACATTCAGCAGCACGAGCGCCGCGCCTATCGGACGCTTTGAGCCACGCTCCAATTGCGAAACGTACCCTACCGTTAAGTTGAGATATCTGGCAAAAACCGCTTGGCTCATGTGCGCTTGTTCGCGGATCATGCGAATGTCTTTACCTGTAAGCGGTTCAATCTCGGGTTTATCCTTTAACCCGAGGTGACGCATGGTAATTTTTTTATAATTCGCTTTACTCAAAAGGTCAGCGGCCTTCATGTCCTTAGCCGTTTCAAGTAACGCTTGTGTAAGCCGGCTAGGTTTATTATTCTCTGTTTTCATAGTTTATCTCCTTCAAAAGCCCTTCTTTAATTGCATATTCAAGGCGCTCTTTTTTTGCCTCAAGCCACGCCGCCCCAATCTCTTGCAGTGTATCCAGTTCGTCCGCTTCGATATTATCTCGTTCGTTTTTCGCAAAACCGTAAAGGAACACAGCCCGCTTTCCTGAGCGGTAGGCGATTAGTAGCCGGTAGCCGCCCGAACGGCCTTGTCCTGCACGCGCTACCCGCTGCTTGATGATCCCACTGCCTAAATCGGCGTCCACAAGCCCATGTTCCGCGCGTTCAATGGCGTCACACAAGCTATGATCATCAAGCCGTTCCTGCCGCGCATAACGCATGAACCACTTTGTTTTAAAGAGTTGCAAATCATCATCCCCTGACACTGTGTACTATAGCACTATATATCATATATTTCAACAATTTTTTGCAAGAGCCTTTCCCAATTCACACAATATTTCCCCTGAAAATTAATCATTTTCATTCTTATTTGTGCCGACAGGTCGGCATGAGGGTTTCAATCGAAAATAATCAAAAATAGCTGAACTATAACTTAATATATGGTACAAGTATTGTGTACAGATAAAAATAATCAGAAAATAAAAAACATCTTTAAAATAAACTTTACCTGTTGTCGTTAAATTATAGCTGAACAAATTGTCAAAATGATTGACGAAGATAGCCTCAACTAAGAAAAATTGTCTGAAAGTATATATGGAACAGCAAAGCAAAAAGAAAAACGGCTACCTAGCTTATCATGATCAAATCAAACATCTGATTCAAATTGGAGTGGCTCTTTCCGGAGAAAAGAATATCAATCGTCTTCTGGAAATAATTGTGGATGAGGCGCGCAAATTGACCAATGCCGATGCCGGCACGCTTTATATAATATCGGACGACGAGACTAAACTTCAATTCGCGATTATTCAAAATAATTCATTGAATATTCGCATGGGTGGTACCGGAGGAGTTATCACATGGCCAAACGTTAATTTAAAAAATAAAGACGGAAGGGACAATAAAGCCAATGTTTCCGCTTACGTATCAATTTCCGGTGAAACAATAAATATTGCTGATGTTTACAACGCTCAGGGTTTTAACTTTGAAGGAACAAAACAGTTCGATAAAAAAACCGGTTACCGTTCGAAATCAATGCTGGTCTCGCCTTTACGTAATCATGAAAATGACATTATCGGTGTTCTACAGCTTTTGAACGCTTTGGATCCGACAACCGGTGAAGTAATAAATTTTTCATCTGAATCACAGGAGATTATTTTGTCTTTAGCGTCACAGGCGGCAGTTGCTCTTTCCAATAACCATTTAATTCATGATTTGGAGAGTCTGTTTGAATTGTTTATTAAAACAATCGCAACAACCATCGATGAAAAATCACCCTACACAGGTGGTCATATACGCCGCGTTGCTGAATTGACAATGGCCATTGCCGATAAGATAAATGAAACACAGCAGGGGTGTTTCGCCGCTGTAAAATTTTCTGGTGATCAAATACGTGAATTACGCATGGCCGCCTGGCTGCATGATGTGGGAAAAATTACGACTCCTGATTATATCATAGATAAAAAAACAAAATTGCAGACGGTGAATGACCGTATCCATGAAGTTAAAACGCGCCTAAAATTGATCAAAAAGGATTATCTGCCGGCGACTCAATCTAAAAATAAAGATCTGTATGTTGACAAAACCACCAGAAGCGCCGACGCGGAAATCAAAGCATTAGACAAGGAATATCAGTTTCTGCTGGAAGTTAATAAAGGCGAAGAATTCCTGAGTGATGAAAAGATTGCCAGAATCAAAAAAATTGCCCAACGTGAATTGTGTGTGAACGGAGAGATCAGACCACTTCTTTCGGAAGAGGAAGTCTATAATTTATGTGTGCGACGCGGCACTATTAACGAAGAGGAGCGAAATTTAATTAACAATCATGCTCTTGTTACACACAAAATGCTTGCCGGACTTCCGTTCCCAAAAAAACTGCGTCATGTTGCCGATTATGCCGTCGCTCACCATGAAAATATTGATGGCAGCGGTTATCCCTTCGGGCTGAAAGGAGATGAGATTCCCCTGCAATCGAGAATTATTGCCATTGCCGATGCTTTCGAAGCACTTACCACGGACCGGCCATATAGAAAAGGTAAGACTTTATCCGAGGCTTTAAGAATAATGGAGTTAATGGTCAAAGATAAGCACATTGACAAAGATTTGTTCGAGTTTTTTATCAAAGAAAAAATCTACGCTGATTATGCGAAAAGGGAGCTGATGCCGCAGCAAGTAGACATCTAACGACTGCGCTTCATCGCGTCAGGTGAGTTTTGTCATTACACCTTTCAAATCGTAATACTCCACATAATTAATTCATATTTAATTATTTATCAGACTGAGACCAACAATCACTCCATGATGAAGTAGAAGAACCTTCTGACTTGCAAGTGGCAACACAGTTTTGATTTTCTGTAGTACAAAGTCTACCATCTGCAGTATAATTATAACAGGCTAGAATTTTGTTGTTGCAACAATTAATACAATTATTTATGCGTGTCGCACTTGCTTTGGGTGTTTCTTTCGCTTTTACAATAGCCTTTTCCTTTTCATTTGTCGGTTCTTCCGGTGATGGTTTGCTATAAGAATCATTTAACACACAATTTTTCATTCCATCTTTAGGGCTATCTGTAACGATTGAATTGCCGTCACGATCAATACAAATATATAATTCTTCCGCATTAACATAGATTACTAAAGCTAAAAATACGCATAATGTAAAAACTATTTGTTTCATTGTTTTCCCTCCTTCATGGAATTGAAGAAATTAAACGTCCTGAGATAGTAGTGAGTTTATATTTTAAAAAGTTTAGCATAAAATAAAGTGAAAATAAATAATGCAGTTTTTCGATTATTACCATTCGAATTGCGGTATCCGACATCTCTAATGAGACAAGCAAAGACTTGCCCTGCAGTTATACTGGCTGCATAGCCTGAGAACGCGGGGTTATCAAGCGGAACTTCATTGCAGTTTAGGGCTTGCTGTAAAAAGGGGTAGTAGCTTTTTATCCTTAAGGATGGAGATCACTTTCAGAGCTTCGTCTTCGCTGTCGAATTTCCCGACGACAACTCGATACCATGTCTCCTTAGGAGTCGCTTTTCTGGCTACAATCTCGATTTCTTTTCCTCTCAATGACGGTTCGCCTCTGTAAAACTCGGCGGATTTCGGACTCAAGAACGTTCCGACATTAATTTTATACGTTCGATCGGAGGATTGAATAATCAAACTTCCTTCCGTAATTTTCGGCATCCTGATTTTTTGATTTACAGAAATTAAATTGGCATTGGTAATCTCGGGGTTATAATCTAAGATGAGGTCAACGCGGGTTATATTCGACCTTCCGTAATATTGATGCGCTAAGCCACTAATGTTTTGCCCTGTCTTAATTATAATGGACTCCGTTGATCGTGTTTCCTTATTTACGCGCATCAAAGATTCAGATGGCGGCACAGCGAGCTGGAGGGATTCAACAGGCAGCGCCCTTGTCTCAACAGGAGGATAATGCACGTCGACTTTTGAAGTCTTTATGTTTGTTGTTTGAGGAGCTGCGACAAGAGGTCGTTCGGTATGGAAAAGAGCAGTCCACATGGATTCGATACTCCGTTGATTTAAAGGCCAGTATCGAAGGCATCCAAACATCAGATAAAATATTATGCCCAGACCAAGCAGGAACAGGAGGATGACGGCGATCTGCCTTGGAGAAAGAATTCTTTCACGCTGGATTGGATGCGTTCTTTTGACAAAGTTGGACACTTTTATGGGCCTGAATTTCCGTCGTGATGGGCTTTCCAGATTCCTTATGACTTCACGAATGATCTTTGCATCTATTTTTTTCTTGGATTCACTGAAGCCGTTTAGCAAGGCATTGTCGCACACGATGTTAATGACACGCGGAATTCCCTTAGCATGCTCGATGATCACAGAGATCGCCTTGGGGGTGAATGTCTCAGAAGTGCTGCTTCCAACGAGTTTAAGGCGATGCTCAATATAGTCTCGCGACTCTTCGGCGGTCAGGGTCGTAATTTTGCTTCTGATCCTTATCCGTTGGTTAAGAATTTTCAAGTTCGGTGAATTGAGGATATTTTCAAATTCCGGTTGTCCCACGAAAACAATCTGAAGACGCCCTGATGCCAGGGGTACCAGATCGGATAATTTCCCCAGTTCTTGTAGTGTTTCTATTGAAAGATGCTGTGCTTCATCAATAATAATCGTCATCGTTTCATCGCTGCCAAGATGCGACAGATATTCAACAAGCTTATGTAGAAGTGTTTTTTTGTCCTTCTCCGTAACCTCAATGTATCGCTCCCTTAAAATGATTTCCAGAAATTCTTCAAAGGTAATTGATGGATTAAATATGAAGGCTGTTTTTACTTTATCATCGAGGCTCATCAAGAGATAGTAAATAAGAGTTGTTTTGCCTGTTCCCACTTCCCCTGTGATGCTGATGAATTCCTGTCGACTTTCTATGCCCTTCATCATCGCATCAAGAGCTTTCCGGTGGCTCGATGTCAAATAGAGAAATTTGGGATCCGGAGTAATTTCAAAAGGCTTTTCCGAAAATCCGTGAAATTCATTATACATTTTTTACCTCGTAAACTTCATGTTGCTGTTTCAATCCCGCAAGACTTAAAATCCCCCGGCTCCAGTCGGGGGGGGGGCTCCACTGAGTTTGCACCTAAGTGCAGGATCCGGTTGATCTGCCTTGAATATTTGTACCATATGTTAAGTTAGAGTTCAGC
>PLGI01000108.1 GCA_003139775.1 Syntrophaceae bacterium | reverse complement strand
CTATACTGAATGAACTGTGGGATAGCGATGGCTGCCAGAATACCGATAATTGCGATAACGATCATCAACTCAATCAACGTAAAACCTTTCTGTCCTTCTTTTTTACGGAAAATCTTTAACATAATGTGCCTCCTTTTATAATAGCATTTTATTTGTTGTAATTTTTTTTAAATTAAATCATTCCAGTTGATTTGTCCAATGTTTTATTTTACCCGGTCACCTCCTGAACTTATTTCCTAATTTAATCTGACATCTTGTTTTTAGCAATTTATATGCCAGATGCAATACATATATCCCTCTAGTTAAAGAAGATTGAAATTAGCATGTAAAATCAACAATAAATATTTATTAAACGCCTACGGGCAATAAACATAGATAACCTCTCCTGCCGAAGAAATGGTGATTTTAACCAGAATACTGTGGATTTCACCATGCAATAATTAATGATTTCCCATCATCACAAAATATGGTATTAATTACAAATTAAGAATCGGAGAAGTTGGAAATGTACGAAGTTACAATTATAAAATCATTTTCCGCTGCGCATGTTCTCGCTGAAATCGGCGGTAAATGTGAAGAATTACACGGCCATAATTTTAAAGTGGAGGTGACTGTTGCCGCTTCAGAATTAAACTCGACCGGTTTGTTAATTGACTTTCGCGTCTTTAAAAAATGGCTCAGCGAAATTCTTGAAGATATTGATCACAAGCATCTCAACATCCTCCCTCCATTTGCCGGCATAAACCCCTCAGCGGAAAATATCGCTAGATATATTTGCGAAAAAATGGAACTAAAAGTTAAACTGGCCAAGGTCAATGTCGTTGGGGTTAAAATTTGGGAATCAGAAAACGCGGCCGTTACTTATATACCGGAGAAGTATGATTGACATTCAAAACCAAAAAGATTTCCGCAATATTGACATTAAAAAAGTCGGTGTAAAGAATATTAAATATCCGATTATCGTCCTTGATCGCGCCCGGGGCACCCAGCCGGTTAACGCGACGTTCAATATGTATGTCGATCTGCCACATCATTTTAAAGGCACACACATGAGCCGTTTTGTGGAAGTGCTCAATGACTTCAAAGGCCCGATCAGCATTAAAACTTTCCAGACCATTCTCGAAAAAATGCGGCAGAAATTACACGCCCATTCCGCCCATATGGAAATAGAATTCCCCTATTTTCTGGAAAAGACAGCGCCGGTATCAAAAGCTAAAAGCCTCATGGAATACCGCTGTCTTCTTTCCGGCGAAAACAACGCTGATCGAATGGACTTTCTGGTGGGAATTGTTGTGCCGGTTACGACCGTCTGCCCCTGCTCCAAAGAAATAAGTCAGTTTGGCGCGCATAACCAGCGCAGTATGGTGACTCTCAAAGTGCGCTTTAAAAAGTTCTTCTGGATTGAAGATCTGATAAAAATAGTGGAAGATTCCGCCAGCGGTGAGGTATACTCTCTTTTAAAGCGTGTGGATGAAAAATATGTCACGGAAAAAGCTTACGAGAATCCTAAATTTGTAGAGGACGTTGTCCGCTCCGTGGCGGTAAAACTGAACAAAGACGAAAATTTCATCTGGTACAGCATTGAAGCGGAAAATTTTGAAAGCATCCATAATCACAGCGCTTACGCCTGCGTAGAGAAAGGATAAACTTATGCCTTCTAAAAAAAAGGTGCAGTTTTTCAATTTATACAACCACGGTTTTATCCGTACCGCTGTTTGCATACCGGAACTTAAAGTTGCCGATACTTTTTTTAATACGCAAAAAACTATTGAACTAGCCCGGGAAGCGGCATCCCATAAAGCGATTCTGGCTATTTTCCCGGAACTGGGATTATCCGCTTATTCTAATGAAGATTTGTTTCATCAGGATGCGCTTTTACATAGTGTCCGGGAAGCAATTGCCAAAATTAAAAAAGCTTCCGAAAAGATCAATACAATTATTGTAACCGGTGCGCCACTACAAGTTGATTGCCGGCTTTTCAACTGTGCTGTTGTCTTTTACCGCGGACAAATACTGGGGATAGCTATAAAATCATATCTGCCCAATTATCGCGAATTTTATGAGGCAAGACAATTTACGCCCGCCAACGCCGCACTTTCTTCCCAAATAGAATTAGCCGGACAAAAAAATATACCTTTTGGCGCCGATATTATTTTTAAAGTTGCCAATATTAAAAATTTTAATTTTTTCCTCGAACTTTGCGAAGATCTATGGGTTCCCATCCCGCCATCGAGCTTTGCGGCCATGGCCGGAGCTACTGTTATCGGCAATTTATCCGCTTCCAACATTACCATCGGCAAATCCGAATATCGTCACCAACTTGCCGCCAATCAATCGGCGCGTTGTGTCACTGCTTATCTTTACGCCGCCGCCGGTATAGGCGAATCGACAACTGACCTTGCTTGGGATGGTCATGCCATGATTTATGAAAACGGCAATCTGCTTGCCGAGTCTGCCCGCTTTGCACAGCAAGCTCAAATAATATACAGCGATATCGACCTTGACCGTCTGGCGCAAGACAGGATGCGCTTAACTTCTTTCAGCCAAAACGCAGCCATTCACAAAGAAAAACTTTTGTCTTTTCGCAAAATAGAATTTAATGTGGATATTTTTGGCAGCCGGATTCTTTTAAATAGAGACTACCCTCGCTTTCCCTATATTCCTGCCGACCCTTCCTCGCGCGACCAGCGATGCTATGAAGCCTATAATATCCAGGTTCAGGGTTTGTCGAAACGCTTAAAATCTTCAGGCATTGCCAATATTGCTATCGGCGTTTCCGGCGGCCTTGATTCTACCCATGCTCTTATTGTCGCCGCCAAGACAATGGATGCTTTAGGATTATCGAGATTGAATATCAAGGCATACACAATGCCGGGCTTTGCCACCACGACAAAAACATACAACAATGCTTTAAAATTAATGAAAGCCCTGGGCGTTGAAGCAAATGAAATTGATATCAAGCCCGCTTGTCTACAGATGCTCAAAGACATTAAACATCCCTATGCCCGCGGCAAAAAAGTTTTCGACATAACCTTTGAAAATGTCCAAGCCGGTCAGCGCACAGCACACCTCTTCCGCTTGGCAAATATGCGCAATGCTCTGGTTGTAGGCACAGGAGACTTAAGTGAACTGGCTTTAGGTTGGAGCACTTATGGCATCGGTGACCACATGTCGCATTATAATGTTAATGCCAGCGTCCCCAAGACACTTATTCAGCACTTGATCCGCTGGGTTGCGGAGAGCAACCAATTCTCAAAAAATGTATCCAAAATTATTATTGATGTTCTGGAGACAGAAATTTCACCCGAGTTAATTCCGGGAAAAACTGGCAACCAGCCCAGCCAGAAAACCGAAGACGTTATTGGTCCCTATGAACTTCAGGATTTTAATAACTTTTACATAACCCGCTTTGGATATTTACCCTCAAAAGTAGCTTTTCTGGCTTACCACGCCTGGAAGGATAAAACAAAAGGCCATTGGCCGGATATTTCCGCAGATAAAAGAAACTTTTACAGTTTAAAAGAAATAAAAAAATGGCTTTACGTTTATTTATATAGATTTTTTAAAACTTCTCAGTACAAACGCTCCTGCGTTCCCAATGGACCAAAAGTAGGTTCCGGCGGATCTCTTTCGCCGCGTGGCGACTACCGTGCTCCCAGTGACAGTGAGGCCGAAGTCTGGCTAAAAAATTGGGAAGATATTCCCGAGTCTGAAGATTAGAAATGAAAGAAACTTATAAAGACTTTGATGCCACAGAGTTGTTTTGCCCTCAATGCAAAAGAGCGGTTGCCGTAAGAAAAAGATTGTTGCTGATTCTGAAGGAAGGAGAAAAATATGATTACAGCTGTGTTTATTGTGGAACTTCAGTCGGCGATAAAATGGTCAAAGATAAAGGAAATTCGAACTTGATATTACGCTAATTCCAAATCAAAGCGCTATCTTTGTTGGCAGCGTCGTCGGATTTCTCAACATATGTACATATACGCCTCGTCGCCTCCTCCTTGCCGCCTCGATATCATCTTTGATTTAGAACTTGTGTAAAGGTCTTATTCCTGTTTGTTTTTTTGCAGTGCCTTTTTCAATTTCTCGGCCATTAAACCGGATCCAACGGCAGCCGGCGAATCATCATATACCAGAGAAAACTCCCGGCCATGAGCATTATCACCCAGATATTCCGCCAATACTCCCCTGCTATGAATATCTTCGTGACAATAGACGCAAAGATTTTCCCAGTTGCTGCCATCGGCAGGATTATTGTGGTGGTTGCCGTCTTTGTGGTGCACGGTTAAAAGTTGTCTTTGGGATTCGGCAAATTCCCGACCGCACCGGGCACAGACAAGACTATTAATCGCCAGTGACTTTTCTCTATAGTCTTCACCGACCGGAGGTTTTTGCGACTTTTTTATTTCCCGGACTGATTCTTCGGCTGATTTTTCCGCTGCCGCGGCAGGTGAAACTGATTTTTTCTGAACCTTTACACTGCCCCATTTGCTGGTAAATGTTACCTTTGTCATTGCAATCCCTTCCAATTTAAACTCTTTCTTTGTTTAAAAGAACTTCAATAAAAACGCGTATGCCTTTTACAACCGCAACAACATTTTTTATTGTCTGAAGAATTGGCAATTTCATGGCAATTGGGGCAAAACATTGAATATTATCAATAATATCATTTATAATTAACTGAGACCGGTCTGCCGTATTGGAAAAATTTTGAATTCTTCGATTCACAGCGGCAGTAGAGTTATTAATATTTGTGGTAATCTCTTCTAGATTTTTCAATATCGCAGGCAAACTTTGATTTAATGTTTGCAAAGTCATCGTAAGATCCTTCGAGGTGCGCCATATTTGTATAAGAATGGGAATGCAAAAAATTACCAAAAGAATAAGTATAATGATTAAAATTACCAAAGCAATTTCTAGATACATGAATTTTCTCCTTAAATGATTAGCACTATGCCCGTGGTTAATATTTACTGGTTACGTTGATAATCAAACTGGTTTTTTAATATTTTCTTCCCGATAAGCTTCCACCCCTGCATCAATCGCCTTCCTCAATCTATTTTTATTGCCAGCAATAGCATCGGCGCCTTTATGAGCAAATTCACTTGCTTTACTTTCTATTTCTTCTACTTTTTCTTTTGCCGATATTTCTAAACCTTTCAAATGTTTAACGGCTGTTTCATAAGCCGATTTGCTTCTTTCAACCGCTTTTTCATATTCCTCTTTGCCCTTGGATAAAAGATCTTCAGTTGTTCGGGCAATATCTTCACGCGTCTCCTTACCACTTTTGGGTGCATACAAAACTCCCAAAACCACACCAATCAATCCGCCAATAAATAAACCTTTTAATAAATCGCTACTTTTTTCTGACATAATACACCTCCCAAACCATTATCGAGATTATTCATATTTAAATAAGTTTATATTTTACTTCCCGCCAGTATGACAAGATCTTCTAATCTTACATAATTTTTATAACACATTTTAAAAAATAAAGCCCTATTTTGTATAAAAAAAATCGGACATTCACTATAAAAGGAATGTCCGATTAATTTGTCCTGCGAATTTATTAAAGCAATTATTTTGCAGGTGTGCCAGGTGCTCCGGGTGCTCCGGGTGCGCCAGGTGCNNGGTGCGCCAGGTGCTCCGGGTGCCCCAGGTGCTCCGGGTGCGCCAGGTGCAGGTACTGCAGTACCTACAGGTGCAGGCTGAGCAACAGGTGCTTCAACTTTAGGAGCCTCTGCAGGTGCTGGCTCTTCGGCTTTTTTGCAGCCCACGACTGCAAGAGATAAAGAAGCGACGAATAGCATAGAGATAAAAATGGCAAATATCTTTTTCATTAACGGCTAACCTCCTTTCACAGATTTTCGTAATACTTGGTTCTTATACCCCAAACCCTTGTATTGATCGCAAACAATACGCTTTTTTTTTACCTTGTCAAGAATAAATTTAACAAAATAAATTTAATAATGTTACCAGAACAAAATTACCTCCATTAAAGCTGTGAAACTATTACTCACCTAATGAACCTTTGATGATTATGCTTGAAAAACATTGTCATCTATTGTCAGCTATACTTTTATATGCTACTTACTTTCAATATAAACCCCAATTAAAACAACTTTTACTAAAGGTTTTAGGATTTACGCATAAATGAAAAAAGATGATAACGCACTAAGAAAACTGACAGAATTAACCCAACTCATTAAAAAGCTGCGTGCACCGGATGGTTGTCCGTGGGATCAACAACAAAAGAAGGAAGATATTGGCAAGTATATTCTGGAAGAAGCTTATGAGGTGGCCGATTCTCTTGCCAAAGAAAACCCGCAAGAGTTGAAGGAAGAGCTGGGCGACTTGCTTTTCCAAATATTATTTCTGACTGAAATGGGGGCAGAATCAGAACTGTTTTTTCTAAGTGATGTTTTGGATGGAATTATAAAAAAAATGATCCGGCGGCATCCGCATGTTTTTGGCGATAAAAAAATAATTTCAGTTCAAAAAATCAAGGAAAACTGGCAACAAATCAAAAGAAAAGAACGCGGCACTAAAAACAATAAGCAAAACATATTTGGCAATGTGCCACTTTCACTTCCCGCCTTGAAGCGAGCACAAAAGATTACTTCAATAGCAGCCACTTATGGCTTCGATTGGCCAAAGATTCAGGATGTAATGAAAAAATTGAGAGAAGAAATCAAAGAATTCAACGCTGCCATAAAGAACCGCACCCCTGATGAAATCGAAGAAGAATTAGGTGATATCTTGTTTACGATGGTAAATTTGAGCCGTTTCGTTCAAGTTGACGCCGAAACGGCATTATCCAAAGTAACTAATAAATTTTTGCAGCGTTTTTCTTATGTCACCGCTAAACTTTCCGCCCGCGGAATATCTCTGGAGAAAGCAACCTTGGCCCAGATGGATGAACTCTGGAATGAAGCAAAATCACGGATATGAACCCCGCAGCAAGCTGCGGGTTATTATACCCTCAGCTTTGCTGGATTGTTTAACTTACCAGTTACGATGCACTTCGCTTTCGGAACTGGAGTTTCACAAATAAAGGATTTAAAATGAAATACTTTCTTTGCGTGTTGGGTATGGTTTTTATTATTGAAGGTCTTCCTTATTTTATTTTCCCGGAAAGATTAAAAATTTATCTGCTCAAGATGACAACTATGCCGGATTCCACCTTGCGGTTTTTAGGAATATCCGCAATGATTGTTGGGCTGATTCTGCTATATTTCGGACGAAGTTAAGCTCATTTATATTGACAGTATCATAGTAATCTGATTATTTGCCCAAACTTTTCACTTTGCACAAAGAGATATATGGATTTAAAAGATTTTTCATATTTTTTGCCCGATGAACTTATTGCCCAGCATCCTTGCCAAAAGCGGGATAGCTCACGCTTACTTTTTCTGGACAAAAATAAAGAAAAAATGGCGGATTCCTCTTTTTTTCAACTGCCTGATTTTCTGCAAAGTGGCGATGTTCTGGTTATTAACGATTCGAAAGTAATTCCCGCCCGGCTATTTGGCAAAAAGCCGACCGGAGGAATTCTGGAAATATTACTTTTAACTAAGAAAGAAATCGAAAAAGAGTCTCAAAAATGGGAAGTGCTGTTAAGACCGGCCAAGAGACTGCGTGAAAACGACGTTATCGATCTTGGTAACAACTGTGAGGCAAAGATTTTAGCCCGTATATCTGATAAAAAATGGCTGTTGGAATTTTTTGCGCCGCATGGTTTTGAAGCTTATTTAAACCGTTTCGGCCGCGCCCCTCTGCCCCCTTACATTAAGCGTAAAAAAAATGCTGAGCCGGATGTCACTGACCGGGAACGTTACCAGACTATTTATGCGAAAAATCCCGGCTCTATCGCGGCCCCAACTGCCGGACTGCATTTTTCAGCTAATGTTCTGCAAACATTGTCAGCCAAGGGTATTCAAATCGCCCCGATAACTTTGCACGTCGGCTATGGAACTTTTCTGCCAATCGTTGTAAATGAAGTGGAAAAACATGTTATGGAATCAGAGTATTATGAAATAAGCGCAGACAGCAGCCAAGTCATCAATAATGCCCGGCGCATAATTGCGGTGGGAACGACCTCTACCCGCACTTTAGAGAGTGTTGCCGATAATGATGGATATGTCCAGGCGAATTCCGGCACTACCAATTTTTTTATTTATCCCGGTTATAAATTTAAAAGAGTCAATGGACTTTTGACTAATTTTCATTTGCCGCAATCATCCTTATTTTTACTCGTTTGCGCTTTTGCCGGTATAGAATTAATAAAAAAAGCTTATCAGCATGCCGTGGAAAACCGTTATCATTTTTACAGTTACGGCGACTGCATGCTGATTCTTTAGTAAGTTAGAAATTGCTTTCCGGTAGAAAGCAATTTCGTTAACGCACTTATCCCGCAGGGCGGAACTTATTCCGTTTATCGGGGTTAGGATACAAAAAGATGCCTTTTCAATTTAATTTAATAAAGCAAGATAGTTCCACTGCTGCCCGTTTGGGGAAAATGATTACTCCCCATGGCATGGTGCATACACCCGCGTTTATGCCGGTGGGCACGCAAGGTACAGTCAAATCAATGCTGCCCGAAGAGATCAAGAATTGCGGCGCTGAAATTATTTTAGGCAACACTTATCATCTGTATTTGCGACCCGGTCATGAAACTATCAAAAAGCTGGGTGGTCTTCACCGGTTTATGAATTGGCCGGACCCGATTCTGACCGACAGCGGTGGTTTTCAGGTCTACAGTCTGGGAGCTCTGCGCAAAATTACGCCCGACGGCGTTATGTTTCGTTCTCACATTGATGGCTCCAAACATTTCTTAAGTCCGCTAAAAGCGCTTGAAATCCAGGAAGCGCTCGGTTCTGATATTATGATGTGCCTAGACGAATGCACATCCTACCCTGCCACATTATCTCAAACCAAAGAATCACTGGCCTTGACAGTAAAATGGGCTCATTTGTGCAAGACTGCTAAAACAAGTGTTGATCAGGCGCTTTTTGGCATTATTCAGGGAGGTACTTATCTGGATTTACGCAAACAAGCGGTGGAACAAACCGCCGTCCTTGGTTTTGATGGTTATGCGTTAGGTGGAGTGAGCGTAGGTGAACCTAAAGACATAGTTTATGAGATAACCGATTCAATTACTCCTTTATTGCCTGCCGATAAGCCGCGCTATCTTATGGGTGTTGGTACGCCCCAGGACATTGTTTTTGGAGTATCTTGCGGAATAGACATGTTTGACTGTGTCATACCTACCCGATGCGCCCGTCACGGATTATTGTTTACAAATTCAGAAAAGATTGTTATAAAAAATTCCCGCTGGCGGGAATGTAATGATCCGCTTGACGAAACATGTGATTGTTACACCTGTAAAAATTATTCCCGGGCATATTTACGTCATCTTTATGTTGCCGGTGAGATACTGGCTATGGTATTAAATACGATTCATAACATCCGCCATTATATGCGCCTCATGGAAAAAATACGGGCGGCGATAAGCGAAGACCGTTTTTTAGAATTTAAAAAAGATTTTTAAGAAAATAAGATGAAATTATAAAAATTTCTGATAAAGAGCAATTTTAATACCATTTCTAAATCAAAGATGATATTGAGGCGGCTAGGCGGAGGCGACGAGGCGTATTTTATACGCGTGACCTTCAGGTTATACGTTGAGGAAGCCTACAACGACGCCAACAAAAATAGCNNAGCGCTTTGATCGGAAGCGCATTCCCGTTAGGGGAGCGCATAATAAATGGATATTTACATTACCGAGAATTTTCGCCAGTATGGCGGAAATTTCCATTAGAAATGGTATAAGGAGGAAGTTAACTTGATAACATTAGCATTTGCAATGGGCGGTGCCCCAGGGGGTGGATCGGCCGGCGGCGGCGATGGTTTGGGCTTCATTATTCCCATGGCAGTAATTTTCGTGATTTTCTATTTTTTGCTAATTCGCCCTCAGCAAAAAAAACAGAAGGAACTCAAGGCCTTGCTAGATAACCTCGCCTACGGTGACACAGTAATGACAACCGGAGGGATTCACGGTAAAATAACGGGCTTAGCCGATGCAGTCATCACTTTAGAAATTGCCGACAAGGTAAGAATCAAAGTCGCGCGAAGCGCCATTGGAGCTGTTCTTCAGAAGTCAGGATCAGCGGCTCCAACACCTTCGACAAAGCCATAGTATAGAAAGGGGCATTTATGATTAAATCTTTAAAAATAAGGATAGCAATCACAGCTGTGGTATGTCTTGCTGCTCTGTATTTTTTATTACCGACATTAATTCCTCAGCTTCCAACTCCGTGGAATGAATATTTTCCCAAGGATAAAATTCATCTGGGTTTGGATTTGCAAGGTGGGATGCATCTTGTTTTAGAAGTTGATACGGAAAAGGCTCTGGAATCCATGATGGAAAGAACCGCCAATGATTTAAAGGAATCGCTGATGGAAAATAAGGTCCACTTCCGTAATCTGGAAAAGTCAAAAGGTGCTACGATCTCATTGCAACTCACTGAATCAGCAGGAAAGACCGCATTGGATAAAATCCTTCTTGACCAGTATCCTGATTTAGAAATAGACTCTTCCTCCCCGCGTGAAGATGCACAAATTGTCCATATAAAAATCAATGATAAAAGAGCTATTGCTCTCAAAAAGCTGGCAGTTGAACATAGTCTCGAAACAATCAGAAATAGAGTAGACCAGTTTGGTATCGCAGAACCGGAAATTATTCCGGAAGGTGATAACCGCATTTTAATTCAATTGCCGGGGATTAAAGACCCGGAAAGGGCAAAAAACCTGATCGGTAAAACAGCCCTTTTGGAATTCAAGATAGTTGATGATGAAAATTCCCTGGATGAAGCTCTTCGCGGCAATATTCCGGAAGGCGATATTATCGCTTACGGCTTACGCGCAGATAAATCAACTGGAGATAGAAGTTCCTCGCCATATTTGCTGAAAGACAAATCTTTGTTAACCGGCGCTTCTCTGGAAACCGCCAAAGTACAAATTTCCAACCGTTTTGGCGAGCCAACTGTGTCTCTAAAATTTAATTCTCAAGGCGCTACCGATTTCGATCGGATTACCGGCGAAAATGTTCGCAAACGCTTAGCTATTGTCCTGGATGGTGTAGTCCATTCGGCGCCTGTCATTCAGGAAAGAATATCCGGCGGCCAAGCACAGATTACCGGTACTTTCACTATGGACGAAGCGCGCGATTTGGCAATTGTTTTACGCGCCGGCGCTCTGCCCGCACCGGTCAACATTCTGGAAGAGAGGACGGTTGGTCCGTCTCTGGGCAGTGATTCTATAAGGCAAGGCATAATGGCCACTTTGATTGGTTCCATATTGGTCATTTTATTCATGATCCTCTATTACCGTCTTTCGGGAACTATCGCGGATTTGGCCCTCATTATCAACATCGTTTTAGTTTTGGGCGTTCTGGCGGCCTTCAAAGCCACGCTGACATTGCCCGGAATTGCCGGTCTGTTGCTCACTGTCGGTATGGCTGTTGATGCCAATGTGCTCATTTTTGAACGAATCAGAGAAGAGTTACGGACAGGGAAAACGATTCGGCTGTCATTGGATACCGGTTATAAAAAAGCTTTTATTACCATTATTGATACGCATGTAACGGGAATAATTTCAGCAATTTTCCTGATTATCTTCGGTACCGGTCCGATTAAAGGATTTGCGGTCACGCTGATCATTGGTCTTCTGGCCAGCCTCTTCACCGCTGTTTTCGTCACGAGAGTAATTTTTGATTATTTTACAGGGAACTTTAACATCAAGAAATTGAGCATTTAAACAAATACTTAAGCAGGCAGGAGATATAGTATGGAGTTAATCAAACCAGGAATTCATTTAGATTTCGTCGGAAAAATGAAATATGCGATAATTTTCTCGGTAATCTTGACAACCATCAGTATTGCATCTGTTATCATCCATGGAGGCTTAAACCTGGGAATTGATTTTGCCGGTGGTTCTATAATTCAAGTAAAATTTCAGAAGGATATGACTGCCGATAAGATCAGAGGCGCTCTCAAATCAACCCGTCTGGAAAACAGCATCATCCAGCAGTTCGGCCCCAACGAGTTTCTCATTCGTACGGCGGAGTCTTTCCATGATCAAAAACTTTTTGAAGAGAACGTGAATAAACCATTGACCGCGGCTTTCAATAAAGATTACGAAATCAGACGAGTGGAAGTCGTCGGTTCCAAGGTAGGTATGGATTTCCAGAGAAAAGCCATTTTTGCCGTAATTCTTTCCTGGCTGGCCATGCTCATTTATATAGCCTGGCGTTTTGAATTCCGCTATGGACTGGGTGGTATAATTGCTCTTATTCATGACGTTATTATTATCATCGGCACAATTTCCATACTGAATATGGAATTTACCATTTCCATTCTCGCGGCAGTATTTTTTATCATTGGTTATTCTATCGATGATACGATCGTTGTACTCGATAGAATAAGGGAAAATGTAAAGTTGAATCCGCGGCAAAAACTGGCCGAGACCATCAACATGAGTATTAATCAAACATTAAGCAGAACGATATTAACTTCGTTTACAGTTTTTCTAACTGTGCTCGCATTGTATATATTCGGTGGACCGGTACTCCACGATCTGGCTTTTTCACTGCTGGTCGGCGTCGTGTTTGGCACGTATTCTTCCGTATTCATTTCCTGTCCGATTGTGCTGCTTTTTGAAAATCTGCAACTTTCGAAAATGAAGAGGAAGAAATAAATTGTCTTTTTTCGCCGTAGCGGGATTTACCGTTTTTATTTTGATACTGTTCGCAGGCATTTTTCTAAATTTGTTCGGCTTGCCCGGAACCGTTGTCATTTTTTTTGATGTTTTGTTTTATGCAATTTTTACCGGCTTTGATCACGTCGGATTGAAGATTATTTTGTTTCTGCTTATTTCCGCCATAATTGCCGAAATAATTGATTTCTTAGTTATGGCTGGAGGGTATCAGCCGATGACATCAAAAAAATCTTTTGGGGCTGCCGCAATAGGAGCCACTGTGGGAGCATTTTTTTTTACACCGTTTTTTTGGGGACCGGGCACATGGGGAGGATTTTTTTTGGGAGGTCTTGCCGGAATTTTGACAATAGAATTTATCCGCCAATCAAAATTAAAGGCTCCTTTCCGAACGCCTAGCCGCGCTATTTTTGCTATGATCGGAGGAAAGATGGTTAAAGGATTAATCGCCCTTTTTATGATCGCTTTTTCTCTGTCCAATATTTATTCTTAGAGGTTTCTAGTTAATATGGCTAAAGATGATAAATCAAAAACAAAAGAAAAGAAAAAATCAAAAGTTAAAGAGTACACTGAATCAATCATTATTGCGATTTTGATTGCCGTTTTTATTCGGACATTTATAATCTGTGCATATAAAATACCTTCCCGTTCCATGGTACAAACACTGCTCGTTGGCGATCATATTTTAGTCAATAAGTTCCTTTATGGTGTAAAAATACCTTTTTTAAGAAAAACCATTATCTCTGTTTCCGAGCCGCAAAGGGGTGATATCGTAGTTTTCATTTACCCCAAAGACCAGTCTAAAGATTTTATCAAACGAGTTATCGGCGTGGGCGGTGATACAATCGAAATTAAAAACAAAAAGATATTCATCAACGGCAAAGAATATTCTGATTCTTACGGCATTTATAGTGATAATACAATTTATCCGGCTACCATGCAGCCCCGCGACAATTTTGGTCCAGTTACCGTTCCTAAGAATTCCATTTTCGTCATGGGTGATAACCGCGATGAAAGCTATGACAGCCGCTTCTGGGGATTTGTCGATTTGAAAGATGTGGAAGGAAAAGCTTTTATAATTTACTGGTCGTGGAACCACGAAGACCATAATCTCCGTTGGCAGCGACTGGGAAGTTTACTGCATTAAAACGGTGCAATAATTTACAGTCAATCATTCATGCGTTTGTCTTTTAAAGCATGGTTATTTTTTGTTCACAATGGTACCATCTTATACATGGTCAGAATTTAAATTTACTCTCTCGATCATCAAAAAATTTATTAGTTGTAAAATATTCTTGACTGACGTTTTATTTTATGTTTAACGAAAGAAAATTTTCGTCTGACATTTTTTATTGCCGATGAAAAACTTAGTTTTCGGAGATAGAAAGATATGGAACCCCCTGGTAGTAGAGAAACGTTAATTACTTGGTTCCGGCTTAATCTAAAATGATGTGTATCCCGAAAATATCATTGCCCCACCGTTAAATGGCATTTTCCGGATAGATTAAGAACCGGGAACTTCTGCCACAAAACAATCTCTCTTCTACGAACTCTGTCCATCCCTTTGATTTTTGTATCGACAGCGTTCCAATACAGGTCGTAACATATATTTCTGAGGTACGCTGTTATGTATTGGATAAGCAAAAGCATCCATAAGCTCAATCGCTTCCGTCGTCAGCTCATTGTTTTTTTGTCCGTTCTCGGACCAGGCATAATCGTTATGATTGCCGACAATGACGCGGGCGGCATATCCACCTATGCAGTAACAGGTTCCAAATACGGCTTCAAGTTACTTTGGATATTTATTCTTCTTATACCTATGGCTTACTTTGTTCAGGAAATGACGGTTCGCTTGGGGGCCGTAACTAAACGTGGACATGCGGAAGCTATTTTCGATGGCTTCGGTCCTTTTTGGGGTTGGTTTTCTATTGTTGATTTAGGAATTACGGATTGGTTGACATTAGTTACAGAATATATTGGAATGACGGCGGCAATGAGCCTTTTCGGCATACCACCATGGATAACCGTAATTAGTGTTACGTTCATTTTGTTTGCCATTGTTCTTACCGGCAAATACTGGACATTTGAAAGATTAACTCTTTTCTTTTGTTTATTTAATTTTGTCTATATACCGGCAGCATTCTGGGCAATGGCCACACCAACCGCTCCCGCTTGGAGTGAAGTTTTCCGGGGATTTTACCAGCCAAAGCTCAGTGGCTTCAATATGGACTTGATATTCATTCTCCTGGCCAACATTGGAACAACCATCGCTCCATGGATGATATTCTTTCAACAAAGCGCTGTTGTGGATAAAGGCCTTGATATTCATGATATCACTTTTGGAAAGATTGAAACATTTGTTGGATCTTTTTTTACCTGCATTGTGGCTGTATTCATAATAATTGCAACAGGCGCTGTATTCTTTTATCATCGGCCGCCTATAGTAATTGAAGATGCCGCGCAAACGGCCGAGGCTATCGTGCCGCTTTTATCCGTGGGTTATGGCAACATCGCTCGAACACTTTTTGCTATCGGTCTTTTTGATGCCGGTTTCCTTGGCGCTTTATGCATTTCTCTATCCACATCATGGGCGGTTGGTGAAGTCTTTGGATGGTCACACTCTCTGAATCAAAAAGTTAAAGAAGCCCCTTGGTTTTATGGCATTTACTTTCTGATGTTATTGACATCGGGTCTTGTTGTTTTGATTCCCGGAGCGCCTTTGGTTACAATTACCATGTTCGTGCAAGTCGTAGCCGTTACTTTGTTGCCTTCATCACTCGTTTTTTTGATTCTGTTACTCAATGACAAATCAGTCATGGGTGACAGGGTTAATACCCGTTCACAAAATATAATGAACTGGTCAATTGTTATCTTTGTTGTTATAATGTCATCTCTGATGGGAATAGGAACTATTTTCCCTGATCTTTTTAAATGATCATTGTAAGAGGACTCGGACTAATGGATGTAAATAATAAGGCGAAATCATCTAACCAGCTTGGAAACGGTTCTAAATTCAGGTTCCTTTATTTTTCTGAACTGGTCAAACGGCCAATTTGTGTTGGAAAGATTAAAAACAGAATCGGTAAGCTCACGGATATTGTCTTTTCGGTAAAGGACCAATATCCAGAAGCCGTCGGCATTTATATTGAATATGGTTGGGGTAAGCCAACAGCTTTTATTCCCTGGGAAAGAGTCATTAAAGCAGAAGATGATGCTATCTTTGTTCAGCCTCCGGAAAATGGTGAAGTTTATCCGCCTTTTGTCGATCAAGCAGGTTGGATTCTTCTGGATAAACATTTAATGGGCCGCACAATCGTCGACACAGACGATCGCCGGGTTGAGGTTGTCAATGATATTCACCTAATAGAAGTCAAAAATAAATTGTTGCTCCTTCATGTTGATATATCCTTTAACGGTTTCTTGCGTAGAATAGGTTTGGGGAAATTTCATCTTATAAAAGATGATCTAATATCATGGAAGTACGTCCAACCTTTGTCGGTCGAAGATGCAATTTCGACGGACAAAGTTTCACTTTCCGTTACACGAAAAGATATGGTGGAACTCCCCAGTGAAGACTTAGCCGACATACTGGAAGAGTTACCGGGCGATGAGCAACAGGCGCTTTTTTCTGCGCTGGATTCCGAAAAAGCTGCCGAAACATTGGCGGAGGCAGAACCAAGAGCACAGCGCCAGATTATCGCCAATCTGCGCAAAGAACGGGCTCGTAATATCTTTTCGGAAATGTCAATACCGCAACTTGCCGGGTTATTTACGGTACTCCCGCATGATAATGTAACTCAGTTTATGCAACTGCTGGATAAAGATCAATACGAACGTGTCCGATCCATTCTTTCCGAACGAGAAGCAACCGCAAACAGCATTATGTCCCATGATTTCATTACTGTAACAAAAGAGGTTACTGTGGGCGAGGTAATTGAGAAAGTCAGGCATTCCGAATTAGAGCCGCATAACATTTCTTATATCTATGTTGTTAATGAAGATAATGAAATTCTTTTAGGGGTAGTCGATCTGCGCGAAATGCTTCTGACCACAAATAATAAAACGATAGGTGAAATAATGGCATCGCCGGTAATCACCGCAGAAGATGACGATGTCCAGGATGACTTAGCGGAAATTTTTGCCAAGTATCATTACGAAATGATTCCCGTTGTCGATGCCAGGGATCGCATCCTCGGTGTTATTCATTACAATGATATTATGAAAGGCATTGAAACCAGAGTTAAACTTTAAGGATTTGATTATGCCGCGAATACAACTAAATAAAACAACAAAAATTGCTTTGTATTTTTTGCGATTCTATTTAATTCTTTTATTAATATTACTTGTGTTTAAATTTATAAAGATTTTTACTTAAAAATGGACTCAATTTACAGGCTATGCTTTTGATCAAAATATTTTTGGTGAATAATTTTTTTCACCTTGACACACAAGCTGCTTAGTTGTATAAAAAAACTAATTTAACCCTTTTAATTTAATCCGGCGAGATTGAAAAAGGAACTGGTAATGAAAGAAATCATCCAAAAGTATATAGAGCCTTTCTCCGCAAGGAGAAGGGCTTTTTTATATCGGCTTTGCCTTCATACGGTTACCTTTGTTGGCTTCGTCGTCGGCTTCCTCAACGTATGTTCCATATACGCCTCAGGAGCCTCCTCCTTGCCTCCTCGGTACCCTAATGAATACAAACCGATCTTATCAATCTCTGAGTGAGGCATTTATTATATGGTTGAAACAAAAAACGTTAAAGTAGTGATGGACAAGGACGGTATCGACCGATGCCTTACCCGAATTGCTTATGAAATTCTGGAAAAAAACAAAGGGATGGAGAATCTCGTTCTTGTAGGAATCAGAACCGGCGGCGTCTATCTGTCGGAAAGGTTACAAAAGAAAATATCCGGCATTGAAGGCGGAAAAATTCCTCTGGGGATACTGGATGTCAATCTTTACCGCGATGATATTTCCGCATCCAACAAAAAGCAGCCTCTGGGGGAAACAAAAATAAATTTTTCCCTCGACGATAAAATAGTTGTCCTGATTGACGACGTCCTCTTTACAGGGCGAACAATTCGCGCGGCAATGGACGCCTTGATAGATTTTGGCCGGCCCAAAATGATCCAGCTCGCCGTTTTAATCGACCGCGGCCACCGCGAACTTCCGATCAGAGCAGATTTCGTCGGAAAAAATCTGCCGTCTTCCCTCTGGGAAGCGGTGAGAGTCGATCTTGTGGAAAAAAATAGCGTGGACGAAGTAGTCATAGAAGAAGGAACTTGAACCACGGGTATGAAATAATCCCAAGCAAGCTTTAGGTTATTTCAACCCTCCGCCTTTGGCGGGATAATTCAACTTGCAGATATTACTGCACTGCATTTGTAATATCTGAGTTTCATTAAATTTGAGTCTCACAATTTAAAACTTTTTAAGGCCTGTTATGAAATTTGAAAAAAAAGACATTCTGGGAATAAAAGATCTTACGGTTGATGAAATAAACCTCATCCTGGAGACGGCCGAATCTTTTCTGGAAATTTCCACCCGCAAAATCAAGAAAGTGCCGACACTCCGCGGCAAAACAATCATCAATTTATTTTACGAAGCCAGCACCCGGACGCGAACATCTTTTGAAATAGCCGCTAAAAGACTCAGCGCCGATACAATCAACATTTCTTCTTCCACCAGTTCCGTTGTCAAGGGGGAAACACTTATTGACACCGCCCGCAATCTGGAAGCCATGAACCCCGATATCATCGTCATCCGCCACAGCGCTGCCGGAGCTCCGCACTTGCTGGCATCACTGATTAAACAGTCCATTATTAACGCCGGCGATGGCGCACATGAACATCCTACGCAGGCCCTGCTGGACATGATGACCATCAAGGAAAGGAAAGGTAAAATTTCCGGATTGAAAGTGGCAATCATCGGCGATATCGAACATAGCCGGGTAGCCCGTTCCAATATTTACGGCTTATCCAAAATGGGCGCCCGGGTTGTTCTGGCAGGGCCGGCTACTATGCTGCCCCGCAATATCGAAGAAATGGGGGTTGATGTGTACACAAATCTGAAAGATGCCCTCATTGACGCCGATGTCGTGATGATGCTGCGTATTCAACTGGAGCGGCAGAAACAAAGCATTTTTCCATCGCTGCGCGAATATTCTCAGCATTATTGCCTGAACCGCAACAACATTAAGCTGGCCAAAAAAGATGTGATCGTCATGCATCCGGGACCGATTAACCGCGGCGTGGAAATATCGCCCGATATTGCCGACGATCCTTCTTATTCGGTAATTCTCGATCAGGTAAATAAAGGCGTGGCCATAAGAATGGCTCTGCTTTACCTGCTTACCGGAGGTGGCGAATGAAGATATTGTTAACTGGCGCGAGGATAATCGATCCCATCCAAAATATAGACGCCGACATGGATATTTTACTGGAGAACGGAAAGATTGCCAAAATTGGCGCAGATATTTTAAAGTCAGCAAAATCCAAGGATTCAGGAAAAATAAAAATTATTGAATTGGCCGGAATGATCATCGTTCCCGGCTTGATTGATATGCACACGCATTTGCGTGAACCCGGCCTCGAATACAAAGAAACAATCGCCTCGGGAGCCGCCGCCGCGGTCGCCGGTGGTTTCACTTCCATTGCCTGCATGCCGAACACTAACCCGATCAACGATAACCGCTCCATTACCGAATTTATCAAAAGAAAAGCGGCAGAGGCCGCGCTGGCCAATGTTTACCCGATAGGCGCCATCAGTAAGGGTTCAACCGGTTCTCAATTAACAGAATTCTGGGATATGAAAGAAGCAGGCATAATCGCCCTCTCCGATGATGGGAAACCGGTAATGGATGCCGCTCTGATGCGCCGGGCGATGGAATATGCCTATTCTCTGGGATTACCGGTTATCTCGCATTGTGAAGATACAAATCTTTCCGGCGGCGGATTGATGAACGAAGGTTATTATTCCACCATCTTGGGATTACGCGGTATCCCCGGTATCGCGGAAGAAGCAATGGTGGCTCGCGATATTTTAATCGCCGAATTCACTAATACCTGTGTCCACATCGCGCATGTCAGCACAGCCGGTTCCGTTCGCCTGATTAGAGAAGCTAAGAAAAGAGGATTGAAAGTAACCGCGGAAACCGCGCCCCACTATTTCACGCTGACTGAGGAAGCGCTACAGAGTTACAATACCAGTTTTAAAGTCAACCCCCCGTTAAGAAGCGAACAAGACGTCGCGGTAATTAAAGAAGGTCTTTCCGACGGAACGCTTGATGTCATTGCCTGCGACCACGCTCCTCACGGACGCACGGATAAAGAAGTGGAGTTTGAATATGCCGCCAATGGAATCAGTGGCTTGGAAACTTCGCTGTCTCTGAGCCTGAATCTTATCCAAAACAAAACGCTGAACTGGCCGGAGTTAATCGCCAAAATGAGCGCTAATCCGGCACGTATCCTGAACTTACCGAAAGGAACGCTCGAAGTAGGCGCGGATGCCGACATCACAGTAATTGATCCGCAACTTAAATGGACTGTTGACGTTCAAACGTTTCGTTCACGCGGAAAAAACTCTCCGTTTAATGGACGCCAGATGCAGGGCAAGGCTGTTCTTACCATCGTCGGTGGAGAAATAAAATATGCCCTACCCTCTTTAAAGTTATGACCAGAGAAAGCTTCAAGACCACTGGATTCGTTCTTCGTACATTAAGTTATAGCGAATCGGATTTAATCGTAACCTTCTACAGTCATGACTTCGGCAAGCTCAAGGGAATCGCCAAAGGCGCCAAAAGAAGTAAAAAAAGATTTGCCAATGTCTTTGAACCCTTCTCACTGACGAACATCATCTTTACCCGCAAAAGTCGTGACATGCTTGCTTTCATTGAATCCTGCAATATCATTGACCACTATCACACCATTCGTCAGGATCTGGAAAAAACTTTAATTGCTTCTTATTTTATTGATCTTACGGACCACTTCAGCCCGGAAGGGAAAAACAATGAAAAATTGTTTCAGCTTCTGCAGGACTTTTTAATTATGCTGAGCCAGGAAAAGGTATCTGATTGTGCTATACGTTTTTTTGAAATGCGTCTGTTGAAATTAACCGGCTTTGAACCGGCGTTGGAACGTTGCATCATTTGTAAAACTCCGGTGACCAACGGCAACTCCTATTACTTTTATCCACGGGACGGCGGCATCAAATGTTCTGTTTGCGCCCGGCCGGAAAGATATGATCAGTCCATTTCCACAGGCACAGTGCGGACATTGCTTCTGGGCAAAGATATGGATATTGATAAAATCAAACTAATCGCGCTTACCGATTCTCTGGCAATGGAATCGCGCAATATTCTCACTGGTTTTATTTCTCATGTGCTGGGACGCGAAGTAAAATCTCTGAAGGTTATGGAACAGGTGCGGAAACTCTGTATATGATTCTTTCAGTAGAGTAGAGAGCT
>PLGI01000165.1:784-7440 GCA_003139775.1 Syntrophaceae bacterium | reverse complement strand
CACAACTTTTGTTTATATCTCTCATTGCATTTCTGATTCTAAATATATAGGCAAATTTCCAAAAAACATAATGAAAGGAGATTAGAAATTATGAAACAGGTTCGCAAATATAATCAGCAATTTAAGAGGTTATTAGTCGCATTAATGTTAATATGCTTTTTAGGTATTTCGGGTTGCGCAATAACATTAGTTAGTACCTATGATGAGCAGACGGATAAAAACGTTACTGCTCTTCAGAAAAAAGTTGATGCATTTTTTCTAAAATTAGAAGGATTAAATAAATACCCTGATTGTTCTTATGCATCAAACAAATCATTTTATGACGATTCAAAAGTCGATATAAACAGCATGCAGATCAGGGCAAACGCTATCCCGCAAAACGACCTTACCATACAACAACTTGATTCATTATCAAATGCATTCTCGTCTTTGGAAGATTTGCATAAACTTAAAGATAAGAAGAGTACTTGTCTTACCAGGGAAGAAATTGAGCCACCCAGAACAGCATTTAATTCGATATTCCAGGCGATACTTAAATTTGAAATAGCAAAAAAACGGGGAGATTCTAAACAGAACAAATAACTACAAGGAGGTCTACTATGAGTTTAGATATTGGTAAAATGGCAGGTGATATGGGAGCTGCTTTTTTGAATGTACTTAAAGACAAAGCCCCTGACATTGAGAAATACGCAAAGGATGAAAGCGCGAAAATGGCGCAGAGCCTCGCAAAAATTGCATCATTGCTGGCAGCTGGGAAAATAGATGAAGATGAAGCAAAGCTACAATTAAATATTCAAAAACAAGCAACGAAGGCAGTACTTTTGGCTATTGCAGGTGTTAGCTTATTAGCCGCTGAAGCGGCAATTAATGCCGCATTAGCAACCGTTAAGACCGCTGTAAATACGGCTGTTGGTTTTGCTTTGATCGCATAGATTCAATTTAATGTTTTCATGTTATACTATTATTTTATGTTGAAAGTATAACAGTTAGAACTTTTCACAATTTCAGCGTAATTAACAAAGAGCGCTCCACATTGAATGAATGAGATGTGGAGCGCTAGCTTAAACAGACGCATAACGAATCACTTCACTGGACGTAGCATAGTTGCGCAGGTAAGTTCAGGCGCTAACAGCTTTCAAATAGGCGTCAATCCAAAAGGGTTTAATTTTATAGATTTGGTAAATGCTTCAATGGCAAAGTTGTAATTACCTGTATCGTTGGAATCCATTCCTATTTTATTCCAGTCAGCGGCATTGTGCATCACTGCTAAATTGTTTTCACTCATATCTTTTCGTTTCCGATTTATATAGACTGTATAAATCGGTTTATATTTATTCTAATAAAATAAAATGAAGATGAAGATTTAACGATTACAGGTTGTAACCTAGTATAAAATTAATATTTTGAAAAATAAAGATAACAGGAAGTAAGAAATAAAAATCCGAATTCCGAATCGTAAGAATTTTTTCTTGTACCTCCTAAGAAACAATAATACAAAGCTACGTAACCATACAGAAGGTGACATCTGTTATTGAATACAACAGTGCCAATGCCCCGCAGGTCAACTGCGGGGAGTTGGTTTTAGCTTAGTTCGAGGGCGGTGGCCATGGAGACGCCGCCTCCATAGCAATGGCAGCCTGGCAAGGCCTTTTTCAGTCTTTTTCAAGCATAAATCAGGAGACTAATATTTGTTGCAGCATCTCCAGATGCCCTGTTGTTGGGCCGCTTTGATCAGCTCATCGCGCGTATCGGGATGGGCGATACTGATCAGAAGTTCGGCGCGTTCACATGTGCTCTTGCCCTTGAGATCCACAGCGCCGTATTCCGTAATCACATAATGGACCATGGTGCGGGGAACCGTCACAATGCCGCCGGGCGTCAGGGTTGGAACGATACGGGATATCTTTTCACCTTTCTTACTTTCTTTGAGAGAAGACAGACAGACAATTCCCTTGCCGCCTTTGGATTTAAAGGCGGAGTTGATAAAATCGAGTTGGCCGCCTGTGCCGGTAATGTGGCGGGTGCCGGAAGATTCGGAACAGACTTGCCCGTACAGATCGATCTCGATGGCATTGTTGACGGACACCAGTTTGTCATGCGCCGATGCGATGTTCAGATCGTTCGTATAATCCACGGAACAGCTGGCCGCTGCCCGATTCATGTGCAGGAAGTCATAAAGTCTCTGGGAGCCCAGAGCAAAGGTGTAAACCATTCTGCCCCGATCAAATGCTTTGCGACGGCCGGTCATAACACCCGCCTCATACATATCAACATAGGAATCCACCAATACTTCCGTGTGACATCCCAGGTCTTTCAAATCGGATTGTGCAAGCATGGCCCCTACCGCATTGGGCATACCGCCGATGCCCAGCTGAATCACCGAACCGTCTTCAATTAATTTCATGATATGCGTAGCCACCGCTTTGTCCACCTCGGTCAGCGGGATGACCGGTACCTGAATCAGGGGCTTGTGGTCTGTTTCGACAATCATATCCACATCCGATATATGCACAGCTTCATTATTGCCGCCCAGGCAGTAGGGCGCTTTGTCACAAACTTCGACAATCATCGTTGTCGCCTTATTTATAAAGCAATAGGTGTCGGAATTGGAAACGCTGAAATTGAAGTAGCCGCGGTTGTCCATGGGGGCAACCTTGATCATGACGACGCCCGGATCGACATAGCGCTCGATGAGTTCCGGACCTTCCCGGTACAGCATCGGAATATAATTGCACAGCCCCTTGTCATGCAGGATGCGGTCGCCGCCGCTGAAATGCCAGGAGTGATACATAAAGTGATCCCGCGTCTCGTCGCATGCGCCAACCTGCGCCAAGCCTGGATAAGTCACCCCGTAAACTTTCACGTCTTTCAATTCATCTTTTCTTTTGGCCAGATACGGATCCAGAAATGTCGGGGACATGGCGAAATGTCCGTAATGCACTTTGTCGCCTGACTTCACAACCCCAACCGCTTTTTCCGGACTTACCAGCTTTTTTTTATACTCATCGATAATAATCACTTTACTTCCCTCCTGTTTTATCTTGGTTTTGAACGATTGATCTATTCCTTTTTCTTTTCATTTGATGTGTCAATAACTCTCCCGGCAGCATGTCCCGGCGTCCTAAAACGGCGGCTTTCAAAACCGCCGCTTCCGGCACTTCTCTGACGGGGTGCTTAAGCTTTAGGTTTGATGAGAGGTCTCGGTACAGGCAATATCGACTTTCCGAAAGCCGTGTTTATCATGATGGCGCCGGCATGATAAAGAGAGCTGAGACCGATAAATATGAAACCGTATGCGATAATGTGCTTTGTCGTATTGGCATCGATGATGCTAAACCAACCCGTATCCAAACCGGCAATGAGGAACAGCAGAATATCAGCCAAAACAAATCCCGAAAAGAACACCCAACTGCCCCGTGCATAGCATGGGGTTGCAACGGTAAGAAATCCCGCGCCGGCTATCCACATCCAACCTTCAACATGGGCAGCTTTGTGCACCATTGCGCCAACGGCAGGACCGACGCCAGCCATGGCCGCCTTGATCTGGACGGGCGAAAGCATGTCCACTTTCAGACCCGCTGTAATGGCAGCGGCATCCAGGGCGTCCTTTACCGCCTTGGGCCCGAACATGAAGGAAATCATATACCATTTCATAAAAACGCTCAGGGCAGCCGCTAACATGAAGAAAGCGCTAAAAAAGAGAAAGACATTGCCGCCCGTGATGTTTTGATTCTTCATTTCACCGATACCAACAACAAACTGTACAACAAAACCGGCGAAGAGCCAGGCTGCCAGAAGCGGCAGTCCATTTACATCCACTAATCCGAGAAAATACGCCGCAAATCCGAATACCGCGATTGCCAACGCCCCTAAACCCGCGGGCGTCGCTGATGCAAAACTGTGTTCTTGAGACATAAAGAAACCCTCCTCTTAATTGATAGATAATCAAAAAAACTTTAACTTCGATATTGCCGTTTCGTACCAGGCTGTTCTTGTTTCTTTTGCTTCTCATCCCCCCCTTTCTTTTTTATAGACAAACGCTCAGTTATCAATCCCGGCCAATACCTTTGCCATCTTGATCTTCTGTGGTAAATTACCCAGGCGTTGATACATAATGCGTTGGCTCTGAGGAGGTCCAGCGCCGTGCATACTCTCCACCAGGCATGTTCCTCCCGTCATATTTTCCAGTAATCGCAAAATTTTCATCCGTGTTTCCGTCGGGACGCCTTCCACACTCGCCAGATATTTCTTCACGTGCTTTCCGATTTCCGGACTTCTTAGATCCTGATCGAAGGGAAGGGTTGCCATGATTCCTCCGGCGATATCATGGGCCAGCCGGGAGATCTCATAGATGTTCCGGGTAATGTTGTGTTTGGTGCAATTGGCCAGAAGCGGATCGGGATAGTAGGCGCCGCTCTTTGTTTTTGATCCCATGGCGGAACAGGCGATTGAACCGGCATAAACTGTTTCAGTCAGGTGCATCATTTCAACGAGCTTATCCTTGATGTGGGAAGCGTTGGCCGTTCCCTGATACTGGGCGGCCAGCGCCGTGGCGCCGATAATGATATCGGACACGCCACCTTTGCATCCTCCATAGTTCTGGCGGTGCAACGTGGCAAACCGTTCGACCATGAGACCACTGAAATCGATCTCTCCGCACATAAAAACCCTGTCCCAAGGTACCAACACATCCTCGAAAATAATGAGGGCCTCGCCGCCGACGACCCCAAATTCCTTGTTGCCGGCATCAATGCCGTCTTCTAGTTTTCGTTCTTCGTTGGATTGACGTCCGAAAATCAGGGTAATGCCGGGTGCGTTGAGAGGAATAGCTGCCGCGACCGCATAAGCTTCATCACCTTTAGCCATATTCTGCGTGGGCATAATGAGGATCTGATGGCTGTTGATCGAACCGGTCATGTGGGCCTTTGCCCCGCGGATCACGATGCCGTCTTCTCTTTTTTCCACAACATGCGTGAACAGATCGGGATCGGACTGTTCACCGGGGCGCTTGGATCGGTCGCCCTTTGGGTCCGTCATGCCGCCCACGACCATCAGGTTCTCCGATTGAATGTACTTTAAAAATTCAACAAACCTTTTGAAGTAGGAGGTCCCTTTGACCTCGTCGATTTCATAGGTGGTCGAATACAGGGCATTCATGGCGTCAAATCCGACGCACCGCTGATAACAGCTCCCCGTTTCATGAGAGATGAGCCGAAGCATTAAAACTTTTTTAATCAGATCTTCCACGGATTGGTGAATGTGCGTGAAGCGGCTGATCTTCTTTCCTGTCAGATGGCTCGTCACCGTCAGCAGGTCTTCACTTTCCGGCCGCAGCGCCAGTTCGTATGTTTTCGCCGCTGCATTGATATGGGGGATCAGGGCCGGATGGGTCGTGACGTCGTCTACATGTTTCCCCTTGTAATAGACATTCAATTTCTGTTTCTTTAAACTTTCGATATAATCTTCCTTCGTTTTGATCATGATCTTCTCCCTTTTTTCATGCGTGTCCAAACAGTGCGTCCGTCATCTGCAATAAAGACCGGTCGTTCTTCCGGATGGCCAGAATTTTTCCGTAAACCATCGGCAAGAGCGAACTGGCATAGAATTTTGCCGTCAAGATTTTTGACGTATAATAGGCATCATCGTCCTTTCCGAGTTTTCCCGATGCGATGGTGGCCTGCCAGATCAGCATCCACCCCATGACAACGTCGCCTACAATTTCCAAATAGGGCGACGCACAGGAATAAGCGAGGAAGGAATCATCCGTTGTCGTCGCGGCCAGAAGCTCCGTGGTCAGGTATTCCATGGCCGTGATGCCTTTTCCAATCTCAGCGGCATAGGGCGTTAAATCAGCAATCGCCTGCGCTTCCTCGACAGCCGCCTTCATATTGCCGATCAATGCGGCAAAAGCCGCGCCCTGTTTCATTCTGATTTTACGGTCAAAGAGATCCAGCGCCTGAATGGCGTTGGTTCCTTCATAGATGGAAGTGATCTTGCTGTCCCGGGCGCATTGTTCAACTTTGTATTCATGGCAATACCCGTAGCCGCCATGAATCTGGATAGCTTTAACGCAGGTTTCAAAACCCTTATCCGAACAGTAGGCCTTGCAGACGGGCGTCAGGATCTCCACCAGGTCATGCCATTTCTGCTTTTCATCCTTATTGAGCGTCACGGTCTCCCAGTCCATGCAGTACATGGTATAAAAAATGAGCGCCCGCATTCCCTCCGTATAGGCCTTCATCCACAACAGGTTTCTCTTCACATCGGGATGGCCGATAATGGCTGTCTGTTCGGCGCTTCTCGTGCCGAAAGCCGCTCCCTGCTTTCTTTCTTTGGCAAAGTTGAGGGCATGAAGATAAGCCGTGCCGGCCTGCGCCATGCCCTGCATGCCCACGAGAATCCGCTGCTCATTCATCATATGAAACATGACCTGGATGCCTTTTCGCTCCGGTCCCAGCAGTTCGGCAATGCAATGGCCGTTGTCGCCAAAGTTCAACACCGCCGTGGCGGAACCTTTCATGCCCATCTTGTGTTCGATTCCCGAACAGTGGATATCATTGGATTCGCCCGGGGTGCCGTCCGCGGCTATTCGGATCTTAGGCAAAACAAAGCAGGAGAGGCCTTTCGTTCCTTCCGGATCACCCTCGATCCGGGCG
>PLGI01000165.1:0-647 GCA_003139775.1 Syntrophaceae bacterium | reverse complement strand
GAATGATTGGCGGCAAAGAACATAGCGTTGCACGCATAATGCAGACAGAAAGGAACATTCTGCCCGCCGACACTTTCATCTTCCTGCATGTTCATCCATCCGCCTTCACAGAACTTTTTAAAAGGCGCCTGAAAAGGTTCCGGCACGGTAACTTTGCCGTCCTGCCACTGGCAGCCGATTTTATCCCCGGCGCTGTTGACCGGCGCGAATTCATTGACAGCAAGTTTTTCCGCCGCCGTTATGATCATTTCGAAGGTTTCTTTCGAATGATTCAGAAAGCGCTCCGCCTGACACAGCTCGTCTGCATTGAGCTGTTCGTAAAGAACAAACCTGGTGTCTCTCAGGTCCGTTAATTGATTTCCCATTTACAAAATCCTTTCTTTTCCTTTTTACCCGCGTTCATCCGTTTGACCGATTCAATCAACTTTAATCACCGCCGCATCACCCTGGGCCAGGCCGCCGCAGATGCCGCAGGCGCCGATGCCGCCACCGCGCCTTTTCAGCTCGTACATCATGGTCAACAATATCCGCGCGCCGCTGGCGCCGACGGGATGTCCCATCGCAATGGCGCCGCCGTTGGGATTGGTTTTGTCCATGATTTTCGTCCAGGTGTTTTTATTACCATTGGCCATGATTTTCGTTGACAC
>PLGI01000023.1 GCA_003139775.1 Syntrophaceae bacterium | reverse complement strand
CAATCCGTAATAAACACAATTCATTCCAGACGACAAACATCAAAAACACATCCCTCAATTTCCAGCCGATAGCTATGCTCCGGCTGATTTTTTCGTTATTTGTTGAAAAGAGATGTTGAAACTATACTCATTCGATTCATTGTTAATATCTTGAGAAAAATATTGACACATTATCAATAATTGTGCTTTTATTACCCCGACTCTTCTTAAAGTTTTTCAGTTTCACGTTCATTTTGGCAAATGTTGTTGAGGGAATTAGGTATGATTCGATCTAAAACTCATCAATCAGCGTCTTTTAAGAATGCAGCAGTATCCATTGCCTCAAATAGTATTGTTCCTTTATCCTCAGTAACTGATAAAATCTCCCTTGCAGAACATTTAAACAATACTGAAAGAACTCATGATGCCGATATTTCGAAGATCATGAATTGGTGGTAGATTATAGGAGGGGCGAATCGTGAAAACACTGGTAACCGGAGCAGGGGGATTTATTGGGTCGGTCCTTGTCAGGGAGCTGATCGCGCGGGGAGATCGGGTTAGAGCGCTGGCGTTACCCGGCGAAAATGTCGATGTTCTGGAGAAGCAGGGAGCAGAGATCGTCCGCGGTGACTTAACCGCCCCTGAAAGCCTTCGAGGGATATGTAACGGCATCGAGACGGTGTACCACCTGGCGGGGCGCGTCACCGACTGGGGCACGAAACGTCAGTTTTACAGCGTAATCTATGATGCGACTGAGAACTTAATTAAAGAAGCTAAGGGAAGGGTATCGCGCTTCGTTTACGTAAGCTCAATCGCCGCCTTGGGGATGGGACGGCACCTTAAAGGCGTGAAGGAGACCGATCCCACCTGTAAGTCAGGCGTTCCCTATAACGATGCAAAAGCCGATGCAGAAGCCCTGGTGCGAACCTACCATAACGAGGGGAAAATCGCCTGTGTCATTATACGGCCCGCGAATGTGACCGGCCCGGGGAGCGTTTGGGTAAAGGACATTGTCGAACGGATGATTAGCATGCCGGTTCCCCTCTTTGACGGGGGGCGTTACAGTTCCAGCTTTGTATATGTGGATAACCTTGTGGACGGTATTGTCCGCGCCGGCACCATGGACATCGCCAAGGGCAAGGCTTATCACTTCCGGGACGATTGGAATGTGACATGGAAAGAGTATATCACTGATCTCGGTTCTTTTATCGGCAAGCGCCCGTTCGGCAGTATTCCCTTTAGGGTTGCGTGGCCGCTGGGAACAATTTTTGATTTTGTTTTTAATCCAATCCACATCCGTCCGCCATTGACGCGCCTGGCGCTCTCTGTGATGGGAAGGGATAATGACGTGGACACTACCCTGGCGCGCACCGAGCTCGGCTGGCGCACAAAGGTCTCCTACCAGGAGGCCAAAGAAAAAATCGGCGCTTGGGTCAAGGATAATTATACCCGCAAGGCATGACGGCGTGCGGAGATTATCCACCGCGCAGGACAAACATATTTAAGGAGATTCTCTATGAGGTTCACATCGCTTTTATTCATTTTGTCTCAAATCCTGAAATGGGCGTCAAAATTTAAACCGGCCTATCGGAGTTACATCGGTTCCATTCATCAGGTAAAAATCATGATCAAAACTGCTGACGGAAAGCGAGGCAGACTTTTCATCTTCAACGAGGGGACGGTCAGCTCCAAGAGCGGTGCCAATCATCCGTATGACGCAGCCATTGTTTGGTCGGACGCAAGTACGGGCTTTAAGGTCATGGCATCAAAAAGCGATGAAGAGCAGTTCAAGGCTGCTGCTGCCGGAAAGATGAAGCTCGACGGCATGGCGTTTTTTGCGCAATGGTTTAATGACGGAGTAAAACTAGTGATGTGATTCCATTTCTAAATTAAGCACTATCTTTGTTGGCGTCGTCGCGGTATCATCTTTGATTTAGAAACGGAATAAAGACTTCCGAATGAACTGCAACTGGCATTCAATAAATATTATTTTTATTTATATAAAGGAGGATGTTCAATGGCAATGATAAATGGCGGTCATCTGGTTGGCAAATATTTAAAGGAAGTTGAAAAGATTGACACAGTGTTCGGTATTTCCGGCGGGCACATCGAAGCGATGCTTGACGGTTTTACGGAATACAAGATTAGAACCATAGACGTGCGGCATGAGCAGGCGGCGGCGATGATGGCGCATGCCACGTCTATTTACACAGGGAAACCGGGTGTCTGCTTTCTGACTGCTGGCCCGGGGTTTACCAACGGCCTCACGGGAATAGCCAATGCTTATCTTGACAATGCACCGATGGTGATCCTGTGCGGCAGGCATCCACTCCGCGATGACCTGAAGGGAGCACTACAGGAAATAAAGCAGATGGATATCGTTAAACCGATTACGAAGTGGTCGGCCACATGCTTTGATATCAAACGTATTCCGGAATACCTTTCCATCGCCTTCCGCCAGGCAGTGGAAGGAAGGCCTGGTCCCGCGTTTCTTGAACTGCCTCCGGATATACTCGGTATAACGATTGATGAATCCCAGGCTCCCATGCCAATCCGCACAACACGGAAATACACCATGCATCCGGATGATGCTGATCTGAAAGCTGCCGCAGAGATAATTAATAACGCAAAGAAGCCCCTGTTTCTTGGGGGCAGCGGCGTAGCTTGGAGCGCCTCTTCAGACAATCTCCGGCAATTCGTCGAAAAGACGGGTATTCCCTTTGTACTTATGAATTACGGCAGGGGTGAACTTCCGGACGATCATCCCAACTCGGTTATGGATATAGGCAGCATAGGTATGATGTTCGGAATGGGACAGACGGATGTAATTATAGCCGCGGGCATTCGCTTTAATTGGATACTGCAGTCTATAGTCATTCCAAAGACTGTGAAAGTCGTCAGGATGGATATCGATCCGCACGAGATAGACCGTAACCGCATAGCTGATGCCGGCCTGGTGGGGGATATTGGCTCAGTTCTCGGACAGCTCACGCCTTTCGTTCAAAAAAATAATCATAGTGAGTGGATACAAACATTAAGATCGGCCAGCCGTTCAGTGATGGATTTTGAAATAAGGATGCGGGAAACAGCGTCAGATCCCATTCATCCAATACGCCTTGTGTCCCAAATACAAAAGTTCGTAGGCAACGATGCGATATATGTCGCCGACGGTGGAGATACTAGCTATTTCGGTATGGGATTTTCGACAAATCAGAAGGCTGGCGTCATCGCTGCGTCTTCAGGTCTCTTCGGTTGCCTGGGTACGGGCATTCCTTTCGGAATGGCTGCGAAACTTACCCGGCCCGATAAAAAAGTCGTGGTATTGAACGGCGACGGATCGTTCGGGTTCAATGCGATGGAATTCGACACCATGGTGCGCCATAATATCCCCGTGGTGTGCGTAGTCAACAACGACTGTGCCTGGGGTATGATCAAGCATAGTCAGGAACTGTCCATCGGCAAGGACCGGATCCAGTGTGCGGAACTCGGCACGCGGCACTATGAAAAAATGGTAGAGGGTCTTGGTGGCCACGGTGAATTTGTTACGAAAGATGAAGAGATCATCCCTGCTCTTAAACGAGCCTTTGAATCAGGCAAGCCCGCGTGCGTTAACGTAATGACGGATCCAACAGTAACAAGCCCGGCAACGCCGCTGTTCTACCAGTCTCTAAAGATGGAATAATCTTCTGATAGCGGGATGATAAGTCCTTATTCTAAAAGGAAGAAATTATGAAAGCACTAATGTTGAATCTCAATCCCCTGCGCTTCGTGGCTCTTCAGCTGCTGCGGCCCATCAGCGGAAAATTTTGTTATGCAGGGCCTTTTTCCACAATAAGGCTGACGGACATCCCGGAGCCGAAGCTCCCATCCCCGGAATGGGTGAAGATTAAAACGCGGCTCTGCGGTTTTTGCGGCAGCGATCTCAACCTTCTCATGATGAAAGATTCCCCCACTGCGATGCCCTTCACTTCATTCCCCTGTGTGCCGGGGCATGAGTTCTGCGGCGATGTCGTTGAGACGGGTACGGACGTTACGTCTGTAAAAAACGGCGACCTGGTGACTGTGTTTCCGGCCCTCAATTGCGATACGCGCGGTATCCGACCGGTATGCCGGAGCTGTGCCGCGGGAATTCCGGGCAACTGCGAAAATTTCGCCGAGGGCGCGTTCGCGCCGGGTATGTTTATAGGAATCTGTAAAGATATTAACGGCGGGTTCGCCGAGTACGTGGTAGCACATAAAAGTCACATATGCCGCGTACCCCCAGGCGTTTCAGCCGAATCGGCGGCGCTGACGGAGCCGCTGGCCGTGGGTCTACAGGCGGTGCTGGACAACATGCCGGGTGATAGCGATAAAGTCCTTGTCATTGGCGGAGGTGTAATCGGAGCAATGGTGGTCAAGTCCATACGTGCATTGGGCAGAAGCTGCGATATCACAGTAGTTGAGCCGTCGCCATTCGCTGCCGGGTACGCAAAAAAGTCCGGCGCAGACCGGACGATTGGGGGTGGGATCATCGAAGCCGCTGTCGATATCGCCGGAGGACGTGCCTATAAGCCGGAGCTCGGAGAAAGGATCGTTATGGGAGGATTCGACCGGGTCTATGACACCGTGGGACACAGGGACACGCTGAACAAATCTCTCCGCGTCCTGGCCACGCATGGCACATTGTCCGTCATTGGCATCGGTAAGGAGGTCAAGCTGGACCTCACACCTCTGTGGCTCAAACTCCAGACCGTCAAGGGTTGCTATGGATATCGTTATAATACCGTAAAGGACGAACGGAAGCAGGCCTTTGAGATGGCGCTGGATATTATTGCGGAAAAGAAGGTCCGCGTGGATGACATGCTCACGCACAAATTCAGGATTGAGGATTACCGTAATATGATTGATGTGAACATGCACAAGACGACGAATAAAGCGATAAAAACAGCAGTGACTTTTGAATAATCAGGCAAACATCTTACCAATTTAAATTATGATAACCAGTTAAACGGGGGGTAGTTATGCTGCTAGCTGATATTTTGTTCGACTCCGATTTTAATACAAAGGTCCAGGAAGTGGCCGGAGCGTTCAGAAAAAAAACCGGAATTCCTTTCAAGGTGCACCAGGCTGGCATCGTTGTGCCCAATGTGGAGGCAGCTGTGGCAGACCTTGAAGCGAAAGGGTTCGGACCTTTTATGATGGCGGCAGCTTCGCTTCCCCGCTGGACTGAACGAGGCGCGAATGGGCGGTTCCGCGGCAAGCTCGGAATGGCTTATCACGACGGAATCGAGCTAGAACTTCTGGAACCGGGGGAAGGTTCGGATTTTTATCGGTGCACCGTCGATTCTCAGTGCAGGCCGGTTATCCAGCACATCGGTTTTCTGACGCACAAGGTCGATGAATGGGCGGAGAAAATGTCCAAAATGGGTTGCCCCACCTGGGTCAGGGGAAAGATTGCGGTGGGACCGTTGCGCATCGAGTTTGCGTATATGGATTCCGTACGCGAAGCGGGAACTATACTCGAGTTTATTGGGTACTGGTTTGCAGGCATCCCGGTCAATCCTATCCCGGGGTTAATCGGTGCAGCCGCCTGGCTGCAGAAAAAGGCGGGGAAGCGTTGCATAGATTTTGGATGATTTTATCGCTACACCTTTCAACCAATAATCCTTAGTTCAGATGACTACCATATGTTATGGAGTGGTAGGGTATGCCGTGTAAAAC
>PLGI01000103.1 GCA_003139775.1 Syntrophaceae bacterium | reverse complement strand
TTTAACAATAGTGGTGCCGGCCAGTGCCTCAGGATTTATTTTTGATTGGCGGTTATTTGTTACCAATCCTGATTTAGCCTTAGGCAGTTCCAGCAAGGAAATTTCAATTAAAGATTCATCTGCCACTGATATAAACATGCTGGTCAGCGGTGATTCTAAAGATATATTTTCCTTATCTCCTGATCAAAATAATGATTCAACACCAAAATCAGAAAAAAAGTCCGCACTAAGCAAAGTTAAAATCAATTTTTTCGGGGATAATACGTTTATGCCGACCAAAGATGAAGCATATGCTAATAGTGATGATAAGCAAGTATCAAAATTTATCACTGCCATGACAGCTTTGATTTATGATGATTCGAAAATTAAATCAATGGAAACAGTGGGCAAAATTATTGAACCGCAAATAAATTTCTATTTTAAATTCTAAATATACCTTGGTTAAAGTTGATAACAATATCACTCTTCATCGCGTTTTTTGCACGGAGAAAATCCAATGTCTATCCATATCATTCCGGTATGTAGCGATACATAGGGTTCTGAATCTTGTCGTAAAATAGTCTCTGAACTTTGCGATATTTACGATGAATTTATTTATTTTGAATGGAATCAGCATCTCTGAAAAAACCTATTTTAATAAAATGAGTTTGCCTATCGCTTCAATAACCGTGGCCACCTTGATATGATGGACAGGGTGTTAGGGACGAGCTGCTAAAACTAAACCTTCCTCCATACCTTAGGGGTTCTTTTTGTCTCCGATATTTTTTGAGAGAGAATTTTTATAAAATTTGCAACATGAAATAGGGCAATATGAGCTTGCTCGTAATCATATATTTTGCGTGCGTGCATTACCCTATTTCTATACATATTTTTAAATGCTCGCAATTCAACCATTGCTCCGTGATAGAATTCAAATTGGGCTTCTCTAGTTTTTGTTTTTTTATATGTTTGTATTTGCTGTTCTTCTTTTTCAAGGCCTTCTAGTATTTCATCCCATTGTTTAAGTTCTAATGGAGCAATTTTTTTGAATTTAATTCTTCTATCATAAGCTAAAGCACGCAAACCTATTTCGGCTGCTCTCATTGAATGAAAGATACATGCTGTATATTCTCCCACCGCAAAACATTTACCAGCATGTGATAATTCTATTGATGCTATCGGAAAGGAGTTAAAGATGTTTTCGTTAAGAGCAATAGCCCAATCATAATATTGAGACCTATCCGAAGGTATATGCAAAAAAAGCTGGGTATTAAGTTCTTGACGAATAGTTTTGACTAACATTGAAATTTTACCATGTAAATATGGTGCGTTTCCACCTCCTGCATGTGATAATTCCCCCGCAAGTTCCGCTAATAAGGGAGAGGATACAGGTAGTCCCATGTTATCACTCTCTTTTTGTAAAAGTAAAAGAAGTCTTTTGATAAAGGCTATATCTTGTGGTCCTATTGCTGGTGGATCATCTGCTTCTGCTTTTTTTAAATTGCATGTTATCTGCTGTAAATATTGTCCTATAGTTATGTAACTAAGAGCTGATATTTTCAACATATCTTCCAAACTCCATAACCGACAAGGATTTACCAATCAAGGTAATTTATTATTACCCTTTTTATCTATGAAAGCTATATTATTTTTTTCTTTTATGATTGCATTATACATCCTCATAACCTTTCGCTGCACCTGACCGCTACCCGTCAGGTGAGCTTTTTCGTTACTCTCTTTCAATCCATAATCCTCAATTCTGCCAAATGCCCACTACTGAGTAGTAGTATGTAAACTCAGCAAGCACTTCTTTTTGTAATAATCAAAAAATGGCTGAACTCTAACTTAACATATGGTATAAGTATAGAGGGACAGGTCAGGTCATCTATGCAAAAGAACATTTAACAAAAAGGATATAATCAATGGGCAAAAAAGAAGACTTGTCCCACATCTATCAGAATCCAGTCGAGTTGTTACGGAAACTGATCAGGTTTGATACTACCAATCCACCCGGCAATGAGTCTGATTGCATCGCCTTTGTCAACCACCTCCTGACCCAGACTGGAATAGCTACCAAGATACTTGCAAAATCACAGGATCGCCCCAACCTCATTGCTCGATTCCCCGGCCAGGGAACCGCCGCCCCATTACTGCTCTATGGCCACATAGATGTCGTGACGACTGAAAATCAACAATGGCGCCATCCACCTTTTGCGGGCAAGCTGGTGGACGAGTTTATATATGGGCGTGGTGCACTGGATATGAAGGGTGGTGTGACCATGATGTTGGCTGCTCTCTTGCGGGCAAAGGCTGAGAATCTAAGGCCGCCAGGTGATATTATTTTGGCCATAGTGTGCGATGAAGAAGCCTTCGGCGACTATGGGGCGAAATTTCTCGTTGAAAAACATCCTGAAGAGTTCGATGGCATCCGTTATGCAATCGGTGAATTTGGCGGATTCACCGTGTTTGTCGGCAATCGCCATTTCTACCCTATTCAGATTTCCGAAAAGCAACTCTGTTGTCTCAAGGCAACCTTTCGCGGCCCAGGCGGGCATGGGTCCCTGCCGGTTCGCGGTGGAGCCATGGCCAAGCTGTCTCAGTTCCTGCAAAGGTTAGACAAACGCAGATTGCCGGTGCACATCACACCACCTGCACGTCTTATGATTAGCGCAATGGCCTCGTCGCTTGGCGGAATAAGTTACCTGATACTCAACCAACTCCTCAATCCTCAGCTGACTGATTGCATACTCAACTTATTGGGTGAAAGAGGTAATCTTTTTGATCCATTGTTGCATAATACGGTAAGCCCGACCATTTTACATGCAAGCAACAAAATCAACGTCATTCCGAGCGAAGTTTCCGTAGAACTGGATTGTCGTCTGCTGCCCGGTTTCCAGCCGGATGACTTGATTAGCGAACTACTCAAAATCGTTGAAGATACTCTTGAGATTGACGTGATTCGATACGATCCCGGTCCAGGACCGTCTGTACCAGACATGGGGTTATTCAACACACTAGCAGGCATTTTGAAAGAGGCTGACCCGGATGGCACTCCTGTCCCCATGCTTTTGAGTGCCGTCACCGATGGGCGGTTCTTTTCCCGGCTCGGTATTCAGACCTATGGCTATTTGCCTATGCTATTGCCAAAAAGCTTCAGTTTCATTCAGACGATTCACGCGGCTGACGAGCGGATTCCAATGAACGCAGTTGAATTTGGTACAAATGCAATCTACCAAGTATTACAGCGTTTCGGAGTATAAGACCTTTGCGGGAAGAACATTTAGTAATATTATTTATTCACTACTGTCCGGAATAGAAT
>PLGI01000206.1 GCA_003139775.1 Syntrophaceae bacterium | reverse complement strand
AATATCGGAACTATGAAACCCGCAAATCCGCCGGAGGGTTTGCAAAAGAAATATGATGAGGAACGGCGATAATCAGGTGAATTTTCATGTTAGGTCCCAAAAGAATAAGGTATGATCGAACTATGACTGATTAGAAACGGAGATATTGCCGGAGCTATTTATATTGTGGATCGCGGTTAGCTGGATTACGCTCGTCTCTATAAGATCAATCCATCAGCCGTATATTTTGTAACGCAAGCCAAAAGCAACTTCAGCTTCAACGACTTTATTCGCAAAAGATAGACAAAGTAGCGGAACTCAAATACGACCGGGTCATTACTCTGCATGTCTATTACTCCAAGAAAGATTATCCGGAGAGACTCAGGCGAATAGCTTATTTGGAGCAGTAGTGATATAATACAAAAAATTAGCAAAAAAACTGATTCACAGATGAATTTAAGGCTCCATTCCAGGATCAAGGGAAATATTTTGCTCTTTAAAGCCATTTATGATACACGATGCATAGTTTCGACATGGTAGTTATGAAAGAAGGTGCACTTGTCCAGAAAAACAGGTATTGTCAAAGACACTCGATACTTACAGCATTCGGCTGGATTTGCCCATCCGGAAAGTCCGGAAAGGCTGACCGCAATTTATGAAATGCTGGACAACCCTTTGATGCACTGGAAATTCACTCACATAGAACCGCGTGAAGCCTCTCATAAAGAGATCGAGACTATCCATTCTCCTTCCTACATTGAATTTATTGCCAGTACCGCAGGGCAGCGCTGTGTATATCTCGATCCTGATACGGCAACCAGCCCGGAAACCTATGAAATAGCAAAATTAGCAGTTGGAGGCATTTGTAATGCCATCGATAGCGTTATCGAGGGCAAAGTAGACAACGCTTTTGCTTTTGTCCGGCCTCCAGGACACCACGCGGAAAAAGATACCGCCAAGGGTTTTTGTGTTTTCAATAATGTTGCCATCGGGGCAATGCATGCTATATTAAAACATGGTTTAAAAAGAATACTGATCGTGGACTGGGATTTACATCATGGCAACGGCACCCAGCATAGTTTTTACAACGATCCGCAGGTTTTATATTTTTCCACGCACCAGTATCCTTATTATCCGGGAACGGGAAGTTTGCAGGAAATCGGCCGGGGGCCGGGTGAAGGTTACACAATCAATGTTCCGTTACGGGAAGGCGCAGGAGATGCTTCCTTTGTAACAATATTCCGCAAAATTTTGGAACCAGTAGCTCTTGAGTATCAACCGGAATTAATTTTATTATCCGCCGGGTTCGATACTTATTTTCAAGATCCTTTAGGCGGTATGCGCGTAACACCGGAAGGATTTGCGGCCATGACACGCATATTGCTCAATATTGCCGATGCCTGCTGCCAGGGACGTCTTGTCGCCGTGCTGGAAGGCGGCTATCATGTTGCCGGATTAACCAGGTCGGTGAAGGCTGTTTTGGAAGAGATGCTGGATGAAACACATGTTTCGGAAGCAAGACTCTCTTCTCTTGAAAAAGAGGTGGATGAAGAAACCGGTCATTTAATTAATAATGTTATTTCCGGAATTCGTCCCTACTGGAAAGTGTTTTGAAGAAGGAGGATGTGCTTTGAAAATAAGTTCCCGGGAAGTTGAATATGTGGCAAATTTAGCGCGCCTGGAAGTGACGGAAGCGGAAAAAGAAAAATTTACCGCTCAGCTCAACGATATTCTGCTCTATATAGACAAGTTAAATGAATTGGATACCAAAGGCGTGGAGCCGATGAGCCATGCTATTTCCGTAACCAACGCTTTTCGCGAAGATAAAATATTAGATTCGATCGGCACGGAAAATTCATTAGCCAATGCGCCGGATGCGCGGGGCGAGTTCTTTCGAGTACCGAAAGTCATCGATTAGCGGCCTTGGAAAAAGTTCATCTACTGCGTTGCACTGCAACCTTCGTCATTGCGGCGTACGAAAAAAGTACGCCTCGTTCCTCAGGCTTTGCGCGCCTTGTATCTGAAGCTCTTAGTGCCCTTTAGGGTATTTTGCAAAGCCGTTAAAAAAATAAATAATGATTTGTTGAAGATGTTTTAAAAGGAAGGCTATGGAGTTACATCAATTAACCATTCATGAATTGCAGGAAAAAATTAAAAGCGGCGATGTGTCGGCAACGCAGATTACTCAATCCGTTTTTTCGCGAATTGACACCGTGGAAGAACGGGTGCATGCCTACATCCGCTTGCTGAAAGAAGAGGCTATGGCTGCCGCCGCAAAAGCCGATGAATCCATAAAAAAGGGCGACATAAAACCATTGACCGGAATTCCCATCGCGCTAAAAGATATTGTTTGCACCAAAGGCATCACCACAACATGCGGTTCGCACATCCTGCATAATTTTGTTCCACCTTACAATGCTACCGCTGTAGAAAAACTTCGCGCTGCCGGAGCCGTATTTGTCGGCAAGACTAACATGGATGAATTTGCCATGGGCTCTTCCACGGAAACTTCTTATTTCGGCCCTACCCGCAATCCCTGGGACTTGGAGCGAATACCCGGTGGTTCCAGCGGCGGTTCGGCAGCGGCGGTTGCCGCTGAGGAATGCATTGCTTCTATTGGTTCCGATACCGGTGGCTCCATCCGCCAACCGGCGGCGCTTTGCGGTATTGTCGGCATGAAGCCGACTTATGGCCGCGTATCGCGCTTTGGTCTGATTGCGTTTGCGTCCTCACTGGATCAAATTGGTCCTTTTACTAAAGATGTGGAAGACTGCGCCATTATGATGAATGTTCTGGCCGGTTATGATCCAAAAGAATCGACTTCCGTTTCGGCGGAAGTTCCCGATTACCGGCAATTTGCCGGACGGGATATTAAAGGCTGGAAAATAGGCATTCCCAAAGAATATTTTATTGAAGGCATTGATACCGAAGTTAACGCCGCAATTAAAAAAGCTATTGCGGTAATTGAACAAAGCGGCGGGCAATGTGTGGAAATTTCATTGCCGCATACTCAATACTGTCTGGCTGTTTATTATATTATCGCCCCGGCGGAAGCCTGCTCCAATCTGGCACGTTATGATGGCGTTAGATATGGCCTTAGAGCAACCGATGTTCGCGACCTTCTGGACATGTACAAAAAGACACGGATGCAGGGATTCGGCGCCGAAGTGAAAAGAAGAATCATGATTGGCACGTATGCTTTATCTGCCGGTTACTACGATGCTTATTATAAAAAAGCTTCCCAGGTGCGGGCGTTAATCAAGCGGGACTTTGAAGAAGCATTCAAAAATTGTGATGTGATCTTAACTCCCACCACGCCGACACCGGCTTTTAAAATCGGCGAGAAAACCGACGATCCGTTGCAAATGTATCTTTCCGATATATTCACCATATCGACTAATTTAGCGGGAATCCCCGGAATTTCCGTTCCCTGCGGATTTACTTCCGGCGGTCTGCCGATAGGGATGCAGTTTCTGGCCAGCCACTTCGAGGAAGGAAAATTAATTCAAATCGCCTCTGCTTATGAGAAAAACGCCAAAATTGAAAAGAGGAGGCCAAAGCTGTAATGGATATCTTTTGTCATTCCGTCGGAGGACGGAATCCAGATCATAAAAATACAACCGTCTCCTTTTTCTTCAGGAGGGCGGCATGAAGATAACAGAACCAAAGGTCAACGGGCAGGGAAAAACGAAGGGGTCAAGTCTACTCTTGGCTCATCTTACAAAAATAGAACTGGATACCGGCCTACGCCTGTATGACGATTAAAGACGCAAAGTACAAAGGAACGATAAGGATCCAAAGGAGTAGCGTTATAATGGAGTTTGAAACAGTCATCGGCCTGGAAGTCCATGCCCAAATGTTAACGGATACTAAAAGAAGATAATGAAGGGGTCAAGTCTTCTCTTGGCTTATATAAAAAAATAGATACCGGCCTCCACCGGTATGACGATTAAAGGAGATATACACTGTAATGGAGTTTGAAACAGTCATCGGGCTGGAAGTTCACGCCCAAATGTTAACGGACACAAAAATTTTCTGCGGCTGTTCCACCAAATTCGGCGGAGCGCCCAACAGCCATACATGCCCCGTTTGTCTGGGTATGCCGGGTGTTTTACCGGTATTAAATAAAAAAGTCGTCGAGTTCGCCATGAAAATGGCGCTGGCGACAAACTGCGAAATCAATAAATCCTGCGAATTTGCCCGGAAGAATTATTTTTATCCGGATCTGCCCAAAGGTTATCAGATATCCCAATACGCATATCCGCTGGCGGAGCATGGCCATATCCTGCTGGATGTTAACGGAGAGCAAACGAAAATCGGCATCACCAGAATTCACATGGAAGAAGACGCCGGCAAACTGATGCACGACGAGCATAACCCTTCAAGTTACGTCGACCTCAACCGCACCGGCGTTCCTCTGATCGAAATTGTCAGCGAGCCGGATATGCGTTCCTCCGAAGAAGCGGCCGATTATCTCAAGCGCCTGCATGAAATTCTGGTTTATCTGGAAATTTGCGACGGCAACATGGAGGAAGGATCCTTTCGTTGCGACGCCAACGTTTCCATTCGCCCCAAAGGGCAAAAGGAATTTGGCACCAGAGCGGAATTGAAAAATATGAATTCCTTCCGCAATGTGCAGCGTGCGCTGGAATATGAGATCAAGCGGCAGCAATACCTTGTGGAAAACGGCGGCACTGTTATTCAGGAAACACGCCTGTGGGACGACGCGCAAGGAGCCACAAATTCCATGCGTAGCAAGGAAGAAGCGCATGACTACCGTTATTTCCCCGATCCCGATTTAGTGCCGATTTTAGTTGATGAAACTTGGGTGGAAAAAATCAGGAAGGAATTGCCGGAATTGCCTCTGACCAAACGAGAAAGATTCATTAAAGATTATCAAATTCCCGCCTACGACGCGGGCGTACTGACGGCCGATAAAGCCCTGGCTAATTATTATGAAGAAGTAGTGAAGCTTTGCGCCAAGCCAAAGGCCGCCAGCAACTGGGTGATGGGGGACGTTTTAAAATTTTTAAATGAGGAAAAGCGCGACATCCGCCAATGCCCCATCACAGCTAAATCTCTGGCGGACATGATTCGACTGATTGAAGAGGGCACGATCAGCGGGAAAATGGCCAAAGAAATAGTTGAAGATATGTATAAAACCGGCAAATCGCCGCAGACGATTATTGAAGAAAAAGGTCTGGTGCAAATTACGGATGAAGGCGAGCTGATCAAAACAATCACCTCGATCATAGAAGCCAATCCGGGGCAGCTTGCGGATTATCGCGGCGGCAAGGAAAAGCTTTTCGGCTTTTTTGTCGGTCAGGCGATGAAGGCGACCAAAGGCAAAGCCAACCCGCAACTCGTCAACGAACTTCTCAAAAAGATGCTTGCCTGACAATGATTAAAACAATTATTTGGAAAAATAATACAGTAGTTTTAATTGACCAGAGAGCTCTGCCGCTTGCCGAAAGATATGTTGCCTGCAAATCCTATAAAGAAGTAATTTCCGCCATTAAAGATTTAACTGTGCGCGGCGCTCCGGCTATCGGTGTCGCCGCCGCTATGGCTGCGGCCTTGGGAGCACTGCACCTTCCTTCTTTATCACCAAAAATATTTCAGCGAAAATTATTTGCTATCTGCGACGAAATAGCTCAAGCGCGTCCCACGGCACGCAACCTCTTCTGGGCGCTGGAGCGCATGAAAAAATGTTTTGACCAGACAAAGCACTTAAGCCAACGAGCTTTGGTAGATAAACTTGTGCACGAAGCTAAACACATTTGTTCGGAGGATATAGAAATCAACCGCCAGATGGGGAAATATGGAAGTCCGCTTCTTGCCGATGGCGATAATATTTTGACTCATTGTAATGCGGGCGCATTGGCTACAGCCGGATACGGCACAGCGTTGGGTGTCATTCGCGCAGCCCATGAGCAGGGCAATAAACTGCATGTTTATGTGGATGAAACAAGGCCAGTCCTGCAGGGTGCACGACTTACCGCCTGGGAATTGAAAAAAGAAAAAATCCCCTTCACATTGATTACGGATAATATGGCCGGATTTCTCATGCAGCAGGGAAAGATCGATAAGATTATTGTGGGGGCCGATAGAATTGCCGCCAACGGCGACACAGCTAACAAAATCGGTACCTATTCTTTGGCTGTACTGGCTCAAGCACACCGCATTCCATTTTATGTGGCCGCTCCGCTTTCCACAATTGATGTTTCTTTAAAAACCGGCGCCGCCATTCCCATCGAAGAAAGAAAAAACGAAGAAGTAACTCATTTTAAGGGAATTCGCGGCGCGCCTGCGGGAACAAAAGTTTATAATCCGGCGTTTGATATAACGCCGGCTAAATATATTACAGCGATTATCACGGAAAAGGGAATCCTTACAAAACCATATCGCGCCTCCATTGCCCGTATGCATAAAGGGGAAAAACTTTCATGAAATTGTTTCTTTTTGATTTTGACGGTGTCCTTGTTGATTCATTGGATGTTTATGAAAAGACAGTGACTGGTTGCCTCCAGAAAATAAAACAGCCGTTAACGCGCGGCAGAGAAGAATTTCTGGAATTATTTGAGGGTAATTTTTATGAATCGCTGGTAAAAAGAGGTGTGGATTTAGATGAATTTATGAAAGCGTCAGTAAATATTCTGGCGGGGGTTGATTACAGCAAAATGAAGCCTTTCAGCGCGATGCTGCCGGTTCTTGATGAACTGAAAAATAATCATCCGCTTATCGTTATTTCCTCAAACGACAGCCCGACCATTCAAGAAGCTCTGCGCCTCTATAATTTTAATGGAATATTTAAGGAAATTCTCGGCTCTGATTTTATGTTCAGCAAAAAAGAAAAAATACTTTATGCCGCAAAAAAATATTCAGCCGCGCCAAACGATATTTATTACATCGGCGACACAACCGGCGATATCAAGGAAGGAAAGCAGGCCGGAATAAAAACTGTCGGTGTGACGTGGGGCTGGCACAGCAAAGAAAAAATGGCCGCGGCCAAACCGGATTACCTTTTCGATACTCCTCAAGAGTTGTTGCAGTTAAACGAGGGTTGAAAATTTACTCCATATAAGTATCCATAATTATCAATTGTTTAAATGTAAAATAATATCTCTTGTCAGGTCATGGGTTTTTCCTGTATAAAAAGTGCGTGAAACGTCTGGTGTGAGAGGTTTTTGAAGATGAAAAATATTCTGGATTACATCAGCACATGGTCTGTTCTCCAATGGATAGTTATTGTTCTCATCGCCGGTTTTATCGGCCAGTTCGGCAAAATGATGGCGGAGGCGATCACCAGCAAAATTCGTCTATGCCGCGTAAGAAAACAGCCATTATCAGATGTTGATGCAAAACCATCAGTTTTACCCTCCCCACCGCTTGCCGCGGCCGGAATTCCCGATAAAAAATATTTGAAAGCATTGGCAAAAGCCAGGAAAAAAGAAGCAAAGAAAATCAAATGAAGAAGCGGCAACTCATTAGCCAGCCTAGATGGAGAAGGCTTTCAGATGTGTTTCCAGCAGACGCTGTTTATCAAAATCTTTGAGTTTCAGGTATTTGGGAGTGGTACCGGCAAAAGCGCATTTCGGCACAAGACCGATCAATTCGGACTCCAAAATTTCAACGTCGCGCTTGGTCGCCAGCGTATCAACCAGATCATAAATAGACTTGAGCGGCGTTTCCTTACAATTAGTCAGATTTATCGATACCTGCGCAATGCCGCGGCTTTTCAAGATTACACCGATTGCCCGCACATGCGCCAAACCGCCGCCTTTCTCCCTGATTTGCGAAGCAATATTTTGCGCCAGACGTAAATCATCAGATATCAAATTAATGTTATAAGCAACCAACGGCTCGCGCGCGCCCACAACAGTAGCTCCGGCACGCGCGTTAAATTTTTGTTTACCCACATCGGGAGCATCTCCCGGATTAATCATTTTCTTCTCCAGAGCCTCGTATCCGCCGTGACGGACAGCCGCCAGTTCATTGCGCCCTGGAATCAGCGCCGCGTCACCATAGAAATATACAGGAACGCCGAATCGTTCGTATAACTGTTGACCGAAGAGGTGCGCTAAAGCAACTGCGTCTTTCATTTTCGCTTTAGCCAGCGGGATAAAGGGAACAACATCAACAGCCCCCAGACGCGGATGCACTCCGGCTTGTTTGCGCATATCAATAAGCTCCAGAGCTTTGCCCGAAGCAGCAAGCGCGGCTTCCAGCACATCTTCCGGCTTTCCCAAAAAAGTAAAGACACTGCGGTTATGATCAGTATCACCGCTGAAATCAACCAGCCGTATGCCGGGAAACGATTTAAAAACCTGCGCAATTGCCGCAATCTTTTTTCGATCGCATCCTTCACTGAAATTTGGCACGCATTCAATGATTTTCATTGTTTAAAATCCAATTTAATGAGACTCGCTGAAAACGAATGAAGTGAAGTTTAAAGCGTTAGTCGAATTATCCCACGTGTGAAGCTAAGTGGGACTATATATAATACCCCAAAGCTTGCTTTGTGGTTCATACCCGTGATTTTTTACACCTGATGAATTTTGACCGCCGGCAATTCAACACAAGTAAGCTTGCCCCCCAAAATGGCGCCGGTATCTATACCTATCTTATTCGGCATAATTAAAGGATAACTCAAAGGAGTATGGCCGAAAATAACCATTTTTCCGAAGTCATCCTCTACATCTATAAACTCGTGCCGTACCCATAACAAGTCATGCATTGTCTGTTCATGCAGCGGTAATCCCGGTTTTAGACCGGCATGAACAAATATGTAATCCTCAGTCTCATAATGCGGCAAAAGCGACTCAAAAAATTGCCGATGCTCCAACGGGATTTTAGCTTTTCTTTTTTTAGGATCATCCGAACGGGAAATTCCATAAGAATGAAGAGTAGCTATGCCGCCATTTTCCAAATACATATCTTCATCCACACCTTCCAGATAACGGATAAGCATGTATTCATGATTACCCAAAAGGCAGACAACCTTTTTATATTCCTTCTTCAACTGGATAACATAATCAACAACTTCTCGGCTGGAGTTGCCACGATCAATATAATCGCCGATGAAGATTAATGTGTCATTTTGTGGATCAGCGCCAATGCTCTGGACCAGTGCCTGGAGCTTTCTCAAGCAGCCGTGAATATCTCCTATGGCAAAAACTTTATTCATAAACATTGCCTAAATTGTTTGATCCCGCGACTTGGAATCCCCCGCTCCTGCCAGGAAAGGAATGTGCCGTATCCCGCGGGAGGTCGCGTTATTACAGGAAGCCTCCGGCTCCTGCCAAGGGGGCTTCACTAATTTAATCTAAAAGAGCTTTTGTGAAATCACGGCTGTCGAAAACGCGCAAATCGCCCAATCCTTCACCGACTCCGATATATCGAACAGGCAGGGCAAGCTCGTTGGCAATTCGTACAACTACACCACCTTTAGACGTTCCATCCAGTTTAGTCAAGGCAATACCGGTCGCACCGATGTCTTCTTTAAATATTTTTGCCTGGACAACGGCATTCTGGCCGGTTGTGGCATCGAGAACCAGCAATATCTCCTGCGCCACCCCCGGCAGTTCCTTATTGATAATTCTTTTTATCTTTTTTAGCTCTTCCATCAAATTTGTTCGAGTATGCAATCGACCGGCTGTATCCACAATAACAACACCGGAATAACCGGCTTTAATTTTTGCCACAGCATCAAACACAACGGCCGCCGGGTCGGCATTCATTTTTTGTTTAATAACCGGCGCGCCTGCCCGCGAGCCCCAGACTTCCAATTGTTCAATTGCCGCCGCCCGAAAAGTATCGGCGGCAACCAGCAAGACCTCGTGGCCGCTACTTTTCAATGAACTGGCTAATTTGCCAATGGTTGTTGTTTTGCCACTGCCATTGACCCCGATTGTCATGATAATAAAAGGCCGCCCCTTGGGAACGATCAGAGGTTTCTCTATTTTTTGCAAAATAGCAATCATTCGCTCCTGCAAAATATTTTTTATTTGCCCGGCATTCTGCAAATCATGACGGCTGACCCGCTTCTTGACATCATCAATTAAATCGTAAGTAAATTGAGGTCCCATATCAGCCGAAATCAGCAGTTCTTCGAGCTTGTCAAAAAGTTCTTTATCTATAACCTTTTTACTAAAAAGATCATTCAAATCCATCGTCAGAACATCACGCGTCTTGGCCAGTCCTGTCTTTAATTTTTCAAAAAAACTGTTCTTTCCCATAGAAACACCTTTCTTATACAATGACTAATTATACCATTTCGCTTTCAAAGGATAACGCGGCGGCAAGAAGGAAGCGACGAGGCGTATTTTACATACGTTGAGGAAGCCGACGACGCAGCCAACAAAGTTAGCCAAAGAAAGCGAATTAGTATTAATAACTATTTTTTGCTCAGAAGTAAAGAGATGCATTAGTTCAGATTTACAGAAACCAGCGACGAAATCCCCTGTTTTTGCATAGTCACGCCAAAGAGGGTCTCGGCAACTTCCATTGTGCTCTTGTTGTGCGTAATCATGATAACCTGAGACTTCTTGGCAACATCCTTAACCAATCGATTAAAGAGGTTGGTATTAGCGTCATCCAAAGCGGCATCAACTTCGTCTAAAACCAAAAAGGGAGTGGGACGATACAGCAAAATGGCGAAAATAAGAGCAACCGCCACCAAAGATTTTTCACCGCCGGAAAGCAAATTAACATTTTGCGTTCTTTTGCCGGGAACTTGAATGTCAATATCCACGCCTGTTTCCAGTAAATCATTTTCATCGGTCAGCAGAAGCTCTCCGCGGCCTCCCGGGAAAATCTGAGTGAATACTTCTTTAAAACAGGCATTGACCGCGGCAAAGGTTTCAGCAAATCTTGTGCGGGAAATTTTATTGATGCGTGTAATCGTTCTTTGCAAAACATTAAGTGAAGTATTTAAATCGGCTATTTGCGCCGATAAGAAAGTGTATCGCTTATCGAGTTCTTCATATTCATTAAGCGCGAGCAAATTTACTTCGCCGAATTCATCTATTGTTTGTTTATTCTTCTCCAATAAGGCAATGAGTTCGGTGAGTTTTTCTTCCTCAATTTTCGCAAATCCGGAGACCATGCCCTCCAAGTCAACATCGTGCTTTTCGGCGATTACTTTTTTCAAATTTTCGCCATTTAAGGCCGCTTCCCGACACTGAATTTCCATTTCATTTATCTGTTGGCGTAATTCATCAAGCTTCTTTTTTATTTCCCGGATTTCATTTTCTTTTATTTTCAGTTGTGCGTCTTCGCGATTTTGTCCCGCCTTTTTTTCTGCCAAAAGCGTTTCCTGCGCCGCAAAACTATCATAAAGTTCCTTGAGCGTCGTTTGCTCAGTTTCGATTGTCTGAGTTAATTCGACAATCTGCTTTTCGCAGGAAACAATTTCCTCACCTTTAATGTTATTCTCATTTTCTATAGCGCTGATATCATTTTGCAGTCGTGATATTGTCCGCAGATCGGCTTCTTTTTTCTCTTCCGAAGAAGCCATCTCTATTTTTTTACCTGTTAAATAGCGTTCCTGTTCATCAATTTCCACCCGCACCTGTTCTCTCTTTGCGTTAAAGATGAAAATGATTTCATTGATTTCTTTTTCTTCTTCATCTTTGTGTAAAATATCGGCGCTGAATTTTTGCAATCTTTCTTCGGCTTCGGTTTCTTCCGCCTTAATGTTTTGCCGGTTAAATTCCAAAACGGCAATTCTCTGCTTTAATCTGTTTGTCTCGTCGCCAAACCGTTCGTGATCTTTTTTTCTGCCGTTAATAGTAATTTCCAGCGAGTGGATTGTGGTTTTTATTTGAGCCAGTTCTTCTTCCCACTGGGCAATCATAGAAACAAGTTTCTTTTTTTGATCTGTTTTTTCTTCCAGATCTAAAATGAGCGCGGCTACTTCACTTTCCAGTTCACTGATCTCTCTTTTTGTCGCCAAAAGACTTTTTTCCACCACTGATCCGCTGCCACCGGTTAACACACCATGCGGGCTGATTATATCACCCTCCGGTGTGACAAAAGTTCCCCTGAAGCCATTTTTCTTCCAAAGAGAAATGCCATTTTCAATTGTCGGTATCAGTAAAACGTCGCCTAACAGGCAATCGGCAATTTGTTTAAAATCTTCATGGACTTTAACTTTTTGGAGTAATGGTTGGGCTTCCTGAAGGTGTTCATCGCTGTAAGTTTTCGCGTCATGGTTTCTCAAATCCACCGATACAAAGCTGCCCCGGCCCAATTGGTAGTTTTTCAGATAATCAATCGCGCGCACGCCGTCTTCCTGACTTTTAACCACCACGTATTGCAGTTTTTCTCCCAACACCGCTTCTACTGCCGCTTCATATTCGCGGGGAACATTTATATGGTCAGCAACAACTCCATAAAACTTATCACTGTGTTCCTTATTTTCAATGATCGTCTTAACACCTTCATTACACCACTTATATGCTTCTTGAAATTCTTTCAGGGAAGTCAACCGAGACGACTTGACGCTGGTTTCTTCCTTAATTTTAGCGATGATCTCTTCGGTTAATTGTAAATCTGATTTAGACCTCTCGACTTCATCTGATGCCGCCGCTCTTTTTTCTTCCAATTGAATGATTTCTTTTTCATCCTTCGTTAATCCTTCATTTACCGATTCCAACCTGCTTGTTAAATCAGCAAACATCTTTTTGTCTTCATCCAGTTCATGAGTTTCTCTTTCCTCGCGTTTTTTCAAATCCTCAATATTTTTGCTCAGACTAGAGACCATGTTTTTGAGCTTGGCTTTTTCCGTTACGACATCGATATATAAAATTTTCTTTTCTTCCAACTGATTATTTGCTTCTTTATCGGCATTGATCAGCTCTTGAACTTTTTGCCCAACTTCGTCATGTTCTATTTTAAGGGCGGCGATTTTATTTTCAGCTTCAGTCGCATTTTTTTGCAAATTTTCAATTTCGGCGATCAAATCCGTTTTCTTCGTCTGTAACATCTGAATTTCCGCTAAATCTTTTTGCTTGCGTTCGGAGGTATCATCCATTTGCAGACGGGCGAATTCGATGTTTTTCTCTTTAATGCTGATAGCGTTTTTAATCTCGTAGAGTTCCTGCTGGCTTTTGGCTATCAACTCTTCATTTTCCAAAAGCTTTGTTTTCAGCTCTTCCAAAGTTGATTCTTTGGCTTCGAGATTTGCGTGAATGCCAGCGTCCTGATTTTGCAGTTCCGCGCGCGCGGCCTGCAAAGAAGATTCTTTTTCGGCAAGTTCAACATAGCTTTGCAGGGCAATCATTAATTCCGCTTCTTTGCTTTGCTGCTTTATGTTTTTATATTGTTCCGCTCTCTTGGCTTGCCGGGAGATGGTATTGAGCTGAGATTTTACTTCCTTGATGATGTCGTTGAGCCGCAGCACATTTTGCTTTGTCGCTTCCATTTTACGAACTGCGGCATCCTTGCGGCTTTTGTATTTGGATACACCGGCGGCATCTTCAATAAACAATCTTCTATCTTCGGGCTTGGCCTCGACAAGATTCGCCACATGCCCCTGTTCAACCAGAGAATAGGTTCTGGCGCCAATACCGGTACCCATGAAGAATTCTTTTATATCAAGAAGCCGACAGGGAACTCTGTTGAGATAGTATTCATGATCTCCTTCACAGACAACCCTGCGGGAAATGGAAACTTCACTCAACTCGGAATAAGAACCCGGAAAGTTTTGACCATTGGCAACCAAAGTCATAGTAACTTCCGCCATACTTACCGGCGCGGAGTCTTGACTGCCGTTGAAAACAACGTCATCCATCTTTTTTCCGCGCAGAGCCTTGACCCGTTGCTCACCCATTACCCAACGGATCGCGTCAACGACATTGGACTTTCCGCAACCGTTGGGCCCGACAATCCCTGTGATGCCATTAGGGAAATCAAGAATAACCTTGTCGCGAAACGACTTAAAACCGGATATTTCCAATCTTTTTAAATTCATAAAAACATCTTTATTGTAATGGTATAAATTTTTAAAATTCTAACAAAAGATTTCCCCTTTGTAAAGAAAAAATACAACAAATTGTGTTATTGCCATAATTACACCACAATATGTAGTGCTTTGATCTTTTTGGCTTTTTCCGCAACCATCTTTATCAAAGGATAATTTATAGTCAGAAATATGCATAAAATATCAATTTTGAAGCAAAAAGCAGAAAACAAACACTGACGGCTTAAGCTATATTTTATTGGGGGAAGTTTGTACCACAATGTGAGCACAATGCAAATGTTTAGTTAAATGTTTATTTACCGGTGAGTTGTGCGCATTTTACCTAGTAGAGTAGAGAGCTGGCGTAGTTGCCAAATGGTTCTATCTCCAGCTCCCCCTCATCAAACCGGACGTTCGGTTTTCCCGAATACGGCTTTCCAATCATCTTCTTCCAGGGGCTTTCGCTTTCACTTGGCCTT
>PLGI01000118.1 GCA_003139775.1 Syntrophaceae bacterium | reverse complement strand
TCTCTACTCTACTGTAACAAACACTTGATTGTTTATTCCTCTTTTTGTTTTGCCGGTTGATAAATAAAGTAAAATAAAAGTATCGAGATGAAAGCCAGAGAACCGAAAATCAGAAAGGCGGGCGCGTAGGAACCTGTATTGTCGAAAATTCTTCCGGCCAGAGGCGGCGCTACAAACCCGGCAACTCCATTGGAGAGGAAAAGGGTGGAATATATTGTTCCCATTTTTTCCGTTCCGTAATGATTGGCGATTTCGGCGGCGTAAAGAACCAGACAGGCGCCATAGTTAAAACCGGCAAACACTATAAAGAGAAAGAATGTCAAATCATCTTTAACCGCAAAAGCCGCGGCAACGCAAACCAGAGATGTGCTGATCAACGATAGGAGTATCGCTTTTTTCCCTTCCAGAAATCCGCCGATAATTCCCCATCCTATTCTGCCGATGGCGTTGAAAAGTGCCAGGATACTGACCGCTGTTCCGGTAATCACCAAACTCAAGTTTAAAGAAAGACCGAATGGTTTGATGTTGCCGATAATCATTAATCCTATATACAGACAGGGGAAGATGCCGCACAGGAGACCCCAGAAGTTACGGTCTTTGAAAAGATCGATTGTTTTGATATCAGCGGCAACGGGTTTGTAATTCTTCTCCTGAGGCGGGTTTTGTAAAAACATGGCGGCTACGAGGATAATTATTAGAAAGGCTAATCCCATATATTTGAAAATAACCAGCACGTTCACTTGATGCGACAATAGATATTCACCGATCAGGGAGATAATAATAGGGCTGCTTCCATATCCGGCAACAACAATACCGGTTGCCAGACTTTTATGCTGGGGAAACCATTTGACTGAGCAGACGATAGGGCAGATATAACAGAGTCCCACACCGATGGCGGCGCAGACGCCGATAAGTAAATGCAGAGATGAATATGATCCGTTGGAACATCCGACCAATATATAACTGCCGCCTAAGATAATGCCACCGATGAAAACAGGAATTCGCGGGCCAAGACGATCCTGAATGCGGCCTCCGAAAAAAATAAATAATGTAATTACAAGCGAGCCGGTGCCAAAAATGGTTTGTGTCTGAGCAATGGAAAGACCAAAGGTTTGTTTTAAAGCAGGGACAAAAGTGCTCCAGGAATAACCAACGCCTATGCAGATTTGAATGAGTATAGCGACTATCAAGACAACATATTTTTTCATAGCCGCCTCAATATCATCTTTGATTTAGAATTTGTATAAGATTGTGCCGGGCAATATATAATAAGATATTTATACAAATTCGCTTTCTTTGGCTAACTTTGTTGGCCGCGTTGTCGGCTTCCTCAACGTATAATTAATACGCCTGCGGAGCCTCCTCCTTGCCGCCTCGTTATCCTTTGAAATCGAAATGGTATCGAATCCTCACCCGAACTGGGCAGCCAGAAAACCTCCCAGACATGCAAAACCGGTCAGCGCTATGACCAGCACATGCGAAAGGCCGCGGTTGTATTTGATCAGTCGCGGGAAAAAGATGATCAACATCAAAAGCATTATGCTTGGGAGAAGATAAAACGACCATATGGGTGTCAGGCGGGCGTTCGCAAGGCCGCTGATAATGATGCCGAGGCAGACTAACTGGAGTATGGCGGCACAAACTCTGGCGCTGTTGATTCCGAGCACAACCGGCAAGGTCGGGATTCCCGCTTTGGAATCACCTATTGCATCGCGTATGTCCCACATGATTTCATAGGTCATGACCATGGCGAACATATAGACGAACGCCGTGAAGAAGCGCCCATCCGGTTGTGTATGCGCACGCAGCATCGGAAAAACCAGCAGACCCGCAGACCACCCCGCGCCCGAACTCAAATTTTTGATGATGAAAAGATTTTTTATCCGCAGATGCGGCTTAGAGGGCAGCAGAGGACTGTTATAGAAATATCCGACAGCAGCGCCGAAGGCGACCAGCCCCGCAATCGGCCATGCGGGTTCAGTGAAGAGTGCGAGTATGACGGCGATTGTTCCACCTGCATAGCAGAAAACCTTGATGGCGCGGCTTTTGGCTTGCGCGTCCTTCAGATCGACCGGGCAGTTCAGCGCGTCCTCTTCCACGTCGGTAAGCCGGTTCCACTGACAGATGCAGGCCACCGCCAGGGTGATGATCAGATAATCGATGCTGCGAAAACGCGTCTTTAAAAACTCGGACCAGCACCACATGACCGCTGGCGCACTGGCCACAATGTGCAATCGGTTCAGGATAAAGGCTTGAGCAATCCGTTTCAACATAGTCTTGTGCCTGTAATATTTTTGATAATGTATTGCTTTTTCATGCCTGAACTATAGGAAACTCAGTCTTGTACGTCAAGGGAATCCTTGCAAGCTTTTTTCAACAACCTTTCCAGCCAAGCGATAAAGAACCTGCTTCTTTTTATTTTTTTCGCTAGTTAACAGCGTATTTGGAAGATAGCACAAAAATTTAATGGTAAATTACCCTGCGGCAGAGACCGCAGTGTGAAAATTACTTGTTGACTCTTTTTTGATCGAAAAAAGGCATTGCCAACAAAGCTGATAATTTTAGCGAACGATCGTCATGATAGCCATTAAGACCTATTTTCATTTTATCATGACCTTCCTGGGGTTGAGCTATGTATGTACCAAAAAGCCTATCCCACCAGGAAAAACTAAATCCATAGTTGCTGTTTGTTTCCCGCACAATCACGGAATGATGAACCCGGTGCATATCCGGTGTTACCAAAACCATTCTGATGACGTGGTCAAAGGATAAAGGGATTTTGATATTACCGTGGTTGAACATTGATGCGCCGTTAAGAATAATTTCGAAGATCAGAACGGATAAAGGCGGCGCGCCTATTGCCGCCACAGCGGTAAATTTAATCAGCAACGATAATATGATTTCCAGGGGATGAAAACGTACTGCCGTGGTTACGTCAATATCCTGATCAGTGTGGTGCACCATATGCACACGCCAGAATATAGGGACAAAGTGGAACATTCTGTGCTGAAGGTAAATAACAAAATCAAGCGTCAATATACCGATAAACAATGCCAGCGGTTGTATTACCTGGTAGTAATTCAATAACCCCCAGCCTTTTTGCGCACAAATAACAGCGACGCCAACAGGAAATATCGGAAAAATCAAGCGCAATAAAGCAACATCAATTATCTGCATGCCTATATTGCTTATCCAGCGCTTAAACTTTGATTTTAATAGAATTCGCCGCGACGCAATCTTTTCGCCAAGCGCCACAACAAAAAATATTGCGGCAAAGAATCCAAGGCGCACAAATGTTTCAGGCGAAATATAATTCGTGGCAGCATCCATTAATACAATGAAGTTTCCATCATCATTTTTTAGACGAAAATAAATTCAAATACTTTCCGTAACCTTCTTTTTCCAGATCTTCTTTAGGAATAAACCGCAGGGCTGCGGAATTCATGCAATAGCGCAAACCTGTCGGCGGCGGACCATCCGGAAAAACATGCCCTAAATGATCATCAGCCTTTTTGCTTCTCACTTCGGTACGCGTGGTAAAAAGGCCCCGATCTTCTTTCTCGACTATATTCCCCGTTTCCAGCGGTTTAGTGAAACTGGGCCAGCCTGTGCCGGAATTGAATTTATCCAATGAACTGAATAATGGTTCACCAGAGACAATATCCACATATATCCCTTCTCTTTTGTTATTATCATATTCATTTTTAAAAGGTGGCTCAGTGCCATTTTTCTGTGTAACCTCATATTGTATTTTGGTGAGTTTCTTCCTCAGGGTCGCATCATCCGGTTTATTGAATTTTTCCTGACCGTAAGACTCTAAACCTGTCTCATTTCCCCATAATTTCTTCACGGTTTTATCACGGCCAGACCCATAACGGTAGTAATTATAACGCACGGGATTTTTTGTATGATAATTCTGATGATACTCTTCCGCCGGATAAAATTTAGTCAATTTAATTAAATCTGTGGCAACAGGTTTCTTAAGTTTCCCTGATTTTTCCAGCGTCAGTTTTGATTTTTCGGCAATCTGCCTCTGCTCATCATTCTGATAAAATATGGCACTGCGATATTGAGGACCGCGATCGACAAACTGTCCACCCCCATCCGTAGGATCAATATGATGCCAGAAGTAATTTAAAAGTTGTTCATAGCTGATTTTTTGCGGATCATAATAAACCTGTATGGCTTCAATGTAACTCATTTTAGCATACGTTTCATAAGTTGGATTTTCCCCCTTACCTCCGGCATAACCGGATATGACTTTTATTACACCCGGCGCCTTTTCAAAATCCGATTCCACGCACCAGAAGCAACCTCCAGCCAGTGTGGCAATACTTTCCGATGTTATTGTTTTCGTCATTTTTGATTTTCCCTCCTTCTGTGCGGTGTTACCGTTTTGACAACCTAATACTAAGCTTAATATTACTATGTATAAGAATATCTTTTTCATTTTTTCCTCCCTATAATGTATTTTATTGATAAAATATTTTTTATTCACAATTGAAATATAAGAATTTCGGCATTACATGTCAATGCGACCCCGGCCACAAAATGCAGTGCCCGGCATAAATGATCGCGTCAGGGGAACATCTCAGTCAGATACTTCATGGTATATGATGCAGCGCCGGTTCCGTTGGCATTTTTTTCATAAAACCGTTTCAGATCATCATGATCGTCTATATCAATCCATTCAGGCAAAATATATACATTCTTTTCTGATCTGCTGAATTTATCCATCGTCCGCTGAAAAACCGAGGAGATACTCCATGTTATTCCTTTGAAATAATCCGGGGAGCATGTTTCTTTTCTGAATCCGATTAGATAATAACCACCATCGGTACTTCTGCCTATCACTGCGTCCGTGTTATTAAGAGCTGCAAACGCATTTTCGACCAATGCGGCAGGCAGGCCCGGCAGGTCGCTCCCAATCAAAACGGCATTCTTATATCCCGAATTAAAGACATATATAAACGCGTTCAGCATTCTGTCGCCTATATTCTTGCCATTTTGCCGTATAACAGGGTATCCGGTACCAAAATCGAGCGAGGCAGTGGGAACGCCTACGGGTCCGTCAATGGCGAGTATTTTATTTGCCCCTACGGATCCGGCCATGACGAGAAGATCCTTTATAAAGGCCGTGTATAGTCCAAAAGAAAAATCATCTCCGAACTTTGCGGCTATCCGCGTTTTAACCATTTTCCGTTCCGGATATTTCAGAAAAAGTATCAGCGCGTTATTCATAACTTTTTTTCCCATAATAATATTTCACAAGGAATTCCGGCGATGCGCCAAGAAGGTAAAGAACCTGCAGGGTCCAGTTACGTAATATTGTGTACAGTGCTCCTTCCTTTTCCCATTTACGCGGCGAAGTCCTCGTACGATACCTGATAATGTTTATTTTTTTTTTGAGCTTCTTAATCCTTTTCATAAGTTCGACATCCTCAAAAAGAGGAACTTCGTGATAACCGCCGATAGTGCGAAAAAACTCAGAACGGATAAAGATCGCCTGATCCCCGTATGGAACCCTTGTCATTCGATGCTTCAGTGAAGCGCACCATGCTGTCAGCCGTAACAAGATGCGGCCGCTGTCGATACCAAGATCAAAGGCGCCACCCACATAGGCATCATCCATCAATGCATTTTTTATATAGCCGAAAGCGTTTTGGGGCAAAAAAGTATCCGCATGCAAAAAGAGCAAAACATTACCCTTGGCGACATCGGCCCCCCGGTTCATCTGCATGCCTCTGCCTCTGGGTGACAACAGTTTCGTCGCTTCACCGGAGCGTATCTTGTTGATAGTGCTGCCAGCAGGATCTGCGTCTACCATAATGAGCTCAACCGATTCACCGGCTGAGATATCTTTTACATGTTGCAGGAATGACTGTATCCCGTCTTTCTCGTTCAATACAGGAACGATAATAGAAAAGGCTGGGTTTTTCTTTCTAACCGTCATAACTAACCAGCTCCAACTACAGTGGCTCCCTGGCACGATGATCCTATCCCGGCTGTACAACCGTAACAGTGGTTGCCTATGACGATCTTCCGTGATCTAAGCTTTTCAATATTAAAATCCATAATCATATCCGGCATGCCATGATTGACTCGCAGCCCCAGCATCTGGTTGAAATCACAGTCATACAAAGTTCCGTCCCATCCCACCGAAATGGTTGACCGGCACATCACATTTTCCGCCGCCAGCGGGTTGTACGCTTCGCACAAACCGGCCATATAGTCTTCGAAATTACCCGAATTTAGAAGATATTCAAGATACCTGCCTACCGGCATATTTGTAATACAAAAGAGCCGGTTGAATACAACCCCATGCTCAGTGAATAACCTTTTTTTATATTCAGCTTCCAGTGCCTTTTGCGCTCCCGGCAGGTATGCGCCCACCGGATTATGCATGATATTCAGGACGAGACTTCTTTCTTCTCTACCATAATCTTTTTGATTCAAAAGTCTCATGGCCTGTATGATACGGGTAAAAGCTCCTGAGCCACGCTGCCGGTTCGTCCCGTCATCATGATAGTCCGGGAGCGACGTTACGACTTCAACGCGGTTTTTTGCGTATACATCGATGAATCCTGCATAAGCATCCTCCAGCAGTATAACCAGATTGGATCGTACAATAAGCCGTTTGTCCAATTTCCCTGCCTCGCAGAGAAACCATCCAAGGTGCGGATTCATTTCCGGAGATCCGCCTGTTATATCAATGGTAGAGATTTCTTTCTGTTTCGCAATATCCAGGCAAGCGTTCAAGATTTTCCTCGACATAATCTCTGTTCTTTCTGGCCCGGCATCAACATGGCAATGACGGCAGGAAAGATTACAGCGTTTCCCCACGTTGATTTGCAGGACATTAATTTTCGTGGCCGCAAGACTTGCTTTTGAGGAGCGTTCAAACCTTTCTTTGAAGGAGATGCAACCGGTTGTGCTCCCGAGGATGCGCAATTGTTCGTTTGTATCCATTACATTTCCTTTTGCTTGATTATTTTTCTCATCTGCATCGAGTGTGCGAGGACTACGCCAGCCACCATCGCAGCTCCCGTATGGACGGCTTCCATCATTTCATCATTCGATATGCCCAGAGAAAGACATTTGTTGGTATAAGCGTCGATACAGTACGGGCATTTCTGTGTTGCCGCAACTGCCAGCGCAATGAGGGTCTTTTCCCGTTCGGTCAACTTCCCTGCAGATGTCGCCGAACCGTAATACTGGAAAAAAGCTTCTCCCTGTTCTTTGGCGAATTCGGTGATATTGGGGAAATCAACCAGATCTTTTGAATCATAATAATTGCTCATAGGTTTCTCCTTTACATTTAATATAATCATTCCATTAATAAGCAGATTTTAAAATCACCTCATTCCTTGCCGGGAACGTCAGTATAATTTCCTTCATCGCAGCAGCAAAGTCTTTATAATAGCCTTCATCCATGGCTTAAATGATTTCCTTGCGGAAGCGAGGCTAGCCAACTTAAATATCTCCGCTTCGGTCGGATATGAGAATATCTGCGACATGAAGACCGTTGCCTTCATTTTATTTCTGATCGCCAGAGAAGCGAGCGGAATGATTTCACCGGCCTTGTTACCCACCATCGTGGCGCCAATGATACGGTTTTTCTTTCCCAGAACGAGTTTGAGAAATCCTTCCGTGTCGTTATCAGCCTGGGCACGGTCGATTTCCTTAAGTGCTATCATTATAGAATCCACGAATAACCCTTCTTCCTTTGCCCATTGCCCGGTGTATCCAACGTGCGCCACTTCAGGCCTCGTATAGGTTGTCCAGGGTACTGCAGAGTAATCGACGCTTGCTTTTGTCAATGGAAAGACAATGTTTCTGATCACTATACCAGCCTGGTATCCCGCCATGTGGGTAAACTGGTATGGACCGGCCACATCGCCGCAGGCATAAATATTTTTTATATTGGTCTGCAGATAGTTATTCACCGTGACGTATCCCCGCTGGTCCAGCTTAACACCGGCGTTTTCCAGTCCCATATCCTTTGTTATAGGTTTTCTTCCCAGTGATACCAGAAGGTGGCTTCCGGCAACTTCTCTGGTTATTCCATCCTTTTCTATGACAACGGTGATTTCATCTCCATTTTTTTTAACCTGATTAATTTTTGCAGACAGCGTCAAAACGATTCCTTCTTTCTGGAGTAACTGCTCCATAAGCGGCGCTACCTCCGGATCGTCCTTGGGGAAAAGATGCGGAGCAACATCAATGATTTCGACCTCAGAGCCAAGATGCCGAAAACCCTGCCCCAGTTCAAGACCAATGGGCCCGCCGCCAAGGATCAGTAGTTTCTCCGGCAGCTTTTGCATGTTGAAGATGTTTTCATTCGTGAGATACGGCACATCCGCAAGACCCGGTAGGGGGGGCACAGCGGCGCGGGAGCCCGTAGCGATAACTATATACTTACCGGTTATTATTTTGTCGTTCACCTTGACGGTATGCCTGTCAACAAGGACACCCCTGCCCTTTATAACATCCACGCCGAGCGAGGTGAATCTCTCAATGGAATCATGTGGTGCGATTGTCTGTATAACATCATAAACCCGCTTCATTATCAGTGAAGCGTTTACGCCGGCCAGCGCAGCCGATAGACCAAAGCTTGAGGCATCTTTTATTTCCGCGGCCAGATGAGCAGAGCGCAGAAAAGATTTGCTTGGTACGCATCCGGTATTCAGGCAATCGCCGCCCATTTGATCAGCTTCGATAATGGCAACCTTCGCCCCCATGGAAGCTCCGCCGGATGCGACAACCAATCCCCCGCTCCCGGCGCCCAGCACAATAATGTGATAGTTGTAGCGCATATATTTCTCCTTGTCGGTCATTCAGATTTTACTTTGCCTTCCTTACGGAAACGCGATCGGAATATGTTCATTGCTTTTTTCACACCCAATGGAAACAACCCCAGAATTATGAATGATATGATTAGTCCGGGTGAAAGAATGCCGGACAGGGAATCTATCTTCCCCAATTCCTTTCCTGCGTTTATATACACCATGGTTCCCGCCAGCATTCCCACCTGAGAGACCCAGTAAAATGTGATAAGCCTCATCTTGGTGAGACCCATGAGCAGGTTGATGATCCAGAACGGAAAAACCGGGATAAGCCTGAGCGAAAAAAGATATAAGCCTCCTTCTTTTTCAATCCCGGCATTGATTGTCGAAAGCCTGTCTCCCAGTTTTTTTTCGACCCAGCTCCTGAGCAGATACCGGGAAACAAGGAACGCCAGTGAAGCGCCGATGATACTGGCGAAGGACACAACTATGACACCAACGATGAATCCGAACATCGCCCCGCCGGCAAGCGTCATAATCGCCGCGCCGGGTAGCGATAGTGCGGTTATGACGATGTAAACCAGTATATAGACAGCGATTGTAAGAATCGTGTTTTCCGCGTAAAAAGAAGCAAATTGCACCCTCGATTCTTTAAGGTATGCCAGAGATAAATAGCGGTTCAAATTAAATATGAAGAATGCGGCTACCAGCATCATGATAAACAAAAGGAGAAGTATTTTTTTTATCATAATCTTCCCTGTGTTCCGGCAGACAGCCTTTATTTAATTAACATAATAAAACAATTAAATAACGGGGAAAAAATAAATACGATCAGAGAATCCCCTGTTGCGACAGATGGTAATTACTGGATTTTTAGCCGTTTGTAAAATCGCTTGCGCAGGTCTTCAACCCTTTTTCTGTTGACTCCCATGTCCGAATATCCCACGCGTGAAGCAGATCGTACATGGATTTGTTTGTTCGTTTCATCAAACAAGAATTCAACATCATCGACAAATCGCATGAGGCGCGAAGTAAAGGTCACGTGAACGTACCGGTCACTGTCGGCAATTATTTTTGTTCGCGGCAAAGAGGAAATAATTGACAGGAGCGCCTGTTTTGCTTCGCTGTAAGACCCATTATACGACAAAGGATCAACAGCGTGGTCTTTCTTTGCTGTTTGCGATGAAACGCAGTTTGGTGAATCAGGACACTCGGATAATTTGCCGTCACGAAGGCCTGCATAGCCGGAAACTTTTACTGAACATCCCGTAAAAAATATAAGAAAAGTTGCTGCGAGTATAATTTTATTTTTCATAAAATATCTCCTTTGATAAAATATTGTTTTTGCATAGTTGAACTATAGGAAACTCATTCTTGTATGTCAAAGAAATTCTGGCTTCAAAATATCGGGTATGGCATCGATGACCGCGCTGAGAGTACCTCAGAAGCTGTATATCCAATCACGTAGATCTAAAATTTAGCCGGGGGCACGTAGGGATTATTAAGATAATTCCGGGCTTCTATCTGAGCTGCGCCTTCTCCGCCTTCTACTTCCAATGCCCTGGAGTAATACTCTTCAGCCTGCTTCCTTTTTTTGCGAATGTCGTTAATCATCCCCAGACGCACAAACGCCCAGACTCGAACCCGGGCATTATAAAATGATGTATCCTTTAAAGCATTTTGGAAATATTCCATGGATCGGTCATATTCTCCCTGGCTGAAAAGGATTCTCCCCATTAATTGATTATAACGAGGTTGGAGCTGGGGAACAAAGGGGGGAATACTGGTCTGAATATTATTTTCAATCTTCCTGGCTATATCAAAAGCTTCCTCGAATCGATGAAGGTCGGAAAGGGCGTTGCCCATCGCAAATAAAAAATTATAATTGTTGGGGAATCTTTTATTTAATTCCCGGACAAAAAGTAAAGACTTTGCCGGTTGTTTTTCAAAATTCAAATAATTCGAGGAAAGTTCGACCTGCGCAAGTTCCTTGAGCAGGTCACCCTTTTGCGCCGCCAAATCCAGTTCCTGAAGCCCTTTTTGAGGGTTTCCGGAAGTAATAAAAGCCGAAGACAAGAAGCGGGTAAAGCCGGAGAGATGATCGAGATGATAATGAAGCAAGCCCATGAGAAAATATACATCATGATTTTGTGGATCCCCCGCCTTAGCTTTTTCCAGATAATCCCATATATTCGATGTTTCTTGTACGATAATTAAATAATGCTTTTGATGAATCGCCCATTGAATTTCGGAGATTTTCGCCAACGCCATGGCAAAGTAAGCCTGACTATCGTGAGGATTCTTCTCAATTCTTTTTTCTCCCTTGACGAGGGCTTCTTTGGCGTAACGCAGTAAGGCCTCTTGATTCGTGTCTCTATCCTTCGATTCAAAGCTCATCTCGTAGGAAAACAAACTAAACACTGCCATGTAAGCATATCCGGTGGGATTTTCCGGATCAAGTTCCACCGCCTTTTTTAGATATACATTAGCGCTGGCTGTATCCAGATTAAAAGCTTTATCAATTCCCTGCCGGAGATAAGAATGAAATTGGTTCGGTTGCGTTTCAGCCGCTCCGGCCTCCTTTTCTATAACGGAGATTAGAAAGAGTGAGCAAAGGACAAGAAGTAGGGTTGTAGATATTTTTATTTTCATAAGTTCAACATCCTGCGGTTAGAAAGAGTGAAAAGATAAAAGTAAAAAGCAAAAAGCAATTAAGCATCTCCGTTCCTGACCACGCTAATCACAGCTATATCAAAGCCATTTCGAGTTTCTCTTGTAAGGTATTGTAAAATTATCCTAGGGCTATTGGCTGATAAAAAAAGAACGCGTACTACTCTACCCCCTACCGTCCTTTCTTGGCGCCCCACACGTCCAGCACCTGCTGAGATCCCTGGGAACGAATGCCGTTGTCGGTGAGAATTTCATCCGTCACGTCCCGCATTTTTTTTCTGGGGAAGACCATGGTCTCGCCGCCCTTGCCCCAATAGGTGATCACGTCGAACTCCTCGCGGGAGTCCCGCAGCACCTGCACAAGATGGTTCAGGTTGCGGATGGAAATTCCATTGACTGTTTTCACTACTCGCGCGATAGGATTAGTATACCCCTCTGCCAGTGCGTGAGGAAAAAATGGAGAAGAAACGACAACAAGCTCTTCACCGGGGAATGCAGGCTTGTCGCTAAAGCGTGCGATAAGCGGATTTCTCAGAAACGCTTGAATGATTAGCGAGTTGGTCCCGGTACTATTAATATTGCCAATAAACTGAGATGTTGCGGTAGAAAAAACAAGCGGTCCGTAGATAAAATAGTCAGGGTACGAACCCTGTAAATTGGATATCAGCATCGGATGATCGGATGAAACCGGGAGTTCGATTTTCAACACCTTCCCGCCCCGGACAATGGATAAGGGGACATTTCCCTTGGCGGCAATTTTCTGGATAATATACCGGAAGTCAATGCGTAGATTATTTCCGATGTTCACCATGCCCTGATCGTCGATGGTTGTGTCGCCGATCTTCGTGATTATGTCCCACGTCTTCAGCGGATACGAGGCCCCGGTGGATGCGGGTTGGTGCACAATAATGCCGGTTACCGAATTATCAACCTTGAGGTAAGACCGGAGCGCTGAATTCTCAAATGTCTGCAATTCATCTGTCATTGATGGTTTGCCGTCATAATGTCCGTCGGCAATGTCCTTAAGGAACAACTCGACCTCTTCACATGGAATTATGTAGCCGATGTTTTCCGCGTTTCCGCCAAGACGGCTGAATGCCACCCCGATCATCTTGTCGCCCACAACCGCCGGTCCGCCGCTATTGCCGGGATTGATCGCCGCATCAATCTGAATTCGAAGACCGGAAACCGGGTAATTATAATTGGCGAATTCGATCCGGGAAACAATTCCTTTGGTTATTGACAAATTCGTGCCTCCGGTGGGAAATCCGTATGTCATCACGGCGTCCTTCACGTCCGGAAGCGTGCTGGCGCGGGCAAGCGGCGGGTGCGTGGAAAATAAAGATTCATCATCAAGCTTCAGGAGCGCGAGGTCAATGCCTGGCGCAATGGCCTCAACGGTAGCGAAAACCTTGTCGCCGCTCTGGTTTGCCTGGATCTGGATTTGGTTTGCATAAAGCACCACATGGGCGTTGGTCAGGATCCGATGCCCTTCGATGATAACACCGCTGCCCGAGATTTCCTGCGGCGCCTGTTTTGCCCAGGGCCGAAAAGTATCGGGCATGCGGACCGTTGAGAACACCTTCACCACCGAGTTCTGGACATTGTCGCTGCCATTCTGTTTTCCGGGAGAAACATCGGCGGCAACGGCATTACTGATAAGGATGCAAAACAGAAAGATCATGACCACGGCATACCACCGCACGAGAAACCGGTAATTAAAAGACCACAGACAGAGATATGGCAAATTTCTATTTTTCATAGGCTTCCTTCCCAATTGGTTTTAACAAATAATTATAGTTGAAATTCCTGTTCCATTTTTACCAATTCCATCAATCGATTTAATTATACTTTTCGAGAAAAATATATAATACTATATGTAATAATCATTTTTTTAGGACAGCCAGAGTCTACCATGCTTGTCAGAAAACTAATAATTGATAAGATATTACTTTTTCATGGTTGAACTATAGGAAACTCAGTCCTGTATGTCAAGAAAATCTTGGCCACAAAATGTGAGGTGTGGCACCTATGACCGCGCTGGGGGTACATCGCGACATCCGTCCGTATGAGAAATCTACTGACCTTATCTTCTTTTCATCATTCAAGTAATACAAGTGAAAGATGATCGGAGTAAAAAAACGGTCACATAAAAAAATTTACAAATGATTTAAAGCGGGTTGACGAATTTTAATTATATTGATAAATCACGGGCATGATTACAAGAGTCCCACTTAGCTTCGCACGTGGGATAATTCGACTAACGCTTCAAACTTCATCCCGAGTCGTCGGGATTCGTTTTCAGCTAGTCTCATTATAAAAAAATAAGGAGTGGGAAATCGTGAAGATAACAGCGGCGGAAATTTACAAAACAATAGAATTAATTCGCTGCCAGGCGCCGGTTGTGCATAACATTACCAATTACGTGGTCATGAATAGCACAGCTAATGCGCTGCTGGCAATCGGAGCATCTCCGGTAATGGCGCACGCGGAAGAAGAAGTCGAAGAAATGGTGAATATTGCTTCGGCTTTAGTGATCAACATCGGCACATTAAGCGAACGCTGGATATTTTCAATGTTTAAGGCTGCCCATCATGCCCGAAAAAAGGGCATTCCCGTTATTTTAGATCCCGTCGGTGCCGGGGCAACTGCTTATAGGACAAAAACGGCAAGAGAACTGATTAATAATGAACCGCCGGCCATCATTCGGGGTAATGCTTCGGAGATTATGGCTCTTTACGATGATAAGTCCAAAACCAAGGGCGTGGATAGCGCCGCATCTTCAGATGCAGCAATTGATGTAGCGCAAAAATTAAGTGAAACTCACAAATGCGTTATCTGCATTAGCGGTGCAACTGATTATATTGTCGGTAAAGAAAAAATTGTGAAGATTAAAAATGGTCATCAGTTGATGTCTAGAGTTACAGGATTAGGTTGCACGGCATCGGCTTTATGTGGCGCTTTTGCCGCAGTGGAAAAACTACCTTTTGTTGCAACGGTCAAGGCTATGGCGGTAATGGGAATTGCCGGAGAAATGGCCGCTTCAGTTGCCGTAGGACCCGGAAGTCTCCAAACCAATTTTCTGGATTGTCTCTATTGCCTGTCTGAAAATGATATTAGTCAGCGTTTAAAAATTGAGGATTAGTTATGCGCGGATTGTATTTCGTGACTGATCGCGGTTTGTGCAGAAGGAAGCCTCTGGAAGAAGTCGTTATTCAGGCGGTTAAAGGCGGAGCGTCTTATGTACAATTGCGCGAGAAAGACGTGTCCACCCGTTTTTTTGTAGAGGAAGCTCAAAGGATTAAAAAACTTTTAGAACCGTATAAAGTGCCGCTGATAATAAATGACCGCGTTGATGTAGCTCTTGCCTGCGGCGCCGAAGGCGTGCATATCGGCCAGGAAGATATGCCTTATGAAATTGTTCGCGAACTTATGGGGCAAAAAGCAATAGTTGGCCTGTCAGTGGAAACATGGGAAGATGTCGAGGTAAGCCAAAAACTGGATGTAAATTACATCGGTGTCAGTCCGGTTTTTTTTACGCCAACCAAAACAGATACAAAAAACGTCTGGGGTTTAGACGGCCTCGCGAAAATCAAAGCCTTTAGCCGTCATCCTTTAGTTGCAATTGGCGGGATTAATGAATCTAATGTCCATGAAGTTGTGAAGGCAGGCACTGATTGCATTGCCGTTGTATCGGCAATTTGCGCGGCTCACGATCCCGAAGCAGCCGCCCGCAGAATCAATGATATAATCTGTTCAGCGTTAACAGTTCCGAATATTTGATCAATATTAGATCAAGCGCAGAGATTTGAGTGCATCATTCGGCATCACTCGCCTATTTCTGCTTTCTTTTAATGGATTCCAATGCCCTTGTGGCGGCATGTTTAACTTTTTCCGGATAAGTGAGGATGCGCAAAAATGATTTTGATTCAGCAATTTCTGAAAGGGCAGATATTGCTTCGGGAGATCCGATTAGTCCTAAAGCTATACAGATTTTTTCCTGCAGATCAATCTGCGACTGCGAGGCCAGTAATGACCGTTTTTTGAGCGCATCCAAAAAAAATGGCACTGCGTCGGCACATTTCGCATTACCAAGAGTTTCAATGATGTTAAGCTTGAATTTATCATCTACTTTAGGCAGAACAGACAGGAGTAATGGTCCTCTCAGATTTTCCCCGATTTGAAAAATACTTCTCAAGGCCTCCATCTGAACCCGGTTGTTTTCATGGAGTAAAAGCGGCTGAAGCAGATGGGCATCCGTTTCATTGCCAATATGACCGAGCAGGTAGGCCAGATTACGCAAATAATGCCATGCCGCTTTTTTATTATTAATTCGATCCTTGATGGCCGGTATTGCCTTTTGTCCCATGGCTATAATAAGATGGATAACATTTATACGTTCGTTGCTATCGCTGGCTTCCTGGACAATATCGAGCAATCGGCTCAATACAACGTCGCCAAATCTAATCAATATTTGGCCGGCCTCTTTCCGTTTATTTCTTTCATTGGTATGGAGTTCTTTAAAGAGTATGGAGAGATACTCTTCTGATGCCAGATTTCGGATGATCTCCGAAGATATATCACGTATTGCATCATTTTTCTCCAGGATGCGGGAATGAATGTCATTGAAAACATCCATGATCGGGATGGACTCGGCAAAGCGTCCCTGGCGAATGAAATCCTGTAGAAGTTTTTGTAAGCTGCGGCATATTTTTCTGTAGTCCAGTGTTACCACTGTTTCCAATTTGATCCAATCAATCAATTGACCGGATAATCTTTCGATCAATTCGCTTTGCTGGTCGGGAGAAAAAGATTCAATGATCTCAGTCAACCCTTTGGATGCTTTCGCGCGTACATCAGAATCTTCGTTAAGCAGATCAACGATCAGGCGATTGATGATCTTCTCCATGGTTTCCTTCTCTTTTTGAGCAACGAGTTGTTCAATAATTTTGGGCAGAACAAGCAACAAAGGGGCATCCATAAAAGGCCGGCTATTATCTTTTATACGCGAGAGGAGCTTTTCCTTGAGATTAAAAAGCTGTTTTTGATAATCGATCTTCTCTGAACCGGCAGTATCCGCGGAACCGGGACCTTGATTATCGGTCTTCTTCGAACCGGCGGTATCCCCGGAACCTGAGCCTGAACCTGAATCTGAAACGGCCCCACCTGCAGAGATGCTATCTCCTGCGGATGTTAAGGCGTTGGATATATTTGATTCCACAGATTTGTCTTCCGGTTTAACCTCATCCAGTGTACTGAACATAATATATTGCAACAGCATGCCACCGAAAAGTTGTTCTATCTCCTGAGAACTTAACTCTTGAATTATGTCGTTATCCATAGTTGCAACGGTTTTGCCGATGTTTTGTAATATGTTCTCCTGATCACTTTGCTCGAGCGGGCTCGTAACTTTATCCACAAGAGTAAGCAGATTTTTCAACTTTTCAGAAAGTTGCTGATTCGACAATTTCCCCTTTTGCGCCATTATCTGCGATAAACCGGCCTGGAATGCTTCCAATAACCATTCCGGATTCTTCATCATCATTTCTTGAAGTATTTGAGGATCAGACGCCAATTCCGGATGAGTACTCATAAGAAATTGGGTGATCTCATCATCTTTAATATCAAGGCTGGAAATAATTTCTTGATCTTTATCCATCGATATATATACTTTTTGATCCAGATAAATGTGCCGGATGTTTTTTTCTGCCATAATCTGAGGCAGGTCACCTTCACTTTTCACAACCTCAGGCTTTTTCGAAAGGAGTTCCATGAAAGCAGCGAGTTCTTCCTTTTCCAGACCCTTATCGAAAGAAATGCTCCTAATACCGAAATTGAGAAGGATGTTCAGTAAGGTCGTAACCTGAGATCTTTCCTGGTCTTTTTGTTCTAAAGGTTTTCCGCAGATCAGGATGTTTTTTTCTGATTCTGCAAAGATTATGGGCGCCTCCTGTTCAAATATGTCCAAGAAGATCAGATGAAGCTTTTCGAGGGCATTCGTAATCGTGGCGCTGGTAGGAGGATAGAGACGCACATTTTTTATGGCCGTGTTCATAATGACAAGTGCATCCAAAGCTTTCAGTCTTATATCTGCCATCATTTTTCCCCGATAAAAATTGTCGGCGTTCTTTGTCTTTCTGCCTTTATCCCATAATTGCCCGGGACATCGTGCAATTTAACTTTTTATTGAGTTGCGTGTCAAGGGAAATTACCAGCAAAATATAATGGTTGTCGTTGAATGACTTATCTAACTATTGGTTTTACGTGATTGAAAATTTCCGATTCTTTCTCTTTGGGCAGCACTTCAAAGGCGGCTATAACATTTTCTGGTATTGAGCGCAGCCGGCCGGTTTTGGCATCGACGAAAACCCAGTCGGTTTCGCCTTCGACAAGAACGGCATTGTCTTTGGCACGAATGATCCTATATTTGCGGAGAGATTGTACCCGGCGAAAGTTGGATACCCACGTCAAAACGATAATATGCTCACCGGCGAATGCGGGATTTAAGTATTCAACTCGATGTGTCCGGACAACCCATGTCGCTCCGGCATTGGTCGTTGCTTGAGTGCATCCCTGGCTATCTGAATGAAGAATGGCGGCTTCTTGCATCCATCGTAAATACTCAAGATTGTTTACGTGGCCGTTAACATCCACGGCGTCTTCAGGCACCGTTAATTCATATCGATAGATTTGTGACATGTCGTTGTTTGCTCCTTATTTCATACGAATAATTAATTGACACTATTTATATTTTCATTCCTATAATAAAGAATGATATTTTTCAATACAAGATTAAGGAGACTTATGAGCAATAGAGACGATATAGTCATTGTCAGCGGGGTACGCACCCCTTTCAGTAAATTCGGCGGCGCGTTTAAAAAAATCCACAGCAAGGACCTGAGCGTGATCGTCATCAAGGAAAGTTAAAATATGCCGGAAACATCCTGATGACCATGATGTATGAGTTTAAACGCCGAGGCGGTGGCTATAGGGTATACGGCATCTGCGGTCGGCTTTTTTAAACACGATGATAAGTCAGGTTAAGAAGCAGGGGATGGACGTTACAGGAATATGAGTTGTCCTTAATGAAACGTGCTCCTGCGAATGATGCGGCCCTGCTTGCGGCAGGACCACACAATTTGTTTTATTCGTGAAACTCCAATTCCGAAAGCGAAGCGTATAACCTAATAAACTGAAGGTCACACGAGGTCACAAGTCGGAATTGGTAAGTTGTAATGAGTCCCAAGTTTCCGAAGCGTAGCGCATAACCTGAAGGTCATCTGCGACAGAAATTTGTTGGACGAATTATCCCGTGTGCAAAGCACATAGTGATATCCCGCGAAGCTGAGGGTATAATACTTCGCAGCTTGCTGCGGAAACTTTTCCTAAAGCATAACCCGTGATTAAGAAGGTTTTTTCGCTGCCAGAGAGCCCATTATCTTCATAATACCCAATATGGCGGCAATGACTAGTGCTCCACCTACGACTTCCACACCCATCCAGACGAATACATTGGGTGCCGGGGTTTTGGCGGCCACAGCCGCTACTAAGAAGAACATGAATGCATAGTTATTAAAAACTATGGACACTACTTCCCCGAGAGCTACAATCAGATACACAAAAACGATCACATACACCAACATCGCCAGTTCCAATCCCATAGAGGCAGCCGTAGCACCCAGAAACATTTTGATAAGTATTATATTTACGATGCCGAACAAACCTCCCACCAGAATATGGGGGGCCTTCTTAATGTCCAAATGCGCTTCAAAGAAAAATATCATGACCATAAAGGCTGGCCAGGCTGGAAATCCTAATTTCCCTGAAATGATCTCTACCAGCGCCACTACAATAATCAAGAACACTCCAAAAATCAGTCGGTCTTTGCTTAATTTCGCCATTTCAAACATCCTCCTTTATTTGATAAAATATTAACTCTTTATGATTAAACTATAAGAAAATAGATTTTGTAAGTCAAGAAAATCCTGGACATAAAACAGGGGATGAAACACCGAATTTTATTGACATGCAATATATTTTTTCCTATGCTTTACCTTAACGAAAGCAAATTTTAACCAAAAAATACTGCAAAGGGATATACTTGTTCTGACGGAGGGCCAAAAAATGGAAAAAGAAAAAGGCATTTCGAAATTAGTTTTGGTTGTGATAATTGCGCTGATCATAGTTGCTGCGATTTATTGGGCCAGGTATTTCGCCAAACCGATGGCCACAGTTATGATGGGCGGTGCGGAGCAGGCCCAGCCGGCTATAGAAAAAGCCAAACAGGCCAGTGACGCGGTGAGCCGAGCCAATAAAGTTACTGAAGAAGCGGCTAAAAAAGTAAGCGAAGATACGCAGAAGTAGAAGGGGGAAGGTTTTCCCGTGTGAATCTTATCCTCGACCTAATTGGGGATGCAAACAAAACGGTTGCGAGCATCAAAATGAAAGTATCTTATAAAGCCGCACTTCTATCCGCATTTGTCTTTCCCGGAGTTGGCCAGTTCTATTTAAAAAGACATTGGAGGGGTCTGTTTATCATGCTTTTTTCCTTTGCTGGATTAGGCTATATCATCTGGCCAGTCGCGATATCCGCATTCAGTGTCGTTGACAACGCTGTGGTTATGTTGCAGAATGGCGCCGATAGCCTGCAAGAGTTATCAAACCTTGCCGGCTCAAAAATATTAACCACAGATCCCTATCATGACGCTGTTTTCTACCTTACTGTTTGCTTTTGGATATTTGCTGTCATAGATGCCTACATAATCGGTAAGGAGAAAGAATCTCAGGACGAAGAGACTTCCCGATTGTAATTCCTTTTCCGTCCAGTTGAATGATAACGGAATGAAATTTTGTATCTTTCTTCCTTATCAATCCCGCGACTTGGAATCCCCCGGCTCCAGCCGGGGGAAGAATGCGTTATAGCTAGCGGGAGGTCGCGTTATCCTCTGCTTCGCGGGATCAATTCCATTTGCACTTCAAATTTCGTTTCACTCATTTTCAGCGAATCTCATTGATTCGACCTGCAAGCTTCAGTCGCAGATGACCTTCAGGTTATGCACTTTGTTTCTGAAGCTGGGGTCTCATTATTATAGGGAGACTCCGGCTCCTGCCGGAGGGGGCTCCACTAGCAGAGCAATTTTTGAAAATATGCAACATTTCAATCGGCAATCAATACCCAGATACATTTACCAGAATCGGTACTTTATATTTGCTATACTCAACTCCAATCGCATGCAGTTTCCTATTGCCTCATAAATAAAT
>PLGI01000016.1 GCA_003139775.1 Syntrophaceae bacterium | reverse complement strand
GACGGGTTAAAATCTATGGAGCCGGCTAAACTAATGGGTACAATTAACGCTGGTTGTATTAAATATAGGAGAAAAGTCATCCTGCGGTAATAATGATTCTATTTAATTGAGTTACAACATTCCCGAAAAACAACGCCTGGACATTAAAGAATCCGCGTTTTTTTAATAAATAAATTCAGGAGATTTTTATGATTAAATCAAGACTTTGTGAAATGATCGGGACAAAATATCCCATCATTCAGGCGGGCATGGGCCCGTTTTCCAACAACAACCTTGCCGTGGCGGCAGCTAATGCGGGCGTTCTGGGACTGCTTTCCACAAGCGGTCTGACCAGCAGGGATCAGCAGCCCTTTGTTTACGACGCTTTTATAAAAAGCGCCGAAGCATCCCCGGATGACGACATGCCCACGGCAATCAAAAAAGTACTGAAGCGCACTCATCGTTTAACAAAGGACAAGGGAGGCATTTTCGGCATTAACGTAATGGTGGCTGCGGAAATGGCCGCTGAAGCGAAGATTATCATTGATACGGCGATTCGTGTGCGAGAAGAAAATCCCGAGATGAAGAAAAACTTTAAGGTTATCTTCACCTCGGCCGGCGACCCGGTCGGCTGGAAAGACAAAATCAAAGGCGCCGGATTTACCTGGATGCATGTCGTTCCTTCCGTTAAGGGCGCGCTGCGCTGCAAGAAGGCAGGTGTGGACGTGATCGTGGCTTCTGGTCATGAAGGCGGATTCCATACATCATGGGAGCCGGTGCACTCCATGATTCTTCTGCCGGCCGTGGTCGAAAACGTATCTGATGAAAAGACACTTGTGGTAGGCGCGGGGGGGTTCTGTGACGGCAAAACGCTGGCAGCAGCATTTGTTTTGGGAGCAGACGGCGCTCAGATGGGGACGCGTTTTCTGGCCACAGAGGAAAGCGATTTCCATCAGATCTGGAAAGAAGCCGTCGTGGCCGCAGGTGACAGAGGAACACTGGTTGCCAGAGGATTTGTCGGACCGGCACGCTGGATTAAGAATGCACGCAGCGAGGAACACGCCAAAAACACCCTGAAGAAATCTCCCGGCGTCTTCCTGGGAGTCCCTGATGATTTCACCACTATTGACATGTCCCTGATCCAGTTTGAACTGGATTCCATCAAGGCTGTATACGAAGGGAACAAGGAAAAGGCTCTTATGGCCGCGGGCGAAGCGGCCCAGCGGATCAACAACATGCCCAAGGTCAATGACATGGTGCAGACGATAGTCAAAGAAGCGGAAGATATTCTTCGCGGCATTCAGAAGAAGCATCTTTCCTGATATTTTAAGATATATTTTAAAAAAGCCGGGGGGGGGGCACGCTCCCGGCTTTTTATCCATTATTAACATTACTTTAACACAACATAATCAATTCATAACTGTTTTCATAACGTTCTTCTCGAGGAGACCGATCAGTTCTTTTTTGGAATAATTTTTCATATTCCAATGACGCAGGGGATGCAGTGATAATTCATAAACGATCATGTTGGCGGTGAAAGAGGCGTCTTCAAAATGAAAAAGCTTCCGCGCCCTGCCTTTCTTCAATTTGGGCGACAACCTGACTTTCTCTGTCCAAAATAATTTTAAGCAAACGTTTCGGAAGTGATTTTGATTCCCGGTACAAAAGCAGGATTTCGTCGTCATAGCCATAACCAGAATCAACCAATCTACGGATAACTGTTCGCAACTGTTCTATAGGGTCATCAATACTCATAATCCCATGTTTCTAAAAAAGCTCCTGTTCTGGTCGATGAAGTATTTCAAAAACAAGAAAAATAATTTCATCCTTGCTTTTAATTAACCCAGATTGCTCAACAGGAATAAGATTTCTATTGCGTAGCAACAGGGATTTATATAAAAAAGGTGATAAAAAATAGAGACATGAGCTGATAGGACGACTGGTGAACATAGAGAAAATAACAGTAAGTATTTCTTACAGGTGATTTCTATGGAATTTCAGATAGGATTTACGGATAAGGAGATAACCCCATGGGGTGGAATGGCCTTGATGAAGAAAATGTTAGACCAATCAAAGATAGATGATTTGATAACATTTATAGGATTTAGTGAGCCGGGATCAAACAGTGGTTACAGAGCGGAGCAGATAATCAAGAGTTTTTTGGTAAGCGTGTGGTGTGGAGCAAATCGGTTTTTGCATACGGAAGTAACGCGGCATGATGATGTAATCCGCCGTATATATGGATGGAGTCGTATATGCGGACAAGACACGTATAAGAGATTTTTCCAGAAGTTTACACAGGGAAAGAATCAGCGGGTATTTACGGCTATGTACCAGTGGTTTTTTCAGGGATTGCAGTTTGACAATTACACATTGGACATGGATTCTTCGGTATTGACGCGATACGGGGAACAGGATGGAGCTAAGCGGGGATACAATGTAAAAAAGCCGGGCAGGAAATCACATCATCCCTTGATGGCATTTGTTGCTGATAGCCGTATGGTAGCCAATTTATGGTTGAGAAGCGGCAATACCAATGCTGTGAGTAACATGTATTCATTTTTAGAAGATACACTGCATAAACTTTCGGGGAAGAAGATTGGTTTATTAAGAGCCGACAGCGGTTTTTACGGTGAAGAGATATTTCAGTATTTGGAAAAGAGGAAGGAGTGGAGAGAACCGATCAATAACATAATTGCTGGGCGCTTATATAATCCTGTTCAGAAGAAGATATCTCAGCAGAACATTTGGCTTACGGCGGGAGAAGGAATAGAGATTGGTGAGACGCAATATTGTGGGATAAGCGGCAAGAAGGAACGGCGGATGGTTATAATCCGGCAATATATTCCAGAGAGGCCTAAAGCGACGGGTAAGCAATTGAAGCTTTTTCAGGACAGCGAAATTTACAACAAGTACCGTTATCATTGTCTAATCACCAATTTGACGCTGCCTGCCCAACAAGTATGGAATCTATATAGACAGCGGGCCGATGCAGAGAATCGAATCAAGGAACTCAAGTATGATTTTGGTTTCGATAGTTTCAATATGAAAAGTTTCTATGGCACGGAGGCGGCATTAAACATGGTCATGCTGGCTTACAATTTAATGAGTTTATTCCGCCAGGTGATCTTGCAGGAAAAGACTCAGCCGAAATTATCCACACTTAGGTACAGGCTTTTTGCCATTGGCGGATATATGGTGAAAGAAGGAAACCATCGTATCTTGAAATTGTCATTAGCAATGAAGCGCAGGGAGTGGTTCCTGGGTCTTTGGAATAAAACTTCACAGTTCTCCATGCCCGTTTCGTTCTCTCCTTAAAATCTCTATTGCGGAATCTGGGATTAAATTATATTAGATAGGCAACCGAATATGTAAATATTTACACAAGTGTAAGTAACATAAGTGTAAAATATTGCAAATAGGGACAGATGCTTTTTCTTTCTCTCATTTAACATGCTGATAATAAACACGATATTTATTAGTAAATCATGCTTATATGGTATGATTTATGTATTATAATTCTGCGTCTTACCCGAAAAACAGACTTTGATGTAGACGGGTTGAAATCTATAAAGCCCGGTTTTGTTCAATTCGGCCGTAAAATTTTATGGGAAAAGTAATTTTAGCAGAAAACAGTTCTTTTAAGGTGCAGTTCCATGACGACCCTTCCCGCGCGCAGGGGAAAATCGTGTGTTTAGGGAATGATTTTTTAAGGCACTGCTATAACAAACATCAAAACAGGAGACAAGGTCAGGTATGAGTAATTTAATAGTAAACACACGTGATCAGCAGTTCGTTATTTTTGAACAGCTCGACATTGAGAACCTGCTGCAATCGAAGCGATTTAAAGATTTCACGAAAGATGATCTGTTAATGATCATGAATGAGGCCGAGAAACTGGCCGTTAATGTGATCGCTCCGACACTGAAAGAAGGCGACCAGGTCGGAGCCAAATTCCAGAATGGGAAAGTGACCGCCCCCGAATGCTTCCGCGAGCCTTTTAAGAAGTTTTGCGAGGGCGGCTGGCTAAATCCCATGGAGCCGCCCGAAGTCGGCGGCCCGGGCATTCCTTTTTCCGTGGGATTGTCGGTATTAGAACTCTTCGGCGCGGCCAACTTCGCCTTTTGCATGTATCCGGGACTGACGCACGGCGCCGCCGGACTGATTCATTCCTTCGGAACCGAAGAGCAAAAAAATACTATATATTGTCCAGAAATTTATATTCAATATATGCAAATCAACTAAAAATTACGGAGACTTTAAAATGGATCATTACAAGTTATTTATTGACGGGGAGTTTGTTGAGGCGGCAAGTGGTGATGTTTTTGAAACCATCGATCCGGGAACGGGAATCCCTTTTGCCACAGTGGCCAAAGCGGGCAAGGTGGATGCCGAGGCAGCCATTGCCGCAGCCAGAAGATCCTTTGACAGCGGGGTATGGAGCAATCTCAGTCCCGCTGCCCGGGCGGATAAGGTTTACGATTTTGCCGATCAGGTCAACCAGCAGGCACTTCGTATTGCCGTGACGGAATCGCAGGATGCCGGGCACACAATTAAACTTTCCAAGTTCTGGGGAATGGCGGGAGCCGGGCTGTTGCGCAACCTGGGATACTATGCCAGCCGTGATTTCCCGTGGCAAGAAGAAATCCCTTATTCGGGAAACACTCTCGTTCAAGGCAGGGACTGGATCCGCCGCGAACCCATCGGTGTCTGTGTCGGAATTGTCCCTTGGAATTTTCCCGTCTTAATGGCCTTCTGGAAGATCGCTCCGGCAATTATCATGGGAAACAGCATCGTCCTGAAGCCAGCCACCTCCACGCCTCTTACCGCGCTGATCATCGCTGAAGCCGCGCAGGCAGCGGGTATTCCCAAGGGCATCATCAACATCCTGCCCGGTCCAGGCGGAGAACTGGGTAAGACCCTATGCACTCACCCCGATGTGGACAAAATAGCCATTACGGGCAGCACAGAAGTTGGCCGGGAGATCATGAAAATGGCCTCTGAAACGGTGAAGAAAGTTACCTTGGAGCTTGGTGGAAAATCAGCGAATATCATCCTGGATGACGCCGATATGAATCTGGCAGTCAACGGCGCCTGCTTCGGGACATTTTATCATCAGGGTCAGGTCTGCGAATCGGGAACACGCGTTCTCGTGCCGTCTAAGATCTATGATGAGTTCGTTGACAAGATGAAGAAAAAGGCGGAACAACTCCGGGTTGGCTATCAGCTTATGCCTGATACTCATATGGGCCCGATCGCCAATGCTGCCCAATTAGCAACGATAGAAAATTACGTCAAAATAGGACAGAAAGAAGGAGCCAAGTTGCTTACTGGCGGGAAACGCATTGAGATACCTGGTTTGGAAGGCGGTTACTATTATGCCCCCACGATATTTACTGACGTTAAAAACTCCATGCGTATTGCTCAGGAAGAAATTTTCGGACCTGTTGTCTGCGTCATTAAATATGACAGCGATGAAGAAGCTGTGGCCATTGCAAATGATTCCATTTATGGTCTGGGAGGGGGTGTCTTCTCGCGCAGCAATACACGGGCAGTGCGCGTTGCCGAAAAGATCCGGACGGGAACAGTCTGGATCAATAACTATCATGTCTTTGCCGATTTCTGTCCCTTTGGTGGCTACAAACAGTCCGGCGTGGGAAGAGAGTTTGGAGAGGCGGGGCTTGGCGAATACACGCAGATCAAGCGCATCCATTTGACTTCCTTTGCCTCTGTGGAAAGCAACTATGTTATGTTCAGTAATCTTTCTGATCAAACCAAGCTCGACTTTATCCAATATAACTGCCCGACAAATGTGATCTCCGGCCACGGAACGATTTCCGCTATCTATAAAGAAATGGTGAATTTGGGGTGCAAGCGCGCCATGATTATGACAGATCCCGGTGTAATGAAAGCTGGTCTTGCCAGGCGCGTTCAAGATGCCCTGGTCGAGTTCTGCGTCGGTGTTTATGATAATATCTCCCAGGATACAGATCTGGATATCGTCGATGACGCAACGGCCATGGCGCGTAAACTCCAGGCAGACTGTATCGTCAGCGTTGGCGGCGGAAGTGTCATAGACACGGCCAAGGCAGTTTGCGTGACCCTGAAAAACGGCGGCAAGTGCAATGATCACATCGCCACAAATCGCCTCCAGGAACCCCAAACCCCTCATATAGTTATCCCGACGACATCGGGAACGGGAAGCGAGGTTACCAACGTCGCCGTTATCAAAAGTAAGGTTGCCGGAAGAAAGGTCTACCTGTCGGATCCTAGGATCGTCCCCAATACCGCAATTCTCGATCCCCAGTTCACTCTGACCCTGCCTCCGGGATTAACGGTAACTACCGCCCTAGATGCCATGACGCATGCGGTAGAAGCTATGACCAGCATCATGGCCCAACCCATTTGTGACGGACAGGCTCTTCAGGCTATCCGCCTAATTCGGGAAAATCTGCCCAAGGTCGTTGCTAATTCCCAAGATGAAAAGGCCAGAAACCAGCTCCAGATCGCCGCTACCATGGCTGGATGGGCCTTCACCATCGCCCAGGTCGGCCTAGCACATGCGATGGCCCATACGTTGGGGATTCTCTATAACGTGCCCCATGGTGCTGCTTGCGGCATCCTCCTGCCTTCGGTTATGCGTTTCAATGTCGATTTTGCTGCCGATAAAATGGTAATGGTTGCCCAAGCCATGGGTGTCAACACGACCGATATGGATAACAAGAAGGCTTCACTAGCCGCGGCTGATGCCATTGAAAATCTGATGAAAGATGCAGGCCACCCCATGCGGCTGCGCGACTTAAAAGTCCCTGAAGACGGCCTTGATGCGGCCGCGTTCCATGCCATCTGTGATGTTGCCGCCCTTTTCAATGCTCGGCCAATTGGAGATCCAAGTGAAGTTGCAGCACTATACAAACAGCTGTATTGATTTTGCTTGGCAAGGAACAGTATCTGATCTAGTCATTTATTTTAATGGAGAGCGTCTTTAAAAAATATGTAGAAAGCTTCATGTAAATTCATAAATTAAGGGGGATAATCATTGACGAGTTCTTAATCATTCTATAGTGAGTCGGACTGTTTTTTGGTAGAAGGCAAAATATGCTAAAGAAATCCCACAGGAGACCAGGATGCTTTAGGCACTTACGGAAACAGGAATTAAGTTTAATATCAACATTATCAGTAATTGTTTTTCTTTTATCCTGACTTCGAATGCATTACGTATATGGCATGAAATTTGTATTTATATTCTCATGAATTCATAATCTTCAAAGAACCAGAAGGTTTTGTCTAAATATTGATGTGGGAATATGGACATTCCAAGATGAAAAGTTTATCATGAAAAACAATCATCTTTTTTTGTTTATAGCTAGCGATCTATTGGGGCTTCATGTTGGTAAGTGTCATCGTAAAAGCAAACCGCATACCTTGGAAAGAGCATTTTAAAATAAAGATCAACATACTAACCTGCGGAACGAAAACGAATGTTGATGGAAAATTAACCGGGAGATGGCTCCAATCCGCCATTTCCTGCTTTAATCTCATCGAGAGGAAAAAATTATGAGTTACGAGCAGAAACCATGGTTAAAATTTTACAATGGTGCGCCGGAAACGATAGATTATCCCCGCGTGACCATGTACGAAGCCATTATGCAATCTGTCCCGGAGTACCCGGAGCGCATTGCCTATGAGTTCTTTGATTACAAATCAACCTACCGGCAATTCAGCCAGGACATTGACCAGTGCGCAAATGCGCTAGCCGCCATCGGTATGAAAAAGGGAGACCGTATTACAATTGCCATGCCCACATGTCCTCAAGGCATTATCTGTTTTTATGCCGCAAACAAACTGGGGGTAGTAGCCAGCATGATTCATCCCCTTTCCACTCCGAAGGAAATCGCTTACTATCTGAAAATCAGCCGGAGCAGGGTGGCGCTGACAATAGACACATTTTACAATCAATTTAAAGAAGCTGAGAAGGAAGCGCCGTTGGACATTCTCATTCTGACGGAAATTTTTGATCAGGCGACCCCGCGGGAGCAGGGGGCGGACAAGAAACATGAAGATCCGAAGGTGCGTTGGTGGAAATCCCTGATGGCGGCTGACTACCATGAGGCGCCCAAGGCGCAAATGGATACGGATGAACTGGCCGTTATTCTGTACAGCGGTGGAACAACGGGATTTCCTAAAGGGATTATGCTCTCCAACTACAATTTCATCAGCGAAGGGTCGATGGTCGCTAACTGGGCGGGAGATTTATCCGGCGAGGATGTCTCCACTCTTGCTATTCTGCCTATTTTTCATGGTTTCGGCCTCGGCATCTGTTGCAATGCGGCCTTTATGGGTGGCGCCAAAAGCATTCTTGTGCCTCAGTTTACTCCGGAGATTGTCGTCGATATCATTCGAAAGAAGAAACCTACGCATATTAGCGGTGTGCCTACACTTTACGATGCTCTGAGCCGGAATCCCGATTTTCAAAGCGCTGATCTGTCTTGTCTCCAATCGACATCAAGCGGAGCAGATACGCTGCCGCGTCAGGTCAAGGAGCGCTTCGAGGAAGTCGTGAAGCGCCAGGGCGGGAATGTCCAGTTGACGGAAGGTTATGGCCTCACGGAGGCCGTGACGGGCATCATGTCCACACCTCTCGATGGTTATCGCGAAGGAAGTGTGGGTGTTCCCTTTCCGGACATGTTGGCCAAGGTCGTGGCCATCGGCACTACCAATGAAGTGCCTTTCGGTGAGGAAGGTGAGTTATGTGTGAGTGGGCCTGCCGTCATGATGGGTTATCTGGAACAACCCGAAGAAACGGCGAATGTTCTCAAAAAGCATGTCGACGGCCGCATCTGGCTGCATACTGGCGATATCTTCACTATGGACAAGGACGGTTATTTCTACTTTAAACTGAGACTTAAGCGCATGATCAAATCCTCCGGAATGAACGTATATCCCGTCCAGGTGGAAGCTGTTTTGAATTGTCACCCCGATGTGCAGTCCGTCTGTGTTATCGGTGTACCGGATGAGGCGCAGGTAGAAAAAGTCAAGGCCTATGTTGTTTTGAAAGACCCAGCCAAGGCGTCTCCTGAAAAAATACAAGAGCTTATTGAGCATTGTCGGAAAGATCTCATTAAATGGTCATGTCCCCGGGAGGTGGAGTTCCGGGCGAGTCTTCCGCTGACCAAAATCGGAAAAATTGCCTTTACCGAGCTCGAGAAAGAAGCGATCCAGCAGCTTCGCGCCGAGGGAAAATACACAGGGGGTAAAAAATGAAACATCTTCAGGAATTTCAATTGGTCGTTGTCAGTCCCTTTGAATATTCGCGGCAGTTAAAAAAAGACACAGGCAAGAAGATAGTGGGATATACTTGTTCCTATACGCCGGAAGAGATCATCCTGGCGGCGGGAGCTCATCCATTGCGTTTTTTCGGGACACAGGAAAACACCAGCCTGGCGGATTCCCATTTGCAGTCCTATTGTTGTTCCATGGTGCGTGGCATTTTGGAAGAAGGCCTGTCCGGAAGAGCGAACTTGCTCGATGGCATGGTTTTTCCGCATACCTGTGATTCCATTCAAAGACTTTCCGACATCTGGCGGATGAATATTCCTTGCGGTTTCCATCTGGACGTTATCTTGCCCGTTAAGCTTGATACCGCGAGTTCCCTGGACTACATGCTCGACGTCCTCAGGAAATTCCGCAAAGAAATCGGCGATGCATTAAAGACAGACATAACCGACACAGCCATGGAGAAAGCGATCACAACCATGAACTCCATTAGGCAATCGATCCGGGGCATCTATGATATCCGTAGTCAAAATCCCCGCCTGATGCCTGGGGAGGATTTATATACGCTGGTACGCGCGTCGATGATCATGGAACGGGAACGCGCGTCTAAATTGCTGGCGGAGACACTAGCCGAACTGCAAGCTCAAGCCGGTAAAACACAGGAAGACAAAAAACTGAAGCGCATAATCCTGGCCGGTGGCGTTTGTAATCACCCCGATATTTATCCCATGGTTGAAGAAGCCGGCGGCGCCATAGTCTGGGATGATTTCTGCACCGGCGCCCGCTATTTTTCCGAGATCATCAAAAAGGGGGCTGATCCCCTGTTCCGCATCGCCGAAAGGCTAATTAATCGGGTCGTTTGTCCGGCCAAGCATATTGACCTGGACGGACGGGCGCGGCATATAATTGACCTGGTGAGGGAGAAAGACGTTCAGGGTGTCATTTTCCTGCTGCTCAAGTTTTGCGATCCCCATGCTTTTGACTATCCTTATATCAAGCAAAGCCTAGATGAAGCAGGTATTCCCGTCATGCTGATGGAAATAAACGATCCCATACCGTCCGGCGGACAGCTTGCGACCCGCCTGGAAGCTTTTTTAGAGATGCTGTGAAGGAGAGTCCCCTATGTCTGATACAAATATAGAAAAAAATATCAATAAAGTTAAGTCCGAAAAGAAAATGCGGGAAATTATGACCGCGTATTATATCGATGCCAAAACAGCCAGACAGAACAACAAGAAAGTCGCCTGGATTACCAGTGGCGGCCCGGTGGAGCCGCTGATCGCCATGGATATCATTCCCGTTTATCCGGAGAATCACGGGGCCATGATCGGGGCCAGCAAGATGGGAATCGATTTGTGTGAAAAGGCGGAAGCCATGGGTTACTCGAACGACCTGTGCTCCTATGCCCGCGCTGATATATCCTGTTGTACTGTTAACGGAGGGCCTATTGGCGGGTTGCCGGAGCCGGACATGCTGGTTTGCTGCAATAATATCTGTGGCACCGTCATGAAATGGTACGAAGTTCAGGCCAGATACTTTAAAGTTCCCCTGTTCATTTACGATACCCCCTTCCTGCATAAGGAATACAGCGCGGAAGTCAAGCGTTATGTCTTGCGGCAGATGGAGGAATACATTACCTTTCTGGAAAATGTAACCGGCAGAAAAATGGATCGGGACCGGATGATGGAAGTTGGCCGGATCTCTTTCGAGGGATCGCAGCTGTGGCAGGCGGTTCTGGATACAGCCATTAGCAAACCGTCACCGATGACCGCCTTTGACGCCTTTTTTCATCTCGCCCTGATCGTCACTCTCAGGGGTACTAACCTGTCAGTTGAATACTATAAAGGATTACTAGCCGAAATGCAGGAGCGGGCCAAAGCCGGTATCGGAGCCATCCCCAATGAGAAATACCGGCTGCTATGGGATAATCTACCCATCTGGTACCGGATGAAATGGTTGTCGAAGAAATTTGCCGAACACGACGCCTGCCTGGTGGCGGACACATACACTTCCGCCTGGTGCGGGAGCATGGAATACATCGACGTCAATAATTTCATCGGATCTGCCGCAGAAGCATATACACGCTCTTATTTAAATCTTGGCGTGGACAAAATGGCCGAGATTGTTCTGTCCATGATTGATAAATACGATATTGACGGCATAGTTATGCATTCCAACCGCAGTTGCAAGCCCTATTCCTTCGGGCAATACGATATTCAGAAGATTGTGGAGCGGGAAAGAGGCATCCCCTCGCTTTTGATCGAAGCCGATATGGTAGATGAGCGCAGTTTTTCCGAAAGCCAGATTGAAACAAGAATAGATGCCTTTATCGAAATGATACGAGGAAATAAGGCTGCGCGGAGGTAATTCTTAAAGATTGCTGACGCAAATCCGCTGTCGGGGATAGCGGTGATCAGATTATTCTTTCACCGCAAATCGCCTGTATTTTGGCAACGATTCAGGAAAAAGGTGAATATAAAAATGTTAACTATTGGTATTGATATTGGATCAGTGACAACGAAAGGTGTACTGATGTCGGACGGTGCGCTTTTGTCGGTAAAATCGTGCCTTACGGGTTATAACGCCGAAAGAGCGGCTCGCACGATTTACGGAGAGCTTCTGGAAAATGAAAATCTGAGGGAGACGTCGGTGAACGTCATTGTGGCAACTGGCTATGGCCGAAACAGTGTGCCTTTTGCCGACAAGACTCTCACGGAAATCATGTGTCACGCTGTCGGCGCCCCCATTTGAATCCGGCAGTCAGGGCGTTCATCGACATCGGCGGATAGGACAGCAAAGCCATCCTTCTCGGCGACAGCGGAAGGGTGATCAACTTCATCATGAATGACAAATGCGCCGCCGGTACGGGCCGTTTTCTGGAAGTGATGGCCCACGCGCTGGAAGTTGATCTCGATCAGTTCGGCGCATTGTCTCTGAAAGCGGAGAAACCGGCCAAGATAAGCAACCTGTGCGCGGTGTTTGCGGAATCAGAGGTCATATCGCTGATTGCCAAGGGAGAGAAAAGAGAAAACATCATCGCCGGGATTCACGAAGCAATCGGTTCGCGCATCGCCGCTATGGCCGGTCGTCTGAACGTCGGAGGCGTGTCTTCCCTCATGATGACCGGTGGTGTGGCAAAAAATATCGGCGTAGTAAGTGCGCTGGAAAAGGCTCTGAATCAATCCATCGCGGTATCTTCTCATGCGCAGATGATGGGCGCAATCGGCGCCGACTGCCTTGCTTCGGCAAATTAACGGTAAAAGAAATGGCGGCGATAATCTTTTCAAACTGCGAAATATTCTTCAAGCGCAAAGTAAATTAAAAAGTAGCGCGAACACCAGGAAGGCAATGGGAGACCGTCGTATGGGAGCACAGGTGATCATCATCAACCCGCGAGATAATGTAGCCATTGCCCTGCCTGATCTCAAAATAGGGGAAGAACTATCCTTGCTGGACGGCGGGAGATTAACAGATATGTTATGTTTCAGATGGCAGAGGTCACAATAGACAAGAGGTCATTTGCCAAGATACTGGCTCGGATTGAACGATTACGATACTATTCTGCTTTACAGAGGATTTTTAATGTGAAATTGAGGGATACCTATCTCCCGTCGGCGTTTTTATTGCGATAAATGTATTTTCTCATTAATACTTCGACTCCATTGAAAGAAAACAGTGAAAAAAATTGTTTTAAGTGATTGAATTTATTAATTATGAAACGTACAGCTAAATTATGGAAGGGTATTCACCCTAGTGATTTTGACATGGGGAATGTCAGCTAATTGTGTTTGAAAGAGTATACGGATATACCCAGGCATCAACATTTTCGGGGGGGGGTATATGCAGTCAAAAAGAGAGCTACGTATTTTTAAAGGCGCCACGGCGATTGTCACCGGCGCGGCATCGGGCATTGGCCGGGCACTCGCCAAAGAATTGGCCCGGCGCGGCTGTGAAGTAGTGTTGGCCGATATGCAAATAGAAATGGCGCAAGGTGTCGCTTTGCAGATTCAAGCCTCCGGCGGTAAGGCCAGAGCTGTAGAATTAGATGTAACTGAGTTTCCCGCCGTGGAGCTGCTGATCCGGAAAACGATGGAAGAGAATGGGAGGCTGGATTACATTTTCAACAACGCAGGAATAACAATCGGCTGTGCCGCTGATTGTTACTCTATTGAAGATTGGAATAAAATCATTGATATCAATCTCCGTGGTGTAGTCAATGGAGTGCAGGCGGCCTACAAGGTAATGATTGAACAGGGCTTCGGGCACATTGTCAATACTGCTTCCATGGCTGCTCTTATGCCTTCTCCGGGTAATGTATCCTACGCGACAACCAAATACGCCGTGTTAGGACTTTCGCAGTCACTGTGCGCAGAAGCAGCAGGCTGGGGAATACGCGTCAGCGTATTGTGTCCTGGTGTTATTCGCACACCAATTCTGGAGGGCGGCAAGTACGGTAAAATATTGATGCACATTTCCAAACAAAGGCTTGATGACATGTGGGAGAGACTAAATCCTATGTCCCCGGATGTATTTGCAAAAAGAGCGCTAAAGGCGGTTGCGAAAAATGAAGCATTAATTATTATTCCCTCGCGGTGGAAACTGATATGGTGGCTGAATCGCTTCTCTCCTTTTTTCGGAATGGCTCTCGCTCAAAATATTTATCAAAGGATGCAAAAATAACTTGATTCGTAATAAGTGATGGGGCTGTAAATTAATATGTGCAAATAGCAAAAAATTTCATATCGCTGCTAATTCAAATCTGAATTGATACATAACAGCAAACTGAAAAATTGTCAAAGCCCAGTTTGCTAAGGGGATCGTCCATTTTTTCATAATATCCTGAATCGCTAAAAATAATATTTTTGTCAGAGCATCATCGCTGGGGAAAAGAGATTTTAATAGTTGTATTGTTTAGAAGAAGTTGTATTATAAAATGATAATTTACAATTAGAGTTCTTATTTTGGAAGTTACTGAAAAACAATATCGGCGGGCAATATTTCGAGCTCTTTTACCTTACGAATAAGCGTTATTCTGCTGTGCAGTTGCAGAATAACGCTTGAAAAACGGAGCCGCTGCGCCGCCCTATGCGGATTCAATCATTTTGTGGTGTCTTTTTTAACAGAAAACGTATAAGTAGAGTATAGCTGATCAGGAGAGAATGAGACCGGTCAGTCATTGGTGCTCGCCGGAGGATAGCCGGACTGATTGGTGACCAGAATATTTGAGAAAATGCGATTTTGGGCAATATCAAACCGTGACGAAAATTGCAGATGTTTTCGTAAAAATCAGAATAGTTTGTTTTTACTGTGCACACAGAACTAACTCCTTTTAGTAGTGTTGGCGGGCTATTGCATCTATGGAGGGATGCATGTGCGGGAGCCCGGGATGGCAGCTTTTTTATTCTCGTATGGGTGAGAGCAAATGCCTCAATAATGATCAAGGGCCGCCCGGAACCATGCTGAACGGGAGGTAAAATTGCTCCAGTGCAATTAGGGCCTTAGCTACTGCCGCACCTATCTTAAAAGCCTCGATAGGCAACGGAGAACAAAAGTGCAACTAAAAAAGTTTCATTCTCGATCAAACTGGGCGCCTTGGCAACCAGCGGCGCTGAACTCTGACTTAACCTGTGATACATCGGCGCGTCAGATTGCCATCTTGTTTTTTGACCAGAGTTGTACAAAACTATTTGAGGACAACTATGGCAACAATTTATTATTAGAAAACACACAAAGCGATTAAAATAATCGCATGAAAGTATCAGCGAAAGGATAAGCCATGACTGAAAAAATCATTCGCAAACAAGATTTAAAGTTTTTGCTTTACGGAGTGTTTGATGAAAGCTCAGAGACTAAAGTTGGTGTAAAATGATGAAAGAAGAAGGTTCTGACAAATTATCCGTCGGCGTCTATGTTATTCAAAAAGGTTTGTTAAGCTATGTTAACATAGCTTTGACTAAAATTCTTGGTTATCAAAACCCTGAACAATTAATGGGGAAATCAATCTGGGACATAATTCATCCGGACGACCGCAGCTTGGTCAAACTACAAATACCGGAAGAAGAAAGTCGGTCAATTTCTCAACGGAATGGAATAGATAATGAAACGTTTCCCCTATCCCGGTACATCATCCGTGTTTTTAAGAATGATAAAACAATTCTCTGGGTGCATATGGGAGGAAGCATTACGACCTATCAAGGTCGAGTGGCAAATAAAGGCTACATTATCGACATGACCCCATTTAAAAAAGCCGAAAAATATCTCAAATATCATCTGATGAATTCCAAGAGCATTATCGAACAAATTGAAGACGGTGTCAGTGAAGTGGATCTTCATGGAAACGGAACTTTCGGCAACCTTGCCAACAGAAGAATGTTGGGAATTGATGACGAAGATCTTGAATCTCTGGGCAGAAATTATCGAACTTATATGGACGAAGAAAATGCAAGAAAAGTATTCCAAGCTTATAGGAAAGTATACACGACGGGAATTTCAGGCAAGAATATTGTCTATGAGATTGTCAGAAAGAATGGTTCTCGCCGGACAGTTGAGGCTTCTGTGTCACTGATTCGGGATGAAGAGGGAAAAGTTACAGGATTCCGGGCTGTAAACCGGGATATTACCGAGCGCCAGAAGGCGGAAAAAGAATTGGCCGAACACCGCGTCCAGCTTGAGGCTATCTTCAGGAGCGTAAAAGATGCGATCATTACATTAGATTCGGAGCAAAAGGTCATTCTGGCTAACCAGGAAATAGAAAACAGTTGTGGTGTTGCTGTAAAAGAAATTATAGGGAAACCGTTTCCGCAGGTTTTAAGCACGTGTAATAAATCATGCTATGAGGTAATCCGGCAAACCCTGGAAAAAAGGGAGACGATTAAAGAGTATAAAATCGAGTGCGGTCATTCGCAACGTAATCAGCAACTGGTTAGTTTGACCAGTTCACCTCTTATAGATCAGGAAGGAAGATTTACAGGAGCGCTTTTAGTCATCAGGGATATCACCCTTCTGCGTGATCTGGAAAGGGAATTGCGGGAACGACACAGGTTTCAAAATTTGATCGGCAAAAACAAGAAAATGCAGGACATTTATCATCTGCTGGAGGACTTATCCAATTTGGAGACAACGGTTTTAATTACCGGAGAGAGCGGAACGGGGAAGGAACTCGTTGCCAAGGCCCTTCACTATAGCGGACAGCGAGCTTTCAGTCCTTTCATCACAGTGAATTGTTCTGCTTTGACGGAGAGTCTCCTGGAGAGCGAACTCTTCGGTCACGTCAAGGGCGCTTTTACGGGAGCAATTCATGATAAACAGGGACGATTTCAGGCCGCAGACCAGGGAACGATTCTCTTGGACGAGATCGGTGATATCTCCCCATTGATCCAGTTAAAGCTTTTACGCGTCCTTCAGGAAAAAGTCTTTGAGCGGGTTGGAGAATCAACTTCACTAAAGGTGAATGTCCGGATTATTACCTCTACCAATAAAGATCTGAGAGAAAAAGTAAGAAAGGGCGAGTTTCGGGAAGACTTGTACTACCGTCTCAAGGTTGTGGAAGTCTCCATACCGCCCCTTCGTGATCGACTCGAGGATATACCGCTTTTAACCAATCATTTTTTCGACATATTTAATAAACTGTTCCAAAAAAAGATCGATGGTCTGTCCAACGAAGTACTCAATAAATTTATGTCTTATTCGTGGCCTGGCAATGTAAGAGAATTGGAGCATGTAATAGAACACGCTTTCGTCCTTTGCCACGGCCGGGTGAT
>PLGI01000051.1 GCA_003139775.1 Syntrophaceae bacterium | reverse complement strand
CATTTATTTATGAGGCAATAGGTCAGGAACTTGTTTCTTCCGGGCAAAGGTGCTAACTTCTATTTGCAGTGAAATTCAAAGGAGTTTTGTAAATGTTTGAAGAAATAATGCCACAGCTTTACCGAATTATAATACCCCTGCCCAACAGTCCGCTGAAAGAACTTAATTCATACGTCATCAAGGCCGATGACCGGAACCTGATTATCGATACGGGATTCAACCGCACTGTCTGTTTTGAGGCCATGCAGGAAGGATTGCGCGCCCTTGATATTGATTTGTCCAAAACCGACTTCATGCTAACCCACATGCACGCCGACCACACAGGACTGATTTCCAAACTGGTTACGAAGACCAGCACCGTTTTCTTCAGCAGAATCGACGCCAGGGTCTTCGACAAGGACATTAGCTGGCAACCAATGATAGATTACGCTGTAAGCAATGGTTTCTCTCTCGATGACCTTATGAGAGCTCTGCATAATCACCCCGGATTCAAGTATAGCCCGGAAACAATTCCCGAATTCAGCCTGATTGACGACGGCGATTTGATCCAGATCGGCGACTACCACCTTAAATGCCTGCTGACACCCGGACACACTGAAGGACATATTTGTCTTTATGATGAAAAGAAACAAATCCTGTTCTCCGGCGATCACGTTCTTTACGACATAACACCGCATATTGAGTCGTGGTCATACGAAGTCAACTCACTTAAAAACTATCTGGAAAGTCTGGACAAAGTCAGAAATCTGCCCGTCAAAATTGTCCTTCCCGGACATCGCAATTTCTTTACCGACCTCAAGGGTAGGATAGACGAATTGAAGAAACATCATCAAAATAGAGTTGATGAAGTACTTGAGGTTTTAGGTAAAAACACAATGCACGCCTACGATATTGCCGCGGGAATGACCTGGGATATCGATTGTGAAAATTGGGAACAATTCCCCATCGCCCAGAAATGGTTTGCCACCGGCGAAGCCATTGCCCACCTTCGCTACCTCGAAAGCGAAGGACGGATCAAAAGAAACACCAATCAAAAAATCGTAACCTTCTCGGCACACTAAAACTAATTCTTCATCTTTGGCATGACATTTCTGTTTGTTTGTCATTGCCCGACAGGAACCCCGGCGAATGCTGGGCAACCGGGCAATGACAAAGACGATCAATCGCCTATAATAAACTTAACTCTTATGTCTTTCATTCATCTAATGCTTCATATCATCCGCTGGTTTTTTCGGGCTCGGTTTATTCATCATCATCTTTCCCGGTTTTTTCTCACCCGGCTTCATGCACATCTTATGCATTTTCTTAAACTGATCGTCGGTTAAAATAGCCCGCATATCTTTCATGGCTTTTAACATTTCCAAATGCTGGGCGGTTTTTATATCTTCAATTTTCTTAACCGCGGAGGTGGCCTTATCCAGATCAAAATCTTTCACGTCCATGATTTCCATAAGTTCGATTTCCGCAATCTTCAGATCAGCTTTGGATCGGATCTGCTTTTTTTGCATTTCCCTATGCAACGGTTTCATTTTCATCATCTGATCATCGGTGAGCCCCATCTTATCTGCCTGTTCCATGCACATCATGTCACCGCCCATCATATCCATATTGCCCATTTCCATCATCTGTCCATGCCCTTCCCCATGGCCCTTCATGGGCATATCATTCATTTGTGAAAAAGCAGGCACAGCAATAACAACCATCAACAACAATGCAAATACTATTTTTTTCATAACTTCCTCCTGTTTGTCTGGTTTAAATATCTTTTCTCCAAAGACCTTCTATGTTTCAGCCTCTTGCACACCGTTTGGGTTTTTCCGGCGCAAAGAGGCTGGTGTATTTCTGGTACAATTCAAATAAAAACGCCACGCGCTGGGCTTCGGTCTGGAAATTGGTTTTGCCGTAGGCGGCATCCACCGTTTTGTCCAGATGCTGATGAGCTTTAAGAAGAACCGGCGGCATGGTCAGCGGATCGTAGAGATTGGCAAGCGTTGATTCGGGGAATTGCGCGCGGGCGTCCAGCACTACCTGCGCGGCGATTTCAATGGCTTGCTTTTGCTTTTCGCTTGGCTTTTCCGGCCACGGGAAGTTGTTGTAAACAATGCCCGCCGAATATCTATAATCGTTCTTTAAGCGGCCACACACCGTGCGCATCCAAGCATTGTGCATTAGGGATGTCAATATGCCAAAGTGATAAAGCCCTGCGCCACAAATGGTGAATAATTCACTAGCAACAACGATATCGCAACACATAAAGCCGATAGGTATATATAATCTTCTTTCGGAAGAAGTTTTAGGAATTGCCAGATAATTTTGTGTCGGTTGTCGGTTTTCCGCAAATAATGTTGGCGTCCCTGCATCTTTTCTTGTAGCTTCCTTTTTACTAGACAAACGAAATTTCCTGACTTCATCAACTCTCGAAATCACAAGCGGCATAAGTTTTAATTTTTCCGGTGGACAGTTTTTGAGCCACAAACAATAGCGAGGCACGTTGTGAATAAAATCTTCGGCACTCAGGTATGTTTTTATGTAATCCTTCGCCGCTGGCTCTTTGGTTATCAAATCATTTTTTTCAATTTCAGACAAAATAAAATTGCCGCCATCTGTTGGTTTACTGCCGAATAAAACTTCAGGAACATTACAAATCGGTCGGCTTTTATTCTCTAAAACGATATTGGCAGCATCAACCAAATAAGAATTGATGTTTTGCGCCTTTATTTTATGTGGTTCACCTTTGATGTGTTCATATTCAAACAGCCATTTGGGCGAAATATCAAAATGGGCAAAACCGATTATCACGCAATGCACCGCCGCCTTGCCTCGCGCCTCGTTGTTCCACTGAAAAGTACGATGAGCGAAATTAATATGAATCCCTCGATTCAATAGATCAGGCCACAGCATATAAACCTGTTCGCCTTGCGTAATGGAATTAGTTGAAACAAATGCAGTGCAAATCTTGGGTTCGGCTGCCGTGTAATCAATTGCTTTACGATACCAGGCCGTAACATAATCAAGGCTACTTAAACTCTTCAGGCCGGTAAAAACACTTTCCATTTCAGCTTTCTGTTCATCACTCTGAAAGTTCTTCCCAACAAACGGCGGATTGCCCATGATGTAACTGACATGCCGGGCAGGTACAACGGTTTCCCAGTCAATGGTGAGCGCGTTGCCGCAGACAATCGTAGAACTCACCTGCAAAGGAATGCGGACAAAGTAAAGGCCGAACTCTTCCGAGACCAGCAGATTCATCTGGTGATCCATCAGCCAAAGCGCCACCTGAGCGATCTGCGCGGGAAACTCCTCAATCTCGATGCCGAAAAATTGATCAACATTCAGATTAATTAACGAATGTACATCCAGTAACGACTGCTCGCTGGTACGCGATGCCCGCAATATTTCCAGTTCCAGCAGCCGCAGTTCTCGGTAGGCGATTACAAGAAAGTTGCCGCAGCCGCAGGCGGGGTCGAGAAAATTCAGCCGCCGTAACTTTTTATGAAATTCAAATAATTTGTTCTTGTTTTGCTTGATCTTTTCAAACTCTTCCCAAAGTGCATCCAGAAAAAGCGGTTTGATAAGCTTGAGAATGTTTTCTTCGCTGGTGTAATGAGCGCCGATGTTACGCCGCGCGGCCTTGTCCATGATGGACTGAAAAAGCGAGCCGAAAATGGCGGGCGAAATTCTGCTCCAGTCCAACGCGCAGCAATTGAGCAATTCCTGCCGCATGGCGGAATCAAAACCTGCTGTGGGCAGCATCTCTTCAAAAAGCTTGCCGTTGATATAAGGAAACGCGGCGAGTTGTTCATCGATATTTTTCAGCCGTTTTTCATTCGGCGTGTTTAATACCTGAAACAGGGTGCTGATATGATGGGCAAGATCGGAGCCGTCCTCGCTTGTACGCTCCTCGATATAATCCCTAAACTGCTGGCGCTCGAAAATGCCGGTATCTTCCGCAAACAGACAAAAAAGCAGCCGCACCAGATACAACTCCAGCGGATGCCCAAAGTAGCCGGCATCCTTCATCTGGTCGTGGAGCTTGCCCATCTGCTCGGCAGCTTTGATGTTGACCGGATCCTGCTCCTGAATCTTGTGTGTCTGATAACCGGCGATGAAACCGAACAGGCGCACGTTTTTGTGCAAATCTTTCAGGTCAAATTCGTGCTGTTCTTTTTCTTCCAGATTGTAAAGACGAAAGCGGGCAAAATCGGAAACGATTACATACTTGGGCAAGTCGCGCTCGGTCACGCCCGGAAAATAATCCAGCGCCTGCGAGTAGGCCTTGTCGAGACTTTTGCCGCGCGACTTGTGCTCGACAATCAGGACGCCCTTCCAGAAAAGATCGATATAGCCGTGTTTGTCGCCAAGCTTCTTGACCGGCTCTTCAAAGCTGGCCACACGTTTGCGGGAAATGCCAAAGACGTAAAAAAAACTATCCCAGAAGGATTTTGCCTCGGCATCTTCGGAACTTTCGTGCTGCCATTCCTTGGAAAAAGCGAGTGCGCGTGTTTTAATTTCGTTCCAGCTTAGCGGCATTGAATCCCTTTATTCTGCACAAAATTAAATTATGAGATTTATGGTGAAGGTCGTTAATGTTCGCTGATTAGATAACTCTTTTGGTATGATTTGTAAATAATAAAAATATACCAAGAGAAATACCGGATGAAATTTTCAGAGCTCTCCGATTAAAAGTTGTAATGACACAAAAAAACACTCCGGCATGATTTCTCATACACGGAGTGTTCATTTTTTTTGTTTCCAACGAGTGTCAAATCCCGCGTCGCTGCGCTCCCGGGATAATTCCACTTGCGCTTCGAACGTCGCATAGCTAGTTCTTAGCGAGTGTCATTACAACTAGATAGATTTGACGTTTGTTGCTTCGAGGCCTTTTTTGCCCTCGGCAACATCAAAACTTACAGATTGGCCCTCATTTAACGTCTTGAAGCCGCTTGCCTGAATTGCGCTGAAATGCACAAATACATCGGCACCGTCTTCTTGAGAGATGAAGCCAAAGCCCTTGCTTTCGTTGAACCACTTTACTTTACCTTCTGACATATTGCTATCCTCCTTTCATAGAATTTCCAAAAGTCGAATCAGCATGATGACAGAACTAAAAAAACCACCAAGACTCTAAAGAACCTGGTGGCTAACCTATGTACTTCAAAATGTCTAATTTCAACTCTTTCCTTCGTCTATATTTATAAATATCCGAAGTTGGAAAGATGCTACGGCAATTGCGGATAATAGTCAAGCTTTATTTGTATAAAAAACGGTTTTTACGAATAATAGTAGAAGATATATCCCGTTTCCTCGATATATAGCGGGACGTTACGATACTCAGACTATTGAAGAATATATTGTTTGCTTGTAAAATAAGGCTCATTTTATAATGGCTCTCGGGAAAGTTTGATATTGGCTGGTTTTTTTGTTGCCTGCCAAAATCACGCATGGTCTTTAATATATTAATACACCCCTTGACATTAACAAAAAGCATCCATATAATAAGACCGTCAAGGTGCTGCAATGCGAAAGGCTTGAATTATTTCTCTGGGATATGAAAAGAGTTCAATCATTTCACTGGGAGGTAAAAAAAGCATTTCTAAATATTGATGGTGACCATGAACTGCCCAAAAGGACAGTATGTAATAGGCCGATTACAGCCTAAGAATAAGCAAGCATTGCGGCGCTCTTTGATATTGCAGTCAAGTTCTTTGAAAGATAAGCGGAAAAGAGTATTAGCGATCGAGATTCTGCGGTGCTCGTATTGAGTCTATTCTACTGGATGTTAACAAAAGAAGAAAACACAGAGTCTTTGTGGTGATTATCACCCTTAAAAGACCAAGAATTCAAATGACGGACTCCAGTTAAAAGGCAAGACGGCATATGTGGATCTCGTTAGCCCCTCTCAAGAAATGCGTTTCTTGGAGGGGCTTTTTAATGAGACCCAAATTTCAGAAGCGGAGCGCACTGAAATTTGCTGGACGAATTATCCCAGGAGCACAGCGACGTGGGATTTGAGACTCAAATATGATGAGCAATAATGTATTATAAAGTGTCATAGACTGTAAATCTTTTTTCCTGTAATCCTCAAATCGTCAACCTCAATAAAAATGCAAGACTTCAAATGTAATAAACACCATTCACGCCATATTTTGCGATTTATATTTCATTGACAGACAAAGATTAATTTCTTATAAATTAATTATGAATAAGAAGGATTGGAGTAAAGAATGAAAAATGAAGATTCTGGAGTGAAAAAAGATGAATGGATCGTTATGGAAGAAAGAAGGAAAGCGGAACGACTTGAAGAAGAAAACGAGGTCTCAATAAATATCTCCTCCGAGGACACTCTTATCCCAGTAGAGGAATGGTCTAAGCTTCCAGAGCCTAATGAAAAAGATGAGAATTCTTCTAAAGAAAAAATCCCCTATAACCGCAGCAAGAACATTTCCATGTCCGGTGCTAATATTCAGGGCAATATTCTTTTGCCCGTCGATACCATCATCAAGATAGATATAACATTAAGTAATTTGCAACAAAAGATAACCACTATCGGAAAAGTAAAATGGAACAAAGTCATCATTGAGGATAAGTCTTTTGAGGCTGGTGTGGAATTCGTCAATACACCCGACGAAGCGATCCAGAAACTTTATGAGCTAAAGCAGAAAGATAACGCTTTTATCCCAGTAGGAGATGATATGAAGACCTGTCGATACTGCTCTAAAGAAATAATGTCTGATGCTGTAAAATGTGAGTATTGCGGTAGGATATTAACTGAACGAACAGCCAGAAAAATATTTATATAACCGCATGATGAAAGAGTCGGGCAATTCGTATTTACCTTCTTCCTTTAAAGTTGTAATCGATATTTAATTAACACAAAAGACCGGACTTTCTATAGTTCAACCATCTTGAAGCAATGTCTTATCAAATAAAAGCTTATGAAAGCGGATGTTTTCAGTAAGAAAGTAACATGACTAAAACAGGAGAAGAAAAATGAAATACACTAGAGAATGGAAACAGAAAACAAAGAAGTGGGTACAGAAACACACGCACTCTAATGGTAAATCATATTGGTCAATACACTATATGTACAACGATATTGAATATTCAAACGGAGAATACTCTTCTGAGAAATCAGCAAAAGAAGATTTAAATAATTATAATGTATAAGGAGAATAAAAAATAACTAAAACAGACAAGGCTTCAGATTAACGTATGGAAAAAGAGGGGAAGTCAAGTATAGGTCAGAGATGAGAAAAATAAAAACCCCTCGTGAAAAAAATTTTTCTTGCGAGGGGTTTACGAGAACCACTTATGCCGTCTTGTCTTTTAAATAGACTCAATACGAGCATAGCAGTAGCTCGTTTGTCTTAACATTACTTTCAATTTTAATTTAGCAATCTATATGCCACAAACAATAATCATATTTACTTTATTATAAAAAATTAATTTAGCCTGTAAAATCAATGATATGTATTTGTTAAATACCGGTTAAACAATGAATATGAGCAACCTTCCCGATAAGAATAATGAGGATTTTCACCAAACTCTTGTTATTTTCACCACCAATAATTAATTAATCCCCATCATCTGTCAATAGTCGCCATAATC
>PLGI01000036.1 GCA_003139775.1 Syntrophaceae bacterium | reverse complement strand
TCTGAATATTTCGAGAACTCCGGTGGAAGCTATACTGGAAGGCAAAGTGAAAGCGAAAGCCTCTGCAAGAAGATGATTGGAAAGCCGTATTCGGGAAAACCGAACGTCCGGTTTGATGAGGGGGAGCTGGAGATAGAACCATTTGGCAACTACGCCAGCTCTCTACTCTACTTATTATTGCACGCCGATTCACAGTTATGCTTGCTCTCAACTTTCATTGTGCGATACCTGGGTATGATTTCTAGTAATGTCAATATACTATAGACTAATATTCTTTTAACTGAATATTTCTTTTACAAGTCATTGCTGAGGCGATATTCACGGATTCAAGATTACGAGTGGAGTGAAATAAATACCCGACTGCTTCTCTGGATACCAATCACTGGATACTTCCTATCCATTATTAATGAAAAGAATCCAATCAAAAAAATTATAATTACTATATGTGATTTGATATCTTATACTTGTGCAGATTTCCTCTTTTAGGTGTATTTCTTGCCTATTATTCATAGAAACACATTGAAAAGTGGAGTATAAAGACTTAGATTACATTTATAGAGTTAGGCAAGGAGGAGAAATATGAAGAAAGTTACCTGTGCAGTTTTTATTTACACAATGATGATCTTTCTCGTAAACCCATTGTCCAAGGATACTCAACTTCCTGTGTCCAATGCCTGCTTGTCTGGATGCCATAGTTATGGCGTACAGTAAGTATATTAGAAAATATCTATTTTATGGAGCAGATGCATATGACAAATATTCGCAATATAATTAAGTACGTCGTATTCGTGATTATGTTGGCATTGTTACTTGTATGTCCAGTAAGTGCAGAACAAAGTGGACATCAAGGTGGTGGGCATCAAGGTGGTGGGCATCAAAGTGGTAGGCATCAAAGTGGTAGGCATCAAAGTGGTGGATATCACGGTAGGTACTACGGTGGATATCACGGGAATTACGGATATCACTACGGACATTATGGGTACTGGTATGGTGGGTGGTGGTATCCTTGGGTTGGAATAATCCCTTATTTGCCAGTCTATTACCAAACCATGTGGATAGGTGGTTATCCTTACTATTACGCTGACGGGGATTATTATGCACCAACCACAAATGGCTATATGGTTGTTAATCCTCAACCTCAAGCTGTTCCTCCACAAACAGGACAGCAATCAATTGTGGAACCGTCAACTAAGTTGTTTATCTACCCCCGTAATGGTCAGAGTGAGAAGCAACAGGCGGAGGATCGCTATCAGTGTGACCGCTGGGCTGTTGGCCAAACTGGCTATGATCCGACTGAGCCAGCTGATGGAATGTCGTCGGTTCAGAAAAATTCAGATTATCGACGTGCGATGGGGGCGTGTCTTGATGCCCGCGGGTACAGTGCAAAATAGGGATATTTAGGAAAATAAAATGAGAAGATATTGAGCTTGTCTAATTTGTATGTTTATATTGATAACTAGTGTGTCGACTGTAATGGGAGCTGATCCTACGATGGCGATTCCTGCTCCCGGTTCTGTTGTAATACCCGCATACAATTATGTGATCGCAAAATTAATTTTTACAGGATTAAGATATGTCATTTGCTAGACCGGAAATACTAAGACCACCCAGTGAACATGCCAGTTATTATCTTCCTTTGACATCAGGATGCTCAAACAATAGCTGTTCTTTTTGTGCTTTCTCCTTTACCAATCTCGGCATTCGTGAACTCGATGAAGTCAAACGGGAAATTGACGCCATGTCCCTATATATGAATCAACGCATGTGGGTGGCTGGCATGCCGGATATAATGTATGAAATTCTTAATGACTGGAACGGAAAGAAGGTATTTCTCCAAGATGGAGATGCCTTAGTCTATCCATACCCTAAACTTATAGAAGCATTACAGTATCTCAATCAAAAATTCCCTGCTATTGAACGTATAGCGAGCTATTCCACACCTCAAGACATTCTGAGACGAAGTTTGAATGAACTGAAGGAGCTAAAAGAACAGAAGCTTGGAATCCTATACATGGGTGTTGAGAGCGGTGATGATGAAGTATTGCTGAGGATACAAAAAAACGCTACTCATCAGCAGATGGTTGAGGCCGCAAAAAAAGTGAAGGAATCTGGAATTCTGTTGTCAGTTTCAGTCATACTCGGACTTGGCGGAGTTAAAGGCAGTGAAAAACACGCGTTGGAAACCGCAAAAATTCTGACAGAAATGGATCCTGATTATGCCGGAGCGTTGACCTTAACTTTAATACCTGAAACAGGGCTTTATAAAGAATTACAGCGTGGTGAATTCGAACTGATCTCTCCTTTTGATTCTTTACGGGAGTTAAAAACGATTGTAGAAAATTCAACATTCTCCAACTGTCTTTTTAGCTCCATGCATGCTTCAAATTATTATTCTATTCGAGGGTACATGCCGGGAGACAGAAATAAAGTGCTCAAGCAGCTTAATACTTTATTGTCCAAGAAAGATCCTAACATGCTGCGTCCGGAATTTATGAGAGGGTTATAATAGTTTTTTCATTCATTCCCCACCCTCATTTGCAATAAATAATGACCAGTATATTTCCTTAAAAAAACAGTATTTTTAAGATTATGTATGTAATCATAAAAATAATTTTCTTAAAAAAACCAATTTACGCATTATTTCCTGAAAGTGAGTATTTGGGATTTTTCATGAACATGCTTTCTTTCGGTTGAAAGCATTGTCGGAAAAATTTACAAAATAAATTTCTGTAAAAATTCATCTTAATATATTGTATTTATTATACAATCGGCAATAAAGGTCAATATTTACATATAAAAATTGTCGGGTGTCTTTACAATTCTTAACTCTGACTCAGGCAACAAAGACTTCATTTCATCAAACAGAAAATATTTTCAATAAACTTGAATCCTTATATATCAAGGCATAGCGGAGATAGTTTGATGATTTCAATTATTTAAATTGTATCAAGGCGCAATTTATGCATCTAATATTGACCGCACAAGTAATTAATCATTGCAAACTACATTATAAGGAGTTATTTATGAAACACTTAAAAGACCACAGTTTAAACTCAACCAAAACGATCGCCCTGTTTCTCTTCATGCTCTTTTTCATCCAACCCGTTACAGCTCATTCTACGGTTTATACTTACACGGGCAACCCATTTACCAACCAAGCATTAAAGATACTAAATGACCCAATCGGCGACAATTTAGTCATTCAGTTTACATATGATGGAAATCTTACCAGTATCCTTGGCGAAGACCTTGAAGCCACCGTACCATATACCTTTACATCGGGACCATCATCCACAACTCATAATGACAATACTAATCAGTATATCGATGGAAATTTCACAATATACGCCCTGAACGCACAGGGATTGCCATCGTCCTGGGAAATTACTATGTGGTATGCCACAGGTTACCAACCCTCTCAACGAGTCGGTTCATCTTGGGAATCAATAAACAATCCGGCGACACCCACAACCAGCATAGATGATATCATTTGGAAGCCACAAGGTATCGTGGGGTTCGAGGAGCAAGACCCAGGGATATGGACATCGGCACCAGACCCTACTGTAGCAACCCCCGAACCCGCCACCATGTTTCTTCTTGGACTTGGTCTGATGGGCTTGGCAGGAGCAAGGAGAAAGATTAAGAGGTAACAAAACACTTTATCGTTTTAATTTCAGAAAGGCAGGGTCAATTGGCTCTGCCTTTTTTGTTTTATCAAACTAAGGATTGCCGATTGAAACATACATGACAGTATTCTGTCACAAAGGAGAATGAAAATGACCTTGCCGACAGGATTTATTGTGAGTGTAATAATATCAATATATTAGATCTCTATTTTCAGAGGAAACATCCATGA
>PLGI01000044.1 GCA_003139775.1 Syntrophaceae bacterium | reverse complement strand
GAAGAAAAACGGATCGCCGCCTAAATTCTTCATACACAACTATTGACTATAGCTCTTGTCGCTGCGCTCCTGGGATAGTTCGACTAACGCTTCAAACTTTACTGCGTTCGTTTTCAGCGAGTCTCACTAGTACCCTCAACATATTGAGGTTCCACCAAATACGGAGGGCAAAAAAATTATTTTATACTTTTCTACTGTTCTCTGCTATTAATATAAGCCACCGTTATTAAATGATAATAATAACTTTTTGATTCTGCTTACGCACTTGGCAGGCTATTTGCTATTCCACCATATATACTTTTTAATTTTACCCCAAAGCGATTCTTATTATTTATTGGGGAAGCGGATTATAAAAAAATCGAAGGCTACGAAAAGTTTTTTAGGAGTTAAATAACGAAGGCATCATTAAGCCGGACAGGCTTTCCACAATCGGCTATGGCAAGACAAACCCGGCAGTATACGAAGCGGCGCCTAAAGAGATTTACTCCAAAGCGGCAAAGGCAAACATGAGAGTTCTTTTTGAAATAGTCGTGCAATAGGAGAATCGTGTTAAGGATCCGAAAAGGTGTTTTACAGGGGGGCGCGCTAGTGGACGGCATATTGCTGCTGGTTGCGGGAAGCAGCAAAAGATATGAGAGACAAAACAGTTATATGTAGAGGAGGCTATAAAATGAAGAAGTTACTTTTTGGAACATTGTTTTTGGCGTTGGTACTTATATTACCTGCTCCAACGATGGCCAGGGTAAATGTAAACGTTGGTGTTTCTCTGCCGCCCATCGTATTTGGCGGACCACCGGAGTTGGTAGTGATACCGGAGACGAATGTCTATGCTGTCCCTGGCGTAGATGCGGACATTTTTTTCTACGGTGGTTGGTGGTGGCGTCCGTGGCAAGGGAAATGGTACCGCTCGCATAAATATGATTCAGGTTGGGGCTACTATCGAGGGAGTCCATCTTTTTACCGAAGTGTACCCTCAGGTTGGAGGAATGACTACAGGCAAAATCGTTGGAAAGGGAATCAATGGAACCACCAAACAGTACCCCACCAGCAAGTCCAACAGAACTGGAGGAGTTGGGAAAAGAATAAACATTGGGAGAAGCAAAATAGTTGGGGTGTCCAAAATAAGGACCGAAAAGGATCACAACAACAGCAGAAGCATGAACAACAGGGAGACCATGAAAGAGGAAAAAATTAGAAAAACAGGATTTCTTGAGGAAATGTTTAGGATGTGCAAACAAAAAATTAAACAGGAGGTGTAAAGATGCAAGCAATAACAGTAAAAAGAGTGATCATGTTCGTAGCTGCCGTGTTCTCCATGAGTTTGATGGTTGGGTGTCCCCATATGGATAAAAATGGATGTCCGACACAATATTATACTGCCTCTGAGCCGGAAAAGGTCGTCATCCTGGCGTCTGAACCAAGGGTTGAGGAAAAAGTTATGGCCGCCGCAGCGGAGCCAACGACTATTGTCCTTGCTTTTGAGGACATACATTTCAATTTCGATAAGTCGACCCTTACGCCAGAAGCGCAGAAGATCCTGAAAAGGAATATCCAGATTATGAAAGATAACCCTAATGCTCATGTCCGCATTGCGGGTTATACATCTGCTTCCGGCACTGAAGAGTACAACCAGAAGTTAAGCGAAAGAAGAGCAAAAGCTGTTGAGGAATATCTCATTAACGAAGGTATCATTGCACCGGACAGGCTTACCATGATCGGCTATGGTGAATCAGACCCGGCAATGTACGAAGCAGCGCCCCAAGAGCTTTACTCAAAAGCGGCAAAAGCAAACATGAGGGTTCTTTTTCAAATCGTCGTGCAATAAGAGCATCGGGTTAAGGGTCCGGAAAGATGTTTTATATCGATCCGGACTCTTGCGTTTAAAACAAAATAGCTCGGAAAAGACTACGGCATGTCCAAACAGGTCGACAGCAATATAGAACAGGCAGGTGGCAGACTAACCCATTTGATAGGTCTGAGCGGAACCAGTTATGCCGGTATCCGTCGATGCCTATTGGCTATTCTCGTGGTACTTACCATGTTCATACCGGGTGTTTGCCTTGCCGGGGAGCCAATTGATACAGGCACTCCCGAAGCGCCCAAACCTGTTTTGTTCTGGGAGACTGGCGTTGGCAAGAGCTACCTCATCCCAGCCCTCGAAAACCCTGTCTTTCTCCTTCTCCTCAGCGGGTACGACCGGCTTGCTTATCCTAATGATGTGGAAAATGGGAAAAAAACCTATAGTTCGACACTGTCAACCACCTGGGACCACATCGTTACGGAGCACTGGGTGGTCGACCAGGATCCCTTCGCCATAAATCAGCTCGGGCATCCATATCAGGGAACCATGTTCCATGGATTTGCGCGATCGGCTGGCCTCAATTACTGGGAAGCGCTTCTCTATGACAACGTGGGCAGCTATCTCTGGAAGATGGGCGGGGAGACAGATGATCCTTCTATCAATGACCAGATCGCCACCGGCATTAGTGGGAGCTTTTTCGGGGAGGCGCTCTTCCGGATGGCCAGCCTCGTGCTCGAGGGCGATGGCGAAAAACCAGGGTTCTGGCGCGAACTGGGTGCAACACTGCTCTCGCCATCCACGGAGATAAACCGTCTTTCCTTTGGAGACCGCTTCAAGCCCGTGTTTCCGAGCCATGATCCAGCCACCTTCTGGCGCTTGCGGCTCGGCGTAAGTCAGAATACAGACATGAGCGACCAAGGCAACTCGAGCACCATCAAACAGAACGAGGCAAGCATGGACTTCTCCATGGCCTACGGGCTCCCCGGAAAGCCCGGCTATACCTATACGCGTCCTTTTGATTACTTCCAGCTTGAATTCACCAGTGTCAGCACCTCAGATAACCCTTTCACTGACATCATGATCCGAGGCCTCCTACTCGGAAAAGACTACGAGGCAGGCAACACCTATCGCGGGATATGGGGTATCTACGGCGGCTATGACTACATATCGCCGCACATCTTCCGCGTCTCCAGCACCTCCATCTCTCTCGGTACTACCTTTCAATGGTGGCTCTCCCAAGCGATAGCGCTTCAAGGCTCGGTTCTCGGAGGAGTTGGTTACGCTGCGGCCGGTAATGTCACCCAAGTGGGCGACCGTGACTACCATTATGGCGTCGCCCCGCAGGGACTCCTCGCGCTACGCCTCATCCTTGGCGACAGGGCCATGTTCGACTTAACAGGGCGCGCGTATTATGTGAGTGGCATGGGTGGCGGGGATCCGGGTGGAACGGAAAACATAGACCGCTTGGACATGGGATTCACCGTTCGCGTTTACGGCCGTCACGCTCTCGGGATACAATACATAGCGTCTATCCGGAATGCGCAATATCCCGATCGGGCCGACAGTAACCAGAGTACGGGAACCGTCAGCATCGTTTACACATTACTTGGCGGCGACGGGTTCGGCACTGTCGAGTGGCGCGACGCTGACAGAAGCTGAGCCAAGAAAAGGAAAAATGATGAGAAATAGAAGATTCCCACGCCTTGCGCTGTTTTTAATTGCCGCTTTATTATCAGGATGCGCAGTAGTTCCGTTTTTACCGTTTCTTCCAGTTATGGGATCCGCCTACGATGGTTATGTTGTCTGGAAAAGTGGCAAAGCGACAAAATATTATCCCTTTGATCTCGACATGACCTATCGGGCAGTGATGCAAACTTGTGACCAGTTGAAGATTGAAGCAACGTTAATAAAATCGGTGCCGAAGGAAGGATATTTTCTGAAGACAAAGGGAACTGTTCCTGTGCCTATGCACATCGATGTATTACCACTCGAAAAGAGTGTGGCTGTCACCATAGTAATCATCAGGATCTCTATGTTCAGAGATAAGCAATACGTCGAACTATTTTACAAACTTGTCGATGACAATCTCTACAAGAAGGCAGCCGTTGACAAAGAGAAAACCCAATGAAAGTTATCATAAACAGGGATTTAAGAAGCGACATATGTAGGACGACTCTAATGTGCGAAAGTTGAGTCGTTTATTTTATAACCCTTTATCGTTGGGAAACGCTAAAGATTAAACTTAAAAGGAGACAGATCATGAAAAGAAAAGCTTATCAAATTGTTTTTTCAGCTACCCTCGTTTTGGTGATGGCGGCGTTTCTATCCGCTATCTTTTTCGTCAATCCAAATCTTTCTTTTGCAGCCTCAGGCAAAAAGAAATCGTCAGCAGTTGCTGGAATCTCTGCAGTCGAGCATACTGAGGCCCAGATCAAACAGCTTCAAGGCACGCTAAATATCACCGAGGACCAGAAAGAATTATGGAATAAACTTACTTCGGTAATGCGGGAAAATGCGAAAGAAATGGACACCCTGACCAAGGACATGGCTGAAAACACTAAGACCATGAACGCTGTCGAGCATATGAAACTTCACAGTCAAATTACTGAAGCCCATTTAGCTCAGTTGAAGAAATTGATCCCGCCTTTCGAGGCGTTCTATAACAGTATGTCGGATCAACAGAAGAATATTACAGATATAGTATTCCGGACAGGGAAATATGGAAAGTCCAAGAGGAAATAATCGGTAATGTTGTACAACTAATCCCGATAAACGGGATAAGTGCGTTAACGAAATTATTATCTGCCACTCTTTTCAGTACCCCCTTGAGGGGTAGAAAAAAACAGTAAATAATTTCTAACTTACTAAAGATTGACGCCAAACAGGCGATTGGAATCGATCCAAGAATGGAGTGACTTTATGAAAACATTAAGCACATGGAATTTTAAATCCATAGTGGGCAAGATTATGTTGGGGCTATTTTTAGTCACAATGATCGGCAGTATAGACGTGGCGCCGGCGCTTGGCAAAGATAACGATAAACGTATGGGAAAACATGACAATGGCCGTTATGAGCACAGGGGGCGGGGGTATGATCGCGACCGCTATGTGCGTGGCAGGAGTGTTTATGTATCGCCGCCGGTCATCTATGCGCCGCCTCCACCGCCGGGCATAGATATTTTTTTCCCACCCATCATTATTCATCCCTGAGTGAAACTACTTAGCGTCGGCTGCCCAGTGTTCAACCTGAGTTGATCTGGGCGGCTGTCGCGAATAATGCAGCTTGTTATGTCCACCTCCCTTTCAAGTATCCCTCAACATGGTGAGGTTCCACCAAATATTGAGGCCAAACGAAACATTTCATACTTTTGAGGCTGTCCTCTCCTGTTCATCTAATCCCATGTTATTAAAGGATGAATCCAAATATCTGATTTTCCTTTAGCTATTGGCAGGCTATTTGCACATATGTAGCATTTCTATAATCCTGGCAATCTCACCAAAAGAAAAGTCTAAGGGAGTTCCTCCGACGATGGGGTGACCCCTTCAACGGATTATTGAACTATTCAATCCTCGCCGTTATCGTGACGGTTGCAGTTGCGCTGATTATTAGAGGCTTCAGACCGCACGGCAAGTAACAACGATAAGCGGAAAGCGATGGCGCGCATGCGCGGGGTAAATGAGTGAGCAATGTACTCCGGTTGCGCGGGCGACCAGATGGAGTTGAATCAAACCGTAATCGTCCATACCATTGTGGTCTATGACCATGATAATACATAAGGAGAAAAGTTATGAATAAGATGATCGCGACTGTATTCAATGACGAAAGCAGCGCCTACGAAGGCACCAAAGCTCTTAGGAACTCCACACTGAAGGCAGTCTCACGCTATACGCAACTGCCATCATTGCTAAAGACTCGAAAGGCAAGATTGGTGTCAAGCAAGCGGATGAACAAGGTACGTTCGGAACTGTTCTCGGATTTGCCACGGGGGCCCTTGTCGGGTTACTAGGCGGCCCTGTGGGGCTTGTTATCGGAGCAGCGGCAGGAACCATTGCTGGTTCACTGTATGATGTAGCACAGATCGGCGTCGGCGGCGATTTCTTAGCTGAAGTTTCGAAACACCTTTTGCCAGGTAAAATGGCTGTCGTCGCCGAGGTTGATGAAGGGTGGGTCACTCCGTTGGACAGTCGCATGGAACACCTTGGCGGTATCGTGGTTCGACGCGCACGCGGTGAGTTCATTGATGCTCAAATCGAGCGAGAAATCGAAGCCGAAAAAGCTGAAATCGCGAAGCTGAAAGTCGGGCGCGACCAAGCCCTCGGGCAAGCCAAAGCCAAGCTGCAGGTTAAAATCGTTGCCGCTCTGGACAGACTAATGACTAGACGAGATCAGCTTTATGAGAAGATCGAAGCCATCAAACGCGAAGGGGAAGCTAAGATCAAATCGATGCAAGAACAAGCGGCGAAGGCAAAAAGTGAAACGAAGGCGAAGCTGGAAAAGCGTCTCGTCGAGGTACGCACTGATCAGGAAGCGCGTGTTGACAAGCTGAGCAGGGCTTGGCAACTCGTAAAAGAAGCGGCCGTGATCTGAAACTTTCACATGTTTCCGCCAAATCTTCATCAAAAACGTAAGGTGATGGGCAACGCACTTGAAAAGCACTTCCCATCACCGAAGACTATCAACATCGAAAAGAAGGCGTCTGCGTTCTAAGATTCAAGGACAGATAGTGGGACATCCTATTGGTAAAGGGATATTCATAACCGAGGAAACGAGGATTGGGAAATGCGCGCAGCCACCAATTATTTGATATCTATGACGTCAGGACATGGGATTTGCGCCTTCTGTCCGATGTCGCCACCCGGCGGACGATCTGAAAATCAGATGATCCGCTAAGAAAGGTAGTGTGCAGTATGGGGAATTATCAGCGAATCAATCCGGTAAAAAAGAACGGGATTGAAAACAAAAAGGCATATCTGATTGGTGGGGGGATCGCATCTCTTGCAGCGGCGGCTTATATGATCCGTGATGGACATATGGACGGTAAAAAAATTACAATTTTAGAAGAATCCGACATTTTGGGCGGCGCCATGGATGGAGCCGGGGATGCCGAAAAGGGATACAGTATTCGTGGTGGAAGAGAACTTGAGGAGCATTATGAATGCACATGGGATTTATACAGCTTCATCCCATCACTGAATGACTCTAAAAGAACGGTTTTGGATGAATTTCGTGAGCTGAACCTTGCAGAACCTGTCGAATCTCACTGCCGTTTGATTCATAAATGTGGTAAAAAGGCGGACTTTTTAACATTAGGACTGTCTGATCTGCATATTGAACAGCTCACAAAGCTGCTGCTTGCCACGGAGGAGATTCTTGGGGCGGCGACCATTGAGCAGTTTTTCGACCCATCCTACTTCGAAACAAACATGTGGTATTTCTGGCGCTCCATGTTTGCTTTTGAAAACTGGCACAGTGTTCTTGAAATGAAGCGTTATATGCAGCGCTTTATGCACCTGCTTCCCGGCATGAACCAGCTTAAAGGAATTCTTCATACGGAATATAATCAGTATGATTCGATGATACTCCCTTTAATTACCTGGCTTAAGAAGTATAATGTAAACTTTGATCTTCATGCTCAGGTGACTGATCTAGATTTTCGCATAGCTGACAAACAAAAAACGGTAACCGGTATTCATCTGCTCCGAAATGGTAAGTCGGAAAAAATACCTGTTGATAAAGATACTTTAGTGTTTGTAATCAACGGCTCCATAACAGAGAATTCTACACTGGGCAGTATGCACGCACCTGCTGTTTTAAATAGAGATACAGAAAACCGCGGCTGCTGGAATTTATGGAAGAACATTGCTGCGAAGGATCCTGTCTTTGGTCATCCTGAGGTATTTTGCGACCACATTGATCAGACAAAATGGTTATCCTTCACCATGACCTTCAAGGATCCCTTTATGGGTAAATACCTGAAGGAATTAACGGATAGAGACCCAGGCATGGGAGGTATTGTCACCATTAAAGACTCAAGCTGGCTGATGAGCTGGTCCCTTTCCAAACAGCCCCATTTTATCAATCAGCCAAAGGATGTATTGATTAACTGGGCATACGGCCTTTTCCCGGATAACGTCGGTGATTATGTAAAAAAGAAAATGAGTGACTGTACCGGTGAAGAGCTTGTTACCGAGCTGCTGTATCACATGGGTCTAAAGGATAAAATTCCTGAGATTTTAAAAACGGTGAATGTTATTCCCTGTATGATGCCGTATATTACGAGTCTGTTTATGCCTCGCGTTAAGGGCGACCGTCCTGAGGTTATTCCCGAGGGAAGTACAAACTTTGCATTTCTCGGTCAGTTTGCCGAAGTTCCGGACGATTGTGTATTCACCGTAGAATACTCTGTGCGATCGGCAACAATGGCGGTGTATAAGCTGCTTAACCTTGAAAAACAAGTCATTCCGGTTTATCCCTCGCGGTTTGATATTCGTGTCCTGGTGGCAGCGGCTAAAACAATGTACAGCGGTCGTCCACTCCCTGGAGAAAATATTATTCATAAGCTGCTCAGTGGCACTATCTTAGAAAAATTAATATAGCCCTGGTTGCACAGGGGACAAAGACTACCTTTAAGGTGATGGATATTTTTGTGCAAAGAAAAGGAATGTTAGGAGACTTATCATGAAATACACGCATCTGTTTGAAAAGGGGCATATCGGTAGGCTGGAAATCCGCAACCGTATTGTCATGCCGGCCATGGATTCGACACTTGCAGCAACAACTGGTGAGGCGACACCGGAAATGATCCGGTACTTTGAAGAAAGATCCGCAGGTGGTGCCGGATTAGTGATTACCGAGATTACCCGTATAGATAATCAAACCGGCATAGGAACCCGAAACCAGCTTGGGGCAACTGATCCCGAACATATCATCTCTTTGGAAAAGCTGGCGGAAGCAGTCCATCGCCATGAGGCCAAGATCTTTGTTCAGCTTCAGCATCCAGGGGCGGAGGGAAATCCGGAATATAACACGCACAAGGAGCTGATAGCTCCAAGTGATGTGATGTGCAAACGCATCGGCGTCAAACCAAGGCCCATGACCACGGAGGAAGTCGATCAAATGGTCGGCAAATTCGTCAAGGGGGCGCGGCTGGCCCAGTTGGCAGGAATAGACGGGGTTGAAATACATGGCGCTCATGGCTATCTGATTAATCAATTCCTCAGCCCCCTTACCAATCACCGCATTGATAAATACGGCGGCTCTTTTCCCAACCGGATGCGTTTTGTAACGTCGATCATTAACGGTATTCAAATGATCTGCGGGCCCGACTTTCCGATTAGTGTCCGGATTTCCGCCGAGGAATTCATGGATGGCGGCATTGTATTGGAAGAAGGCGTTAAGATTGCGCGATATCTGGAAAGTATTGGTATCGCTGTCATCAATGTATCCTCCGGGGCCTATGACAGCCTTTTACCTGCTGTGGAACCCATGTCATTTGACGAGGGTTGGCGGCTCTATTTGGCACGTGCTGTTAAAGGGGCCGTTAAGATCCCGGTCATCGGTGTCGGCGTTATCCGTCATCCGGAGATTGCGGAAAAGGCGATCGCCGAAGGGGACTGTGATTTTGTAGCCCTTGGACGCGCCCATCTTGCGGATCCGGAATGGGGTAAAAAGACTTACGAGGGTCGAGAAAAGGAAATCCGTCACTGCATTTCCTGCCTATATTGCTGGGAAGAGATGACTGTGGGTAGGGTTCTGAAATGTGCCGTCAACCCGCGCATGGGCAGGGAACTTATTTATAAAGAATTTGAGAAGAACGGAAATTCCCGCAAAGTGGTCGTTATAGGAGGAGGCCCTGCCGGCATGGAAGCCGCCAGCGTTTTGGCTATACGTGGGTTTAGTCCTGTCTTATTCGAAAAAACGGCAGATCTGGGTGGACAGGTGTTCTTTGCTTCGGCCCTTCCCAAAAAAGACAAAGTAAAGTGGATGATTGACGCCATGCGGCACCAACTCGAAACAGCAGGAGTCGATATGAGATTGAATACCACTCCAACCATCAAGGACATCAAGACCTTGGAACCTTATGCGGTATTCCTTGCCACCGGCGCAACACCGAAGATTCCGCCGGTCCCTGGTATCGATGGAAAAAATGTTTATACGGTTGAACAGATACTTCGACATCAGGCCGTGCTCGAAGGACAGAAAGTCATCGTGCTCGGATCGGGACTAACGGGTCTGGAAACCGTTGAATATCTAGCTGAAAAGGGAAATGCCGTCACGGTCGTCGAGGTCCTCAAGCAAATCGGTCCGAATATTCAGCCCATCCTCATGGATGACCTGATGCCGCGCCTCAAAAAGTATAATGTTCAGTTTATCACGGGAGAAAATATAATTCGGATCGATAAGAAAAGCATCCAAGTTTATAATGATGTCCTTCGCAGTTTCAAGGACATAGAGATGGATTCCCTGGTTCTTTCAATCGGCGCCCAATCCAGAAATGATTTTCTGCCCGAGTTGCAGGCAAATTTCGACAAGGTTATCGTTATTGGCGATGCGGACAAGCCGGGAAAGATCGGTACGGCAGTCTACGCCGGATTTGACCGGGCGTTTTTCTTACAATAACAAGAAAGAAGGATAGAACGAATGAAAGAATTCAAAGATAAAGTAGCCATTATAACTGGAGCCGCTCATGGTTTGGGTGTTGAATATGCGCAAGAAGCCGTTCGCCGGGGCATGAAAGTTGTGCTTGCCGATATTGACAAAAAGCCTCTTCTGGAGGTGGAAAAGAACCTGGCCGCCATGGATGGCGATGTTATTGCCGTTGAGTTGGATGTTACGGAATATGATCAGATCGAAATGCTGGCGCAAAAAACGCTGGATAGATTCTCCAGTGTGGATATCCTCTTCAACAATGCCGGAGTGGGGTTCTCGGGAAGAATGTGGAAGCTTCCCCTCAGGGATATCCGGTACATCGTGGAATCAGACCTGATGAGCGTGGTGTATGGCATGCGGGTTTTTATCCCTATCATGCTTGAGCAAAAGATCCCTTGCCACATCGTTAACGTGGCGAGCGCCGCCGGTTTAGTAGTTTCTCCGAATGCCGACCTCTATCACATGGTCAAGCACGGCGTTGTTGCTTTAACGGAATCCGTGAGCCTCCG